>JBBQBG010000209.1:0-7038 GCA_038317285.1 Burkholderiales bacterium | reverse complement strand
CGCAACGGTATTGACCTCGGTCAAAGCGTCAGCACCGTACACCCTGTGGTCTGCCGTGCCTCTAGCGCGCGGTGTGCCTGCTGCACGTCTTCCAGCGCAAAGCGCTGGGCGATATGGATTTTCACCTTGCCACTGACGACGATGTCAAACAAGTCGTCGGCCATCGCCTGGGTACTCTCACGCGTGGCAATGTGGGTGAACAGGGTCTGGCGGGTCAGGTACAGCGAGCCCTTGGGGCCCAGAATGCCGGGTGCCATGGGTGCCACCGGGCCCGATGCATTGCCGAAACTGGCCATCAGGCCAAAGGGTGCCAGACAGTCCAGCGATTTGTCCCAGGTGTCTTTGCCAACCGAGTCGTAGACCACTTTGACGCCCTTGCCGCCAGTAATCTCTCTGACACGTGCCAAAAAGTCTTCTGCTGCGTAATTGATAGCAAACTCTGCTCCATTGGCGAGGGCTAGGGCGCATTTTTCTTCAGAGCCCGCCGTCCCAATCAGACGCAGGCCCAGTGCCCGGGCCCACTGGCAGGCGATCAGGCCCACGCCACCGGCCGCTGCGTGGACCAGTACGAAGTCTCCCGGGTTCAGCCCGCCCTGCGGCAGCGTCTTCTTCAGCAGATACTGAGCCGTCAGGCCCTTGAGCATCATGGCGGCACCGGTTTCAAACGAAATGGCGTCTGGTAGCTTGCAGACACATTTGGCCGGCATTACGCGCAAGTCGCAATAGCTGCCAGGTGGTTGGCTGGCGTAGGCGGCGCGGTCGCCCACCTGCAAGTGGGTCACACCCTCGCCCACCGCCTCCACGACACCAGAGGCCTCCATACCCAGTTGCAGCGGCATGGTGTTGGGGTAGAGGCCACTGCGCTGGTAAACATCGATGAAATTCAAACCGACGGCCTTGTGGCGGATGCGAATTTCGCCGGGGCCGGGCTCACCCACGGCGACCTGCACCAGCTTGAGCTGCTCGGGCCCGCCATGTTGGTCAATACGAATGGCTCGGGACTGGTTTTGGCTCATGGTGCTATCTCCTGCGGTCAGTGGACATGCCCGGCGCGGGCGGCTGTCGCCATGGTGCCACGAAACGCAAGCCCCTATAGGCCTGCCAGCAATGTGCAAGCCTTGGCCTAGTACAGTCCCGCCATGACCCAACGCCTGACACCCACCGCCGCACTGCTGCTGACTATCCCGCCCATGCTGTGGGCCGGCAACGCAGTGGTGGGGAGAGTCGTGAGCCCCTTGATCTCACCCATGACGCTGAACCTGCTGCGCTGGAGCTTTGCCTTCCTGCTGCTGCTCCCGCTGGCGGGCAGCGTGCTGCGCCGGGGCAGCCCGCTTTGGCCGCAATGGCGGCGCTTTGTTTTCCTGGCGCTGCTGAGTACCAGTGGGTACAACGCGCTGCTGTACCTTGCACTCAATACGTCTACCCCCATCAATGTGACGCTGGTCGGTGCGAGCACGCCGGTATGGATGCTGTTGATTGGGCGCTTCTTCTTTGGCACACCGGCGTCGGGCCGGCAAATGCTGGGCGCTGTGCTGTCGATTGCCGGTGTGGTGCTGGTCCTGTGCCGGGGTCAGTGGGCGCTATTGTTGGGCATGCACCTGGTGGCCGGTGACCTGTGCGTGCTGCTGGCCAGCATGGGCTGGGCCTACTACAGCTGGATGCTGGCGCACCCCACACCAGAATCAGCGTCGCTGCGCGCCGACTGGGCCGCGTTCCTGCTGGGCCAGGTGGTGTTTGGGCTGGGTTGGTCTTTGATGTTCGCCGGCGCCGAGTGGGCACTGACCGATGCCCGTCTGCAATGGGGCTGGCCACTTTTCAGCGCGCTGCTGTTTATTGCGCTGGGCCCGGCAGTGGTGGCGTATGCAGCTTGGGGTGCCGGCGTGTCACGTGCAGGCCCTGCTGCGGCGGGGTTCTTCATCAACCTTACGCCCTTGTTTACCGCCCTGCTGTCAGCAGCCTTTCTGGCTGAGGCGCCGCAGTTGTTTCATGCGTTTGCGTTTGCGCTGATCGTGTCCGGTATCGTGCTGTCATCACGCCGCTGAACAGTCAGTCGTTGGCACCTATGAAGGTGCCGACAACAACAAAGCCTGCAACTGCGCCGCTGGGGCCGGCCGGGCAAACAGGTAGCCTTGGTACAGCTCGCACCCGTATTGGGCCAGCAGTTCCTTCTGTGCATCGGTTTCTACCCCTTCGGCCATGACCTCCAGACCCAGGCTGCGTGCCATCCCCACGATGGTTTGCACAATCAGGCCGTCACTGTGGCGCACGCCAAGGTTGCGCACAAAAGATTGGTCAATCTTGAGCTGGTCTAGCGGCAAGCGGGTCAGGTACGCCAGTGAAGAATAGCCTGTACCAAAGTCGTCCAGCGAGAAGCGTATGCCGGTGGCCTTGAGCTGGCCCATCTTGGCGATGCAGTCATCCACCTTGTCCAGCATCAGCGACTCGGTCAACTCCAGCTTCAACAGGTGGGGCGCGATGCCGGACGCGCGAACGATGTCGGTCACGGTTTGCACAAAGTCGCTCTGGCGGAACTGGCGCGCACTGACATTGACCGAAAGTTGCAATGCCCCCAACTTCGCATCGCCTTGCCACGCCGCCAACTGCTGACACGCGGTGTGCAATACCCATGCCCCCATCGGTACGATCAATTCGCTCTCTTCAGCCACCAAGATGAACGCGCCCGGCGCCAGCAACCCGCGCTGGGGATGCTGCCAACGCAGCAGCGCCTCGGCCCCAACAACTTGCCCCTGCCGGCCATATTGCGGCTGGTAATACAGTGCAAACTGGTCTTGCGCCAACGCCTCGCGCAAATCCACCTCCAGTTGGGCCCGGTCGCTGATGACGGCCTGCATCAGCGGGTCAAAGAAGCACAGCGCATTGCCGCGCTGGGCCTTGACCTGGTACATGGCAATGTCGGCCTGTTTCAGCAGTTCGGCTGCGTTGTGCTCATCCGCGCCAAACAGTGTGGCACCCAAGCTGCAGGTGCTACGGTGGGGCTGGTCGCCCAACTGGTAAGGCTGGCCCAAGGTCAGCAGCATCTCTTCGCCAATGCGCTGGGCCACCTGGGCCGCCTCGTTCTTGTCGATCGACAAGTCCTTGAGCATCACCACGAATTCGTCACCACCCAGCCGGGACACCGTGTCGGCATCGCGCACACAGGCCTTCAGGCGTTGGGCCACTTGCTGCAGCAGCAGGTCACCCACTTCATGGCCCATGGTGTCGTTGACCATCTTGAAGTGATCCAGATCTAAAAACAACAGCGCGCCCAGTTGACCCGAGCGGCCCGCGGCGGCAGAAGCCTGGGTAAGACGATCCAGCAGCAGGCGGCGGTTGGGCAAACCCGTCAACGCGTCGTAAAAAGCCAGCGTTTCTATCTCGGCACTGGCGCGGCGCATGGCTGTTACATCGTGGTACGTGATGACCATGCCACCGTCTGGCGTGGCACGTTCTGTGATCTCAATGTGCTGGCCGTTGGGCAATATTTGCTCGTGGGGTGTGGAGGTGGTCGACTGCGCATACAAGCGCTCTTCGACCCAACGCGCGTGTTCGGCTTCGGATGCGTCGGGCAGGTGGTGGCGGGACGATATTTCCAGCACCTGCCGAAACGGCATCCTGGTCGACATGCTGCCCATCATCCAAGGAAATATTTCTTCAAAGCGCCGATTCCATTGCACCACCTGCTGCTGCAGGTCCAACAGCAGAAAGCCGCTGACCATGGACTCCAATGCCTGGTCCAGCGTCGCTTTGGACTGGGCCATGGCCATCCGCGCGCCGGCAATACGGTTCAGATAATCCACGACAAACGCGCCCATGGCCAGCAACAGCACAGCAAACAGCAACGAGGCCGACAACAACACATTGCGGTCAAAGCGCCACTTAGCCAAGGCCGCATCCAGGGGGATGCTGGCGGATATCCACAGGTCGCGGTACAGCAACGGCCGCGTCACCACCAGCGCTGGCACAGCGGTCAGACGCGCCATGACCTGTGCCCGATCCTTGGGTTCAGGTGTCGCATTCAATGGCGGTATGTGCGCAGAGCTACTGCGCGCACCGCTATCGGGTATGCCCAGCAGTAGCTGTCCGTTGCCGCGCTCCAGCGTCACTTCCAGCCCAGCGATGTCGGTGCCCTGCATCAGCACCGTGGTCAGCATCGCAGTGGGCACCTCGGCCACGGCCAGCAAATTGGAGCCATCCGCCATGCGGATGTAGCGGCCAAAATACAGCACACGTTCCAGGTTGGCCGCACTCTCGATGGGGCTGCTCGTCACCAGCGTGGACATGGGCTGCGCCAAGGCTTCGGCAATAAACGATTGGGGCAACTCGCGCTGTACGGCCATGCCCGCCGGCTCCGAAGTTACGAAGGACCGGCCCTTCTCGTCCACCAAAGCGACAAAGCGCACCATCAAATTCTGGCTGGCGGCGTTACTCAACAAACGGGTCGCGGCTTCGACGTTTACCCATTGCGGCACCGTTGTGGACAGGCCCAAAAATTCGTCCGTCCCAGCTAGCAACACGTCAATGCCCAACAGCGACCGGTTAAATGCGGCTTCGGCCCCCGCCAGGAACCGTGTGGCCTGGGCCTCGCTGTCGGCAAGGGCCCGCTGGCGCGCATTCCATACCTCGTAGCTGGCACCTGCAGCCAGAACGACCAACAGGACCGCTACAAGGCCCCAAACGGTCAGGCGGATACGCGCCGGTGAGGCCACCTTCATGGGCTGGTGGGTACTGCGATATTGCGCGCAGGGCCGATCGTCTGGTTCCAGATCTCAGCGCAGCGCGCGCCGCAACGCTTGAGCCACCGTGGCAACACGGTCGTCGCGAAGATCTCCTGGCGGCGGCGCTCGTCTAGGGCCGACACGGGCACCTGCACCATATTGCCCCTGCGCCCTGCCTTACAGGTGCTTTGGCCGGTATTGCAGGCCATACCTTCAGCGGTATCGCGCTCGGATTCGGCCCAGATGGAGGCCTCCAGCTTGGGCAACTCGCGCCGCAACAGCGCCCGCAAATCCGGCGGCAGGGCCTCCCAAGCGGCCCGGTTGGCGGCAAAAATAGCCAGGCCCCAGGTCAGCGGCATGGCGTACAAATGGCTGGTCATGGCGTGCAGGCCCAGCGTATTGCCGCTCATCGTTCCCGTCACGGCACATTCCACATTGCCGCTCTGCAAATTGCCCACCAATTCGTTGAACGCCATGGTCACTGGCACGGCACCCACCGCAGCCAAAAAGTCTGCCTGCCCGACAGACGACACGCGAACCCGCCGCCCGGACAGATCCGCCAGCGCGGCGAACGATTTTTTGCAAAAAAGCACCTGTGCCGGGTAGGTGTAGATGGCCAGCATTTCTATGCCCTGCTGATCGCGCAATGCTTTTTCAAGATAGGGGCGAAACACAGACACACTGGTTTTCAAACTGGCGATGTCCGGGTTGAGCCCCGCCAGATCGGGCGCGGTGTACTGCAAAAACTGCAAAGGCAAAGAGCTGAGTAAGGTCGTGCCGAATGGGACTACCCCCAGCTGCAGCAAGTGCAACATCTCCGACCCGGGAACGCCGGCCCGGTCAAACGGAACGATATCGGCGCTGAACTTGCCTGCACTGAGGCGGGACAATTCCTGGGTCCAGAACGGCTCTTCCCAACGGGTGAACTGGCTCAGGCCCGCCAAGCCGCCAACCACCCGCAGTTTGTAGACAACAGGCGCCGATATTTGGGCTGCTGCTGGCATTGCACACAAGACCAGCAGCAGCGCGCAACTGCGCAGCAGGGTAGAAAACGACCAGCGTCGAATCTGGCACGGTGTTTGCATGGAGGGCCGATACAGGTTACGGGTTACCTGCGTTGGAAGCGCAGGTTTAACGATTGAGCCATTATTGACTAGTTCAAGACGGTCCACTGCTGTGAATACACTTTCGGCATTGATCCATGTTCGGATTGAATTTGACGGCCCCCGCTATCGTCGGGATACTCAACCATCGCAGCGTTGGATGCGCGACCGCCGGCACACCAACCACAATCAAAAAGGTCACCATGCGTAAACCATCTTTTACTTCTGCCTCGCGGCGCCACATACCTTTCGCGTTGGGCTTGACTCTGATGTGCCTTTCGTGCGCTGCAACCGCCGGCGCTACTTTGGACCATATCCGCGCGACTGGGAAAATCGTATTGGGCCACCGCGAGTCATCAGCACCGTTTTCTTACCTTGACGCAGACAAGCGCCCGGTGGGCTATGCCCTGGATCTGTGCCTCAAGCTGGCCGATGCGATCAAGAAAAAGCTTGATATGAAAACGCTGGCCATTGAATACGTGATGGTGATCCCCAGCAACCGCATCAGCATGGTGGAAGAAGGCAAGGTGGATATGGAGTGCGGCTCTACGACCAACAACGCCGAACGGCGCAACAAGGTGGCCTTTACCGTCCCGCATTACATTACCGGCGCGCGCTACATGGTGCGTGCAGACGAAGCCGCCACCGATATCGTCGGCCTGGAAGGCAAACGCGTCGTGTCGACCAAGGGATCGACTCCGCTGAAGGCTGTGGAGCGCGCCAGCCGCGAGCGGGTGCTGCGCCTGGTCTTGCAAGAAGCGCCCGACAACGCCCGCGCCGTCGAGATGGTCGAGAAGAATGAATCTGACGCCTTTGCCATGGATGACGTGCTGCTGTACGGCCTGATTGCCGGCCGCGCCAACCCCGAAAAGTTCAAGGTGATTGGCAAGTTCCTGACCGTCGAACCTTTGGCCATCATGCTACCTAAAGGCGACCCCGAACTCAAGGCCATCATGGACAACGAAATGAAGCGCATGATCGTGTCCAAGGAAGCCCAGGCCATCTACGACCGTTGGTTCATGAAGCCCATTCCGCCGAAAAACACTTCGCTGAATTTGCCGATGAATTATTTGCTGCGCGACTTCTGGAAATACCCCACAGACCAAGTCCCTGGGTAACAAACCGTCCGCGCAGTTCCACTGCAGTAATTCTCACTTCAGGCCGCTTTGTTCAATAGGTTCCTGGGTAAGCCCCACCATCGGCCAGCACGTTCTGGCCAT
>JBBQBG010000208.1:0-7065 GCA_038317285.1 Burkholderiales bacterium | reverse complement strand
AAGTCTGGCACCGACTATGTGGACCTGTGCGGCGAGCCGGCGTGGATGCGCAAGATGATCGACGCCCATGAAGCCGCGGCCAAGGCCAGTGGCGCGCGCATCGTGTTTTCATGCGGGTTTGACTCCATACCCTTTGACCTGGGTGTGCTGGTCTTGCAAAACGAAATGAAGGCTCGCTTCGGCAGCCCCGCGAGCCGGGTGCGCGGCCGCGTGCGCAAGATGAAGGGCACCTTCTCGGGCGGCACGGCTGCCAGCCTGAACGAAACCGTGGCCGCTGCGATGAAAGACCCAGCCATCAACGCGCTGCTGCGCAACCCGTTTTCGCTGACACCCGGCTTCGAAGGCCCCAAGCAGCCGCCCATGCACAAGCCCATGTTCGAAGAAGCGATTGGCCTTTGGGTGGCGCCGTTTGTGATGGCGGCCATCAACACGCGCAACGTACACCGCTCCAACTTTCTGATGGGCCATGCCTATGGCATTGATTTTGCCTACGACGAGATGATCATCACCGGCACCGGTGACAAAGGCGAGGCCGTAGCCAACGCCATTGCCAACGACAAATCCATGAGCTCCGACGACGCGCCCAAGCCGGGAGAAGGACCTTCGCGCGCGGAGCGTGACGCGGGTTTCTACGACGTGATGTTCCTGGGAGAGAACGCCAAAGGCGACAGACTGCGCGTCGGCGTCAAAGGTGACCGTGACCCGGGCTACGGCTCCACGTCGAAGATGATTGCGGAATCTGCCGTGTGTCTGCTCCAAGACGCGACCGGCACTCCAGGCGGCATCTGGACACCGGCAGCGGCCATGGACATGCACTTGGTCAAGCGCATGAACGAAAACGCGGGCGTCACGATTGCGGTGGAAGCCGACTGAGTGCTGGAATGGGCCGGGGATTCCGTAATGGACCCCAAAAGCAAGCGGATCGACGCCGGCGTCATTGACTGCAAGGCCTGCGCCAACCTGGCTGACATCAGCCATGCGGATTAGCGAACCCCAAGCTTGGCACTATGCGGCCACCGTGGTGGCAAGGTCAGTCAGAATGCAGCAGTCTCGCGTCGGCCCGGCGCTGCAGGCGGCGTCGCAACTGCCAACCATCAACTCCAGGCTCGCCTCCAGTTGGCGCATGTCAGCCAGCTTGGCACGCACCGCTTCGAGGTGCAGTTGGGCCTGGTCGCGCACCTCGCGGCAAGCACGGTCGCCGTCCTCGAACAACTGGGCCAGCACCCGCACTTGCTCGATAGGAAAACCAAAGTCTCTACACCGCTTGATGAAGCCCAAGCGCCTGAGATCGCGGCGGTTGTAGTAGCGGTGCCCGTTGGCTGCCCGACCCGGGTTGGGCAATAGGCCGATCTGCTCGTAGTAACGAATGGTGGGCACGCTACAGCGCGTGTGGGCCGACAGGGCACCTATGGTGAGTGGGGCATCAGACATATGAAAAATAGCATTTAAGAAAAAAGGACTTGCACCTCAAGCTACTTGAGCTTGTACCTTTGGGCCTGCACTATTGCACACACCCTAAGGACCACCCCATGCAACCCACCAACACAACCCCATTGCTGGGCAGCAAGCATCTGCGCAGACCTGCAGCGCCAGCGTGCGCCACGGACTGCAGTTGCAAGACTGTCGCTGGCAACCAATCATAGCTATAAAAAGTATAGCGGCCCATGCAATACTGACGAGGGCTATTGGCCAATCTTGCTCGCACCACTAGTTTTGTGGACGCAGTACCCGCAGCCCGTTGCCCACCACCAGCAGGCTGGCACCCACATCCGCAAAAACCGCCATCCACATGGTGCCGGCACCGGTCAGCGTCAACGCCAGAAACACGGCCTTGATGCCCAGCGCCAGCACGATGTTTTGCACCAGCAGGGTATGGGTGTAGCGGGACAGGCGCACAAAGCGGGGCAGCTTGCGCAGGTCGTCGTCCATCAGCGCCACATCGGCGGTTTCGATGGCGGTGCCGGTGCCCGCGGCCCCCATGGCAAAGCCGATGTCACTGCGCGCTAAGGCTGGTGCGTCGTTGATGCCGTCGCCCACCATGCCTACCGCAGCGCCTTCGGCGATCTTGGCCTCGATCGCCTTGAGCTTGTCTTCTGGCAGCAGGTCGCCACGGGCCTCGTCAATGCCTACCTGCGCGGCAATGGCCGCCGCCGTGTGGGGGTTGTCGCCGGTCAGCATGATGGTCTTGATGCCCAGCGCGTGCAGTTCGGCGATGGCCTGGCGGCTGCTTTCTTTGACCGTGTCTGCCACGGCAAAGAGGCCCAGCACGGTCTCATCGTCGGTCAGCAGGACGACGGTCTTGCCCTGCGCCTCCAGAGCCGACAACTGCGCCTCTAGCGCATCAGAACACAAGCCTTGCTCATGGATCAGACGGTGGTTGCCGATGCGGTACAGCGTGCCGCCTATGCGGCCTTGGGTGCCGCGCCCGGGTAGCGCCGTGAAATCGTCTACCGCATGCAGGGTAACGCCATCGCCCTGTGCTGCATGGGACACTGCGCGCGACACGGGGTGGTCCGAGCGGCTCGCCAAGCTGGCGGCCAGGCTGCGCACGGTGGCCGCGTCCGCGCCGTTCAGCGCCATGTAATCGGTCTGCACCGGTTTGCCATGGGTGATGGTGCCGGTCTTGTCCAGCGCCAACCATTTCAACTTGCGCCCTTCTTCCAGATAGACCCCGCCCTTGATCAATATCCCCTGGCGGGCCGCCGCTGCCAGACCGCTGACGATGGTCACTGGCGTGGAAACCACCAATGCACACGGACAGGCAATGACCAGCAGCACCAGCGCTTTGTAGACCCACTCAAACCATGCGCCACCCAGCAACAGCGGCGGCAACAGCGCCACAGCCACCGCAATGGCTACAACCGCCGGCGTGTAGACCTGCGCAAACCGATCGACAAAGCGCTGCATGGGTGCCTTGGCACCCTGCGCCGCTTCCACCGCATGGATGATGCGGGCCAGCGTGCTGTTGCCAGCCAATGCGGTGACCACGTATTCAAACGAGCCCGATGTGTTGATGCTCCCGGCGAAGACGGCATCGCCCTCCCCCTTTTCAACCGGCAGGCTTTCGCCGGTGATGGGTGCCTGGTCGACGCTGGAGCCGCCGTGGACGATGCGCCCATCTAGCGCAATGCGTTCACCGGGTTTGACACGGACCCGGGCGTCCAGGGCTACGGCTTGGGCGGGCGCGTCGGCCCAGCTACCATCGGCCTGCAAGACGGTGGCACGCTCCGGTGTGAGTTGCACCAGACCCTGGATGGCGTTGCGCGCGCGGTCCAGCGACTTGGCTTCTATCCACTCGGCGATGGTGAACAACACCATCACCATCGCCGCCTCGGGCCATTGGCCCAACAGCAAAGCGCCGGTCACGGCAATGCTCATCAGCGCGTTGATATTGAGGTTGCCGTTGCGGATCGCAATCCAACCCTTTTGGTAGGTGGTCAATCCACAGGTCAACACGGCAACCAGTGCCAGCGCGGCAGCGACCCAGGTTGGCAGCGCGAACCCATGCGCGGCCTCGGACGCCAGGGCCGCCCCCCCGGCCAGCGCAAGCGGCCACCAGGGTTTGGCGGGCTCAGGCGTGCTGTGAGACTGTGCTGCGGCAGCGCCAGCCACTTCAGGCGTGAAGCCCAGCGAGCGAATGGCGTCCAAGACGGGCGCGATGGCGGCAGGCGTGTGCGCTACGGTCAGCACACGCTGCATCAGGTTGAACTCCATGCCGGTCACGCCCTCCATACCGCCCAGCTTTTTACGCAGCAGGGCTTCTTCGGTGGGGCAGTCCATCTGCAGGATGCGGATCGCAGTGTGCATGCCATCGCCCAGGGGCAGCGGCTGGTCCAGCATTCCAGCGGGTTCGCCCGCACAACAGGCACCCGCGCCGGGCTGCGCAGCGTGCGAATGCGCGTGGCCATGATCAGCTTCATGGTCGTGGTCATGGTGGTGGTCGTGCGGCGGGTGTGCCGTGTGGCTATCGTGGGCTGGCATGAAGGGCTTCCAAAGACGTGTTCAGCCGATTACACAACCTGAAGTTACTATAGAGTCAACAGGTATTTGGAGCATTCCCATGAAAATCGGCGAATTAGCAAATAACGCACAGTGCACAGTAGAGACGGTGCGCTACTACGAGAAGACCGGTCTGCTGACCGAACCCCCGCGCACGGCGGGCAACTTTCGGGTTTACGGGCCGGAACACCTGGAGCGCTTGCGCCTAATACGCAACTGCCGCGCGCTGGATATGAGCCATGAAGAAATCCACGCCTTGCTGAAACTGGCCAGCCAGGCGGGCGACGACTGCAGTGCCATCAACACGGTGTTTGACCAGCACATCACCCATGTGGACGCGCGCATCTGCGAGCTGACCCAGCTAAAAGAACAGCTCAGCACGCTGCGCCAGCGCTGCACCAGTGAAGGCGGTCGTGACAACGCAGTCGATTCCTGCGGCATCCTGCAAGGCTTGGCTGCGATGGAGACCCAGCAGCAACTGGAACGCCACACCCATTTGGGCTGAGCATCCACAACCCACACGCACACCACAACATGTATTCACACTACCGTGCCGCTCTGCCCGCCTTGGGCGCGGCCATTCTGTTTGGGGCCAGCACGCCCTTTGCGAAGCAACTAATGGGCGACGGGTTCGCGGTGTGGTCGCCGTTTCTTTTGGCCGGTCTGCTTTACCTTGGCAGCGGTCTGGGCTTGACGCTCATGCGGCTGCTGCGCGACAAGAGCTGGAAACCTAGCGGCCTGCAAACGCACGAGTGGCCCTGGTTGCTGGGTGCGATTGCATTTGGCGGCATCATTGGCCCGTTGTTGTTGATGGTGGGGCTTGCACACACCACCGGCGCGGCGGCATCGCTACTGCTGAATTTGGAGTCGGTGTTGACTGCCCTGCTGGCGTGGGTTGTCTTCAAAGAGAACACCAACAGGCGCATCGTGCTGGGCATGCTGCTAGTGGTTGCGGGTGGCGCCGTATTGGTATGGCCGACGGGTGGCGCGGCAGCGATGGGCATGGGGCTTGGGCTTGGTATTGGCCCTCTGGCGATAGCGGGCGCGTGCCTCGCCTGGGCCATTGACAACAACCTGACCCGCAAGGTGTCCGCTTCTGATGCACTGTTCATCGCCGGTAGTAAAGGCGTTGTGGCGGGCTGCGTCAACACGGGCCTGGCATTTGCGCTGGGTGCCACGTGGCCCGGCGCAGGCTTGCTGTCCAGCGCCTTGCTGGTTGGTTTTTTGGGCTACGGTCTGAGTCTGGTGTTGTTTGTCATCGCCCTGCGCGGCCTGGGGGCAGCGCGAACCGGCGCCTATTTTTCGACGGCACCCTTTGTCGGCGCTGTGTTGGCTATCGGTGTTTTTGGCGAGCCCGTCCAGGCCGTATTTTGGCTCGCTGCCGCTTTGATGGCGGCTGGGGTGTGGCTGCACCTGACCGAACGGCACGAGCATGCACACGAACACACGGAACAGTCTCACGCCCATAGCCATAGCCACGACGTGCACCACCAGCACAGCCACGATTTCGCGTGGGACGGGGTTGAGCCACACACCCACCCGCACCAGCACACCAAGCTGCAGCACCGGCATGCGCACTTTCCCGACATTCACCACCAACATTCGCATACACTTTGACCACTAGCGAATTGCTACCAAAATAATAGCTGCTCACGCAATCCCCACGAGGGCTATGGGCGTTTTCACCCCAAGCCACGCGGCAAACCCTGCGCGGCTACACTGACAATTTGATATCAGGAGTTCAATTGCCCCCGGTTCCACCCACTGTTAACGGCTATGTCTTCACCCGCCTGCGCCGCCTGGGGTTGTCGGAATCGCTGGCCGCGCAAACGGCACCCAACGTCAAAGTGCAGGCGTTTGAAACGGGCAAGAAGATCTGGACCAAGGGCGGCGAGGTGCAGCACTGGCAGTACATCATGAATGGGCTGGTGTCGGTCTCCATCCCGACCACCAATTCCGAATCCACACCTATTTCTATTTTCGGCAAGGGATCATGGTTTGGCGAACAGTCCATCATCAATCGCAAACCCAGCTTTGCCGACTATGTTTGCCTGACGCCTACCGAGGTGCTGCGCATGCCGGCCAGCACCTTTGACGATCTGTTCGGCCAGGAGCCCGAATTTGCGCGCTATGTCGCCAAGCTGATGGCGTGGCGGGTGCAAAAAACATCCGAAACGCTGACGCTGATGAAGCTGGGCAACCCCTGCCTGCGCGTGGTGATGGGCCTGGCCCAGTTTGCCGAAGCTCTGGCCTACCGCTCTGAGCGCCCTCCCACGGTTGCCATGGGTGAAGGGGTAGAAATTCCCATTGCCCAGAACACGCTGGCTTCGCTGTGTGGCGTGTCGCGAACACTATTTTCAGAATACGTGCAGCAGTTGGCGCAACACGAATGGCTCAAGTTGCACTACGGCAAGCTGGAAATTCTGAACATCACCACCTGGCACCGCTTTGCGCGTCGCCAGCGTGAGGACAATGTCAACACGCTCAACCCCAGCATTGCCGAATTGCTCGACGTGCTGCGCGTGTTGAACGAGATGAAGCCGACGGTCTGAACCGTTTGGGCGGCGGGCCGCCTAGAAAGTTACCGTC
Organism: Burkholderiales bacterium; assembly: GCA_038317285.1. Taxonomy (GTDB): domain Bacteria; phylum Pseudomonadota; class Gammaproteobacteria; order Burkholderiales; family Burkholderiaceae_C; genus Allorhodoferax. The sequence continues at coordinate 477 of JBBQBG010000208.1, read as the reverse complement.
GCCAAAACGGAACGGGCACGAACGTTCAGACTGGTAATGGGGTCTGGCGCGGGGCTACCCAAGAAAAACCCTTGGGCCAGATCTACCCCCAGACCCCGCAGGGCACGGAGCTGCGCCTCTACCTCGACCGATTTGGCCAATAACAGGCATTCATGGTTTTGCGCCTGGCGAACCATGCTGGCCACCATGGCACTGTTTTCCGCGCTTGAATCGATCTTGTCCGTCCAGCGTGCGGCCATTTTGACTATGGTGGGCAATACTTTGGTCCAGACGCGCAGCCCGGCTTCAGTGACTTTGAAGTCGTCCAGAGCGACACTCATGCCCGCAGCACGCAACGGCTTGAGTGCATCGACCAGCGTAATGATGTTGGAGACGCGTGTGTAACCAGTGATGTCCAAACCCATACGCTTGGGTTGCAGCCTGTGTTTGCGCAGCACTTGTAGCAACGTGTCGATGCCCTCCGCTTCCTCCAACTCC
>JBBQBG010000207.1:0-7067 GCA_038317285.1 Burkholderiales bacterium | reverse complement strand
AACAACTCGGCCCAGGAGCCGTCGAGGTATACCTCTTTGCCGGCGCGCTTGTCGACGATCTCGAAACCATGGCGCGCCATCGTGGGTACACCACTGGCATATTGCACGGTCTTGATCACGTCCGACAGGGGCTTGCCACCGTCAGTTTCGGCATTGGCCAGCATATGGGTGACCGAATAGGTTTCAGAGTCGTAGAGCGTTTGCATGGATTGAATGATAGGGCTTGTATTGCAAGTGGGCGCAATACCCGCGAAATCAAGTGTGCAGGGAAATTAGCCCCCTGGGATGGGGAGTGACCCGCAAAGCGGCGGAGCACGGGAGCCTCATTTCTATTTTTGCGTAGACCGCCACATCTGGTCCACCAGGTCACCATTGGCCTGTGTCAGGCGTATGCGCACCGGCAGATAGCCCAGGCTGGGCGCCAGCCAGATCTCCAACTTGGAATCGTATTGCGCGTTGGGGTCGCGCCACAGCCGCAGCGCACCTATCACGCCACCCGGAAGGTCCAGCTTTTCCATGGCGCCCACGGTGAATAGCCAGTTCTCGGCCGATTTGGGCCCCACCGCCTGGAAGGACAAGGTGCTGCCCTGGCTAAACTGCAGCGGCTCACCGGCCACCATGGCCCCCGCTTGCATCAAAACGCTCAACTGGTCCTGCGCACCGGGCAAAAGGTCCGCATCGGGCGTGTTGGCGCTGAAGGTGACCTTTTTGTTTTCGTAGTTGAAATGCGCGGCAACCTCGCTACGGACCTTGTCGCCAAACCGGATGGGTTCTATGCCATGGGCGCCGACCTGACCGGTACTGGTCTGTACCCGAGACCCCAACAAAAAGTGGCTGATCTCCATGCGGGCGGTGTAGGTCTTGCCGTCCTGCGACCACTGCAGGTCACCATTCACGTGGTAAGGAAAGCCTTTGACTTCGCCTTTGACGTCGTACTTCAGCCGGGCGGACGGCGGCAACGCAAACTTTTGCACCGCCTTGGCGGCTGGCAGCGTGGCGGGCACTTGGTTGGTCGCGCTGGCGCCCGCATCCATCATCCGTACGGTCGGCACGGTGGCGACGGCCAGCAAAGCGGGTGTCTCGTCAATGGGTATTTCGCTGGGCGTGCTATTTGCTACAGTTTCAATAGCTTTCAAGGCAGATTCTACGAGGGCTGCCGGGATATTTGGCTCTACGCCTTCGGTCGAAACTGCCTGTTCGACCGGCGCCGGTGGCACGTTGCGTGGCTTTCGACGCGACGCTGCGAGCGGCTCTTTGGTCTGGGTTGGCACCGCGACGGGCGTCTCGGGCAGGGCGGCAATGGTGCGGGTGGAAAAGGCCCAGGACGAGCCAATGTCTGCGCTGGCGTGCGCAGCCCAAGCCATCGGCGTGGCACGCAGCAGGGCCCAGTGCGCCAACAACACCAGGGTGGTCAGCGCAATCAGTCGCCAGGACGGGCGGCGGCCAGTGGGAGAAAGACACGGGATCGGCATCAATGTGGGGCAAAAAAAAGACGGGTGAAAGCCAGCTGGAAAGAGGGCTGCGCGGCGAAACACAGCCTCGGGGGGCCGTGCCAGTTTAATTCAGAGCGACAATTCCCACATGAAACTCGCAACTTACAAAGACGGCTCGCGCGATGGCCAATTGGTCGTGGTCTCGCGCGATCTGGGCCAGGCGGTCTACGCCTCCAACATCGCCAACCGCATGCAGCAGGTGCTGGACGACTGGAACTACCTGTCGCCCCAGTTGCAAGACGTTTACGACAGCCTGAACAACGGACGCGCCCGCCACGCTTTTCCGTTCGACCCCACGCAGTGCATGGCGCCGCTGCCCCGCGCCTACCAATGGGTCGATGGCTCGGCCTACCTCAACCATGTGGAACTGGTGCGCAAGGCGCGCGGTGCCGAAGTGCCCGAGAGCTTTTATGCCGACCCACTCATGTACCAGGGTGGTAGCGACGACTTGATCGGCCCTTGCGACCCCATCGTCTGCGCCAGTGAAGAGTGGGGCATCGATTTTGAAGCCGAGGTCGCCGTCATTACCAGCGACATGCCCATGGGCTGCGCCGCCGATCGCGCGCTGGACGGCATTCGCCTCGTCCTGTTGGTCAATGATGTGAGCCTGCGCAACCTGATTCCGGCGGAGCTGGCCAAGGGCTTTGGCTTCGTACAAAGCAAACCGGCCACCGCCTTCAGTCCGGTGGCCGTCACGCCCGATGAGTTGGGTGATGCGTGGCGCAAGGGCCGCTTGCACCTGCCGCTGCAAAGCACCTGGAACGGACGCAAGGTCGGCCTGTGCGATGCCGGACCGGACATGACCTTTCACTTCGGCCAACTGATTGCCCACCTGTGCAAGACCCGTAACCTACGCGCCGGCTCCATCATCGGCTCGGGCACGGTCAGCAACAAGGGCGTGACCAAGGGGGCTGGCGACAAGGCCAGGACGGAATGGCCCAATGGCTATAGCTGCATCGCCGAGAAGCGCGCCACGGAGACCATTCAGGACGGGCAGCCCAGCACCGCGTTCATGCAATACGGTGACACCATCCGCATCGAGATGAAGGGTGCGGACGGCCAGAGCATCTTCGGGGCAATTGAGCAAGAAGTGGTGGAGCCACCGGAAAAGTTGACGCGATAAATACGGGAAGGGCACAACGCCGTAGACTTCCCAGTCCTACTACGATGTGCGGGTGGGGGATTATTTTCAGCAGCTTATATAAATGGCCTTATTCAACGACGAAACATTCGGCCCCCTTTTGTACGCACTCTCCGAAAGTGATTTCGATACCGCTTCCAGGCTGCTGCAAGGCGAAGTAACGCTTGATGGTGTCATAGACGACGAACTCGACGTCGGATCAAGCTACCTGCACCATGCGGCGCGGGAGGGTGATCTAGAAACAGTGGACTTCTTCCTTCGGCACGGATGCCCGCGCACCCTTGCCTCATTCGACTGCATTGGCCATACACCTCTTATCGCAGCCGCAAATGAAGGAAATACGGAAATTGTTCGGCGCCTCATCGCTGCGGGCGCGGATGTCAATGCGCATTGTGAAGAACGAATCGGCAACACTGCAATTCGAGAAGCTGTGGGGAGTGGGCACGTTGAGATTGTCAAGCTACTGCTCGCCGCCCGCGCGGATCCAACGATACCTGGATGGATGGGAATTTCAGCGGTTGATCAAGCACACAATGGAATAAAGGGCGGCGGCGAAGCTGCTCAAGAAATCCAGCGCATGTTGTCCAAGTTTCCGTCGACTTTGCGCGACAAGAATGCCAATACGAAGAAAAAGCAGAAAGGGAGGAAGCAGTGACACCCCGCGCGGTCTGTGCATAGCAGGCTAACCAACTCAGCTACTCACCCTTTCATCACCTGCTGCGCAAAGGTCTTGAGCCCCCGCAGCAGCATCTCCACCGCCACGGACACCAGCACCAGCCCCATCAACCGCTCCACCGCAGTCACCAAGCGCGTGCCAATGATGCGTTGAATGCGCTCGGCCGAGACCAACACCACGGCGCTGACCAGCATGGTCACGCACAGCGCGCCGATCCACTCCATACGGCGCTCGGGTTGTTGCGATACCAGTAACAGCACCGTGGCCAGAGCCGAAGGGCCGGCAATGGCGGGCACGGCCAGTGGCACGATCAGCGGCTCGGCCATCTGCTCCTCTTCCGCCGCACTCGCGGGCGGCGGGAACACCATACGCAGCGCGATCAAAAAGAGGATGACTCCGCCGCCAATTTGCAGCGACAGCTCGCTCAGGTTCATGACTTGCAAAAAACTCTCGCCAACAAACATGAAAGTCAGCAGCAGCGCGAAGGCAATCAGGATCTCGCGCAGGATGACGCGGGCCCTGCGTTCGGGCGCTACATGTCTGAGCGCATTGGCAAAGATGGGGATGTTGCCAATCGGGTCGGTGATCAGCACCAGCAAAATGGTGGCGGACAAAAAGGTGTAATGCATCATGTTGGTGGGCACCGGCCTGCGGCGATCGCAAGTTTCATAGGCCTTTAATTTACCCGTTTCGCGGCTGATGCAGGACATTGGGTGCGGATTCAGACAAACCCGGCGCTCCACATTGGAGTAAGCTGCTGTCTGTTCAGAGTAGACAACCTCCCTTGGAGCGCATATGAGTGACAAAGACACCACTGGTTTTGGCAAATTCGTGCCTGGCTTTGATTTTCTGCAAAACCTGGCCAAGGGTGCAAGCAGTAATATTCCGCAGATGCCCAACCTTGGCAATTGGGTAGCCCCCACGCTGAATGTGGAGGAACTGGAAAAACGCATAGAAGAGCTCAAGGCCGTGCATTTCTGGTTGGAGCAAAACTCGCGCGCCCTGGGTGCCACCATCCAGGCACTGGAGGTGCAAAAAATGACTCTGGCCACGCTCAAGGGCATGAACTTCAACATTGGCGATGTGGCAAATGCGCTCAAGCTCAAGGCAGCCGAGTCAGTCCAGTCCGGTGTGCAGCGCGTCAGTGACCGGGCCGCTTCTACCGCCCGGACGATCTCCGATGTGGCCACCGGCAGCGGCAGTGCCTCGTCCAAAATGGGCAAGGCAGCCGCGGGCGTCGGTGCGCTGGTCGATCCGCTGCACCTGTGGGGGTCTCTGACGCAACAATTCCAGCAGATCGCGGCGGGTGCCTTCAAGGAGGCTGCTAGCAAGACCGCAGTGGATGTCACCAAGAACATGGCCACCGGTATGGCCAAAGAAGCCATCAAGTCGGCCAAGGCGGCGGGAAAGAAGGCCGCCAGCAGTGCCGTCAAACGAGCCACTTCCAGGCCTGCAGCCCGCAAAACCGCATCGCGCGGCGGATAGCGCCGGGCTTGGCTGCTTGCGTCCGCAGGGGGTACGGATATGAAACTCTTTCCTTACGCGCACGCCACCCATCCACAGTGGCCGATGGCCGCCGCCTTGGTGCTGGCCCAGTTGCGGGCGCAAATGGCGTTGCACGGCTACGCCAGCGCCCCTGCACTCGCGCTGCTTTACATCACCGACCGTTACGCCGATGTGGCGCAAGACATCCTGGACCACCTGACGGCTGAGTTGCCGTTGGTGACCGACTGGTCGGGCACGGTTGGCATTGGCATCGTTTCCAACAATGTGGAGTACTGGGACGAGCCCGCCATGGCGGTCATGTTGTTGGAACTGCCGAGCGACCAGTACCGCGTGTTCTCGGGCGTGGCGCCGCTGGGCCTGGGGTTTGAGGCACGGACAGCGCTGGTACATGCCGATCCCGAAACCGCCGACCTGGGCGAGTTGATTGCAGAGATGGCCGCGCGCACCGACGCCAATTACGTGTTCGGCGGTCTGGCTAGCAGCCGCTGGAAAACCGTGCAATTTGCCATCGGCGGCAATGGCAACATTGGCGGCCATGGCGCGGCTAGTGGTGTGTTCAGCGGTGGTTTGAGCGGTGTGGCCTTCAGCGCGGATGTGGCCATGGTGTCGCGTGTTACCCAGGGTTGCATGCCAGTCTCCGCCGTGCGCCGCGTGACCGAGGCTGAACACAATGTGGTGCTGACGTTAGACGGCGAAGCTGCGTTGGACGTGATGCTGAGGGACCTTGGCATCTCGCTGGACGAACCGCAAGAAGCGCTGGACGTAGTGCGTGCCACGCTGGTCGGCCTGGTGCCGGCGGCGGCTGAACCTGTTGCCGACGGTGGCCATGTCACCAAGCCATCGGCGGTGCGCCAGACTGGCAATTTTGGCGAAGACGTGCTGGTACGGCACATCATCGGGTTGGACCCGGGTCGCCGCGGTGTGGTCGTGGCGGATCGTGTGGAGGAGGGGGCCCAACTGGTCTTTTGCCGCCGCAATGTGCAGGCCGCCCGCGCCGATCTGACCCGCATCTGCGCGGAGATCCGTGAAGAGTTGGAGCCACAGGAGCAGGCGCTGGAAACAGCCCACGCTGTGCAGGCCTCCATGCTGGAGTCGGCACCACACCCGGCCCGGCGTGTGGCCGGCGCGGTATATGTCAGTTGCACTGGCCGTGGTGGCCCGCATTTCGGCGGTCCCAGTGCCGAGCTGCAACTGGTGCGCCGGGCGCTGGGGGATGTGCCCTTGGTCGGATTTTTTGCTGCTGGCGAAATTGCCCACCACCACCTCTATGGCTATACCGGTGTGCTCACGGTGTTCATTGCCAACACTGAGGAGCAACCGGCGTGATTGGATGCCGTTTACCTCTATGACTCCCATTGCGCCGTTGGCGAGTGATCTGGCAGGTGGCGAATTGCTGCTGCGTCAGATTTTGGACACCTCCAGCGTCGGGATCTTTCTGGTCAACTTGCAGGGGCGCATCACCCATGCCAACCGGCGCATGGCAGAGATGTTCCATTGGTCAGTGACCGAATTGGTAGGTATGGAATACGTGGCGCTGGTAGACCCCATCGAGCGCGATATCGGGCGCGCACAGATGCTGAAGCTGCTGGGCGGAGAGGTCGCCATCACCGATTTAGAGCGCCGCTACCACCGCGCCGATGGCAGCGAGTTCTGGGGCCATCTGGCCGGGCGGCGTTTTGTCGATGCCGACAACCAGAACATGGGACTGGTTGGGGTGCTGGCCGACATCACCGACCGCAAGCGTGCCGATCAGCTCCAGCAACATCACAACCGTGTGCTCAAGTTGCTGGCCCAAAAGGCTCCGTTGTCCGATGTGCTGGACGCGATGGTGCGCGATGTGGAAGCCATCAACCCCGCCGCGCTATGCAGCATCTTGCTGTTGGATTCCGACGGTCTGCACTTGCGCCACGGAGCGGCACCGAGCCTGCCGGATTTCTACAATGCGGCGATGGACGGAGTTGCCATCGGGCCGGAGACCGGCTCATGCGGCACGGCGGCGTTCACCGGGCTGCGGGTGATTGTGGAAGACATTGCCAGCCACCCATGGTGGGTACCGTACCGAGAACTAGCCCGTCAGGCCGACCTGGCGGCCTGCTGGTCCGAACCTATTCTGTCCGCCCAGGGTCAGGTGCTGGGCACCTTTGCCATCTACCACCGCACGGTCGGTCAGCCCGCGCCGCAAGACCTGTTGCTGATCGAGGATGAGGCCCATCTGGCGGCGCTGGCCATCGAAAAATCGCTGGCCGATGAA
>JBBQBG010000206.1:0-7149 GCA_038317285.1 Burkholderiales bacterium | reverse complement strand
ACTTCTGGAAATACCCCACAGACCAAGTCCCTGGGTAACAAACCGTCCGCGCAGTTCCACTGCAGTAATTCTCACTTCAGGCCGCTTTGTTCAATAGGTTCCTGGGTAAGCCCCACCATCGGCCAGCACGTTCTGGCCATTAATGTAGCCAGCCTGCTGACTGCATAGAAACGCGCAGATGGCACCAAATTCCTGCGGTGTACCAAAGCGTTTGGCAGGAATGCCCTGGCGTCGGGCATCTGCCAAGGCTTCAACGCTCTGCCCCGTCTTCTTGGAATTGGTTACCAGCATGTTCTTGATGCGGTCGGTGTCAAACACGCCGGGCAGCAGGTTGTTGATGGTCACGCCCTTGGCTGCCAAACCGCTGCGCGCGACGCCCGCCACAAAGCCGGTGAGCCCGCTGCGCGCGCCATTGGACAGGCCCAGCACGTCAATGGGGGCCTTGACCGAACTGGACGTGATGTTGACGATGCGGCCAAAGCCGCGTTGGGCCATGCCGTCTACCGTGGCCTTGATCAGCTCGATAGGCGTCAGCATATTTGCATCGACTGCCTTGATCCAGGCTTCGCGGTCCCAGTCGCGAAAATCGCCGGGTGGCGGGCCACCGGCATTGGTGACGACGATGTCGAAGCCGGAGCGCACCGCAAAAACCGCCGCGCGACCCGCCTCCGTGGTGATATCTTGTGCACAAAATAGCACGCTAGCCCTCGTGGAATGGGCGTAATCAGCTATCAATTTTGCAGCAGATGCGGCCAACTGCTCGGCGCCCCGCGCAACGATCAGCACATTGACACCCTCTTGCACCAGCGCCTGCGCACAGCCCAGCCCCAAGCCCTTGCTGGCACCACAGACCAAGGCCCATTTACCCGCTATTCCGAGATCCATTCTGACTCTCCTACAAACAAAGTTGCCGAACACCGACGATAGCGTCGATGATACGCAGCCATGGCACGTAAACCAACCCTTCACCCATCCCTGAAGCCGTATGCGGACCGCGTCACCACGGCAGAGTTGGCGCTGGGCAACATCCGCAACGGTGACCATGTGTTTATCGGCACCGGTTGCGCAGCACCACGCGGCCTGGTGCAGGCACTGGAGACGATGCGCAGCCCGCCAGCCGACATAGAACTGCTGCACTTTTTCACCGTCAATGCGTTCGACCATGACGCGGACGGTCACAGCACCACGCATTTCAGACACCGCTCTTTTTTTGTCGGCAACGACATGCGCGCCGCCGTCAAACAGGGCCTGGTGGACTATGTGCCCATGTCGATAGCGCGCGTACCCGAGATGATGGCGCTGGGACGTATACCAGTAGATGTAGCGTTGGTGCAGGTGTCCACGCCCGATGCCTTTGGCTATGTCAGCCTGGGGGTGTCGGTAGACATCATCCCCGCTGCAATGGCGCGCGCGCGCCTGGTGATTGCCGAGGTCAACCCGGCCATGCCACGCTCCATGGGCGACTCCACCTTGCACATCAGCCGCATCCACCACCTGGTGCCCGTCAACACGCCGGTCACCGAATTTGCGCGGATACCGGTGCCGACCGACGGCGTACAGCGCATTGCGCGTTACATCGCCGGCATCATCGACGACGGCTCCACGCTGCAGATCGGCCTGGGCGAAGTGGCGCATGAGGCACTGCAGTACCTGACCGATCGCAAGGATCTGGGCGTGCACTCCGACCTGATCTCTGACGCCATCATTCCGCTGCTGAAGAACGGCAACCTGACCGGTGCACGCAAGACCGACAAGCCGTACAAGATTGTTGCCAGCCTGGCCCTGGGCTCGCGTGCACTATATGACCTGATCGACGGCAACCCGCTGTTCTCGATGGAGCCCATGGACGCTGTGTGCAACCCGGCCACGATCGCCGCCCAACACAAGATGGTGGCCATAGCGCAGGCCTTTTCCATTGACCTGACCGGCCAAGTCTGCATAGACCAGTTTGGCGGCGAGTTCTACAGCGGCATAGGCAGCCAAGGCGAGTTTTTGCGCGGTGCCTCGCGTTCACCGGGTGGCAAGCCGATTGTGTGCATGAACTCCACCACGGCCGATGGCACGCAGTCGCGCATACGCCCCTCGCTCATGGCGGGCGAATCCGCCACCATCGCCCGCACCGACGTGCACTATGTGGTCACCGAATACGGCATCGCCTACCTGTTCGGAAAATCCATACGCGAGCGGGCTACGGCCCTGATCGAATTGGCGCACCCGCAGTTTCGCCCAGAGTTGTTTGCCCAGGCCCAGGCGCTGGGCTACCTCAGCCCCGACCAGACACTGCAAAACCTGCGCGCATACCCGGTCGAAGAAGAAGTGACCGTCACGCTCAAAGATGGCCGAACGGTCATGCTGCGCCCTGCCCTGTCCAGCGACGCCCAAGGCATTCGCGACCTGTTCCACCACTTGAGCGAGGCCGATGTTTACACCCGCTTCTTTCGCCACGTACGCGGCCTGTCGAACGCCGAAGTGCAGCGCCTGTGCAATGTGAACTATGAGAACGAAGTGGCCTTTGTCGCGACCACGGGCTCGCGCGAAGCGTCGCAGATCGTTGGGCAATCTTGCTACTTTATCGACCCCACCTCCAACCTGGCCGACACCGCCTTCATGGTGCACCCGGATTGGCAAGGCTGCGGCCTGGGCACCGCATTGCAAAGCGGCATGGTGCGACATGCCAGGAAGCGCGGATTGCGCGGTTTTGTGGCCGACGTTTTACCAGGCAACGAGCGCATGCTGCGCCTGGCACGCAACGGGCAGCCGACTGTGCTGGTCGAAAAAACCCATGACTCCGTGCACCTGACCCAGTTGTTCTAACGGCAAGCCTCCAGCACACATTCACGCAGCCAGCGGTGCGCCGGGTCGGCCTGCAGGCGCGGATGCCACAGCAGTGATACCGTGAACGCAGGAGTGGCAAACGGCAGCGCGAAGCTGTGCATGCCGTCGCGCAGATTGCCGGTGTGCCGTTCGGGCACGGTGGCGATCAACTCCGAGGCACGGGCCAGCGCCAGCGCGGTCGAAAACCCACCGACGATGGTGGCGACCTCGCGTTGTAGCCCCAGCGCCTGCAACGCCTCATCGATCGGCCCCTTGTCCAGACCGCGGCGCGAGACGGCAATGTGTTTGCCCGCCCCATAGCGGGCCGGCGTCATCTTGCCCTTGGCCAGCGCGTGCCCCACGCGCACAACACCGATGAATCGGTCGCGAAACAAGGCCTGCGCCCGAACCTCCGGCCCCATCGCATCGCCTACGACGCCGGTTTCCAGGTCCACAACCCCATCGCGCAGTGGCCCGCTGTCTTTGTTGGGCTTTTGCACGAAGCACAGCCGCGCGCCAGGCGCTTGAGTGGCCACCCGCGCAATGAGGTCCGCACCAAAGTTTTCGACAAAACCCTCGCTGGTACGCAGGGTGAACGTGCGTACCAGTTGCTGGAGGTTGATGGCCTCGGCAGGACGCAAAACGGCTTGCGCATCCTGCACCAGTTGGGCAACCCGGTCGCGCAGTTCTGTTGCACGTGGGGTGGCTACCAAGCCACGCCCGGCCCTGACCAATAGCGGGTCGCCCGCGGTTTCGCGCAAGCGCGCCAAGGTGCGGCTCATCGCCGACGGGCTGAGCCGCAAGCGCCGGGCGGCGCGCGCCACGCTGCCTTCGGCCAGCAGCACATCCAGCGCGACCAGCAGGTTCAAATCCGGGGTAGCCATAGGCATCAACGATAGCGCAGTTTGGCTGTGGCATGGCGTTCAACGCATGAATAAAGTGCAAATGCTGCGCCTTCCGCTTTATGTGGCAAAGACCTACGCTCGGGGCAACTCCATGTCAGAAGTCATCTAAACGGAAAATCCTATGCTGAAACCAACCACTGCAGCACCGCAAGGGCCAGAACAGTCCGCCTCCATCCGCTGGGCACTTGCCAGCCTTTCGTTGGCCGTGCTGTTGTCGTCGTTGGGTACCAGCATCGCCAATGTCGGTTTGCCAACGCTTGCGCTGGCATTCAACGCACCATTTCAGCAAGTGCAGTGGGTCGTGCTGGCCTACCTGCTGGCCATCACCACACTGATCGTCAGCGTTGGGCGGCTGGGTGACCTTGTTGGGCGACGTCGGCTGTTGTTGGCTGGCATCGCCCTGTTCACGGTGGCCTCGGTGCTTTGCGGCATCGCGCCCAGCCTGGGGCTGCTGGTAGCCGCCCGTGCGGCGCAAGGGCTGGGGGCAGCCACGATGATGGCCCTGACCATGGCCTTTGTAGGTGAGACGGTTCCCAAAGAGAAGACCGGTCGCGCCATGGGGCTGCTGGGCACGATGTCGGCCGTGGGTACGGCGCTCGGCCCCACGCTGGGCGGCGCGCTCATCGCCATGCTGGGTTGGCGGGCGATCTTCCTCATCAACGCGCCCTTGGGGCTGCTGGCGTTGGTGCTCGCGCACCGCTTCTTGCCTTTGGATAAGCAGATGCCGCACACAAGCGCCGTCGGCTTTGACCCTGTGGGCACGCTGCTGCTGGCGCTGACCCTTGGAGCCTACGCACTGGCCATGACCACACGTCCGCAACACGGTGGACCCGGCGGCTTCGGGCCGATCAACGTGGCGCTGCTGGCATCAGCCATCACTGGCGCTGGTCTGTTCGTGCTGGCACAGGCGCGTGTGGCGTCACCCTTGATCCGCCTGGACGCATTCCGCAATGCGACGTTGACCTGCAGCCTGGCGACCAACCTGCTGGTCGCAACGGTGATGATGACTACGCTGGTTGTCGGCCCGTTCTACCTGTCGCGTGCGCTCGGGCTCAACGCAGCGCAGGTTGGACTGGTGCTGTCGATCGGTCCTGTGCTCTCAGCATTGAGCGGCTTCTTGGCGGGCCGCCTGGTAGACCGTTGGGGTTCGCAGCGCATGGTGGTCGCGGGGCTTGTGGCTGCAGCAGTTGGTACGGTGGGGTTGTCCGTGTTGCCAGGGGTGTGGGGCATGGCGGGCTATATCGCGGCCATCGCCGTGCTCACGCCGGGTTACCAGTTGTTCCAGGCTGCCAACAACACCGCCGTCATGGTCGATGTGCAGCCGGGCCAGCGCGGCGTGGTCTCCGGCATGCTCAACCTGGCGCGCAACCTGGGGCTGGTCACCGGTGCATCGACCATGGGCGCGCTGTTCGCGGCCGCGTCCCGTGCAAGCGACGTTGCAACCGCGTCACCCGAAGCTATGGCCACCGGTATGCAGATAACATTTGCGGCGGCCGCGGCGCTGGTGGTTCTGGCCATCGCCATTGCGCTGGCTAGCCAAAGCGCGGACATGCGTCGAACCGTGGCGGCGTCTTAGAGACTGGTCACGTCCACTAGGCTTTCATTGCTTGGAAAGCGGGCCACCATCCAGTGGCGATCGAGTTTCAGCGCGTGAATGACCGGTAGCGGCAGGTCGCTGATCAGGTCGGGGTGCGGCTCGGGGCTATCGGCCAGCAGCGCGGCCAGGTGCACCACCCCCGACAGTTTGTCGAACGTCGCGGCGGTCATGGGATCGCTGGTGCTTTGCAGGCCATCGACGATGGCTTCGGGAAAATTCCAGTGGCGGGCCAAAACCGCAGTGACCTGGACTTCATCAAAACCCAGCAGGCGCTGCTCCCGCTCCCAACGCAGGTTTGAGTGTGCTGGCAGGGCCTCGATCTCGGCCAGGCTCTCAGGCGAGCGCTGGCCAATCAGCAGTTCGCCCAGGCGCATCATCATGCCCGCCAGCCAGGCCTGTTGCGGGTCTAGTCCGGCACCACCGGCCAGCCACTGCGCGTAACCGGCACAGGCCATGCTAAAGGTCCAGAACGCCTTGCGGTCCAGCCCCGGTATGGTCGGGAAAGCGGTGCTGATGCTGGTAGACAGCGCCAACGAGCGGATACGTGACAGGCCCAACATCGTGACTGCATGGTTCAGCGACAGCACTTGCCGGCTCAGACCAAACTGCGCACTATTGGCCATGCGCAACAAATTGGCAGTAAGCACTGGGTCTTTTGCAATGATGGCCTCGATCTGTGCGGCGCTCGCATCTGGGTCATTCAGTGTGCGCACCAGCGAATGGGCTACCTCGGACATGATGGGCAACCGGGCGTTCTCAAAGAAGGCGACTAATTCAGACATGAAAACTCCAAAAACAGAAACTGGCTGCAGTATAGAAAGTTGCCGTGCCAACGCCTATCGGCGTCCACCGGCGTTCAACGGGCCAAACATCAAAGTCGCGTCCGGCTGCACACGAAAACGCCGGCAATCACCAGCACGGTACCCGCCACCAACCAGGCGGTAAACGGCTCACCCAACAGCAACACACCCATCAGCATGGTAGACATAGGCCCTACCATGCCCACCTGGGCCGCCAAGCCAGAGCCTATGCGCTCGATGGCCATCATCACCATCATTACGGGCAGCACGGTGCACAGCGTGGCGTTGAGGACGGACAGACAGATCACCTCAGGTGCCACCTGGAACGCCGTGTCCAGCGGGCGCAGGATCACAAACTGCGCAATGCACAGCACGCAGGCCACCGAGGTTGCCAGACCTACCAGGCGCAGCGACCCGAGGCGCTGCACGATCTCGCCGCTGTAAAACAAATACAGCGCATAGCTGATCGCGCTGAGCAGCACCAGCACGGCGCCCAGCGCCACGTCCCTGCCCTGCAAGCTCACCTCGTGGCCAAACACCAGCAACACACCGCCATAACTGATCGCCATGCCCAGCGCTTGCAGCCGCCCAATGCGCCGCCCTGCAAAGACAAAACCCAGCAGCAGAACGATGGTGGGATTGAGATACAGGATCAGCCGCTCCAGCGACGCAGTGATGTACTGCAGGCCGGCAAAATCCAGAAAGCTGGCCAGGTAGTAGCCAGTCAGCCCCAGCCACACAACGCCTAGCCAGTCCTTGCGCGTCAGCACCAGGGGCGTGCGCTCTGGCGTGCGGCGGCTGCCCCACCAGCCCATGGCCAGGAAGAACGGCAACGCAAACAACATGCGCAGCATGATCAGCGTGACCGCATCGACGCCGTGGCGATAGGCCAGTTTGACGATGATGGCCTTGCCGCTGAATGCGATCGCACCCAGAATCGCAAGCATGAGGCCGAGTGCTATTGATTTAGGAGCTGCTTGCGCATGTTGTACGAGGGCTACAGCCATTTTTCTAAAGTATTTAGTTGGGTGGG
>JBBQBG010000205.1:0-7151 GCA_038317285.1 Burkholderiales bacterium | reverse complement strand
CGACACGCAGAATCTATCGGGCTATTTGCAGCTGCAATACCCCAACGACGCGGGCGTCGTGCGCGACTGGGTGGCCGGCTTCATGCCCCAGCGCGGCACCATCCACACGCGCGATGTGCTGTCCAACATCAACCAGTTCATTCGCACCGATTTTGTTTATGCGGCCCGTGATGCCATGGGCACGCAAAGCCCGGCGCAAACGTTGGCGCTGCGCAGTGGCACCTGCCGCGACTTTGCGCTGTTGATGATGGAAGCCGTGCGGGGCCTGGGCATAGCGGCCCGGTTTGTATCCGGCTACATCTACGACCCGGCGCTAGACGACGACAACTTTGGCTCAGGTGACGTGGTGGGGTCCGGCATACGCAGCGTGGACATCGGCGGTGGCACCGTGGGTTCGGGCGCCACCCACGCCTGGCTCAATGTGTACTTGCCCGGCGCAGGGTGGGTACCCTTTGACCCGACCAACACGCTACAAGGCGGTACCGACCTGATCCGCGTGGCGTTCACCCGCACACCCGAACAGGCCGCCCCGGTAGCCGGTGGATGGACGGGTGATGCCAACGACTACCTGGGCATGGACGTGTCGGTCCGCGTACGCCGCAGGTTGCCAGCCATATCGGGGATTCAGACCCAGGGATAGTTCGCGGCGGGGGGGGTCGCCTACGCGACTGCAGATTTGCTATTACATATATAGCAATAGATGTATATGTTACCTGGGCTACAGCCCTATTTACCGAAATGCACTCCTTCGCGCGGCGCTAACTTGCACGGCACCACGCGCGCCAGAAAATAGTTTCAATCCTGTAGCGCAGTACCATTCTTGCCTCCCCCCAAAAGCTACCAAGGAAACAAATATGTTTAGCCACGTGATGGTCGGTGTGAATGACCTAGAGGTATCGAAGAAGTTTTACGACGCACTGTTGGGCACGCTGGGCATTGGCCCCGGCATAGCCAACAACAAACGTTATTTCTACCGCAGCCCCACAGGTTCGTTCGGCATCACTACACCCATCAACGGCGAGCCCGCCTGCCACGCCAACGGCGGCACGGTTGGCTTCAACATGGCCTCGCCCGAGCAGGCCGACGCTTTTCATGCGGCCGGCGTTGCCAATGGCGGCACCACCTGCGAAGAGCCCCCAGGCTGGCGCGATGGCGCGGTGGGTAAGCTCTACCTGGCTTACGTGCGCGACCCAGACGGCAACAAAATCTGCGCGCTGCACCGCCCACCCAAGGCTTGATCACCGACCCGTACTTTTACGCAGTCAGCATACCGGCCGTGCTCTTGATGGGCATTAGCAAGAGCGGGTTTGGTGCGGGCTTTGGCTCGCTGGCCGTGCCGATGATCGCGCTGGCCGTTACGGTGCCGCAGGCCGCGGCCATCTTGATGCCGGTGCTGCTGTTGATGGACCTGCTGGGCATAGCCGCATTTCGCAAAGACTTTGACCGCGACTTGCTGCGCTTCATCTTGCCCTTCGGCGTGCTGGGCATTGTGGTGGGGGCGCTGCTGTTCAAGCTGCTCAATGCACACACCGTGGCGGCCATCGTGGGTATTTTCACGCTGCTGTTTCTGGCGCAGCGCGTGTTGTTTCCCCCCAAGCCCAACAGCCCATTGCCGCCCAAATGGCTGGGCGCGGTGCTGACCACGCTGTCGGGCTTTACGAGCTTTGTGGCGCACGCGGGCGGCCCACCGATCAACGCCTACGTGATCCCGCTGAAGTTGTCGCCTATCAAGTTCACCGCCACGATGGCGTTTTTCTTCTTCGTGGTGAATTTGTGCAAGTGGATTCCCTATGCCTGGCTGGGCCTGCTGGACACGCGCAACATGACCACATCGCTGGTGCTGCTGCCGATTGCGCCGATTGGTGTGTGGATTGGCGTGCACTGGGCGCGGCGTATCAGCCAGGTGGTGTTCTACCGCTTCTTGTATGCGGGCATGCTGCTAACGGGGCTGAAGCTGGTGTGGGATGGGTTGCTGGCTTAGGGCGGACCATTCATCAAACACCAATGTGGATGTACTAGCATGGTCCACTTCCATCCACAACGATAGGACCTCATCCCATGCACTTCAAAAGTCTCTTGCAAGGCGCTAGCCTGGTCGCACTATTGGCCTGTAGCGTGTCTGCCGCCGCCCAAGACAGCGCGGCCATCACCAATATCCAGCTCGGACCACGCCCCTACTTTTTGGTCAATGACATGTTGGACAGCCCGCTGAAGACCAAGTTGCAAAGTTGCGGCAACGGGCCGTTCAAGAAAACAGCGTTTTCGATAGGCCACCGGGGCGCGGCGATGATGTTCCCTGAGCACACCAAGCAGTCGTATGAGGCGGCGGCGCGTATGGGCGCTGGCATTGTGGAATGCGATGTGACCTTCACCAAAGACAAAGAGCTGGTCTGCCGCCACGCGCAGAACGACCTGCATACCACCACCAATATTTTGGTAACACCACTGGCCGCCAAGTGCACCAAGGCCTTCACGCCTTTTGACGCGGCGAAGAACACACCGGCATCAGCCGAATGCCGCACCAGCGATATCACGTTGGCCGAGTTCAAAACCCTGCGCGGCAAGATGGACGCGTTCAACCCCAAGGCCACTACGCCCGAAGAGTTTTTGGGAGGCACCGCCAACTGGCTCACCGACCTGTACAGCGGCCCGACCAGCGGCACGCTGATGACGCACAACGAGAGCATTTCGCTGTTCACCCGGCTGGGTGTCAAGATGACGCCCGAGCTCAAGGCGCCCGTCGTCACCATGCCCTTCGATGGCTTCAGCCAGGAGGCGTATGCGCAGAAGATGATCGACGCCTACAAAAACGCCAAGGTACCTGCCAGCCAGGTGTTTGCCCAGTCGTTCAGCAAGAACGACATCCTGTACTGGTTGAAGAACGCACCGGCCTTTGGCAAGCAGACCGTGTTTCTGGAGGATGCCGAAAGGGTGTCCAGCCTGCCCAGTTTGGAGACGCTGCAGAGCTATAAAAAAGACGGCATCCAGATCGTGGCGCCACCCATCTTTGCACTGCTCGATGTGAAAGACGGCAAGCTGGTGCCATCCGCCTACGCCAAAAATGCCAAGGCCGCGGGCCTGAACATCATCACCTGGAGCCTGGAGCGCGCTGGCGTTATTGCCAGCGGCCATGGCGGCTGGTACTACCAGAGCGTCAACCCGGCCATGAACCGCGAAGGCGACATCCTGCAAGCGCTGGACGTGCTGGCCAAGGATGTGGGCATCATCGGGATCTTTTCGGACTGGCCAGCTACGGTGACGTATTACGCCAACTGCATGGGGTTGGAATAAAAGCCACCAGCCCCAATCACAAGCCGTAGTAGGCACTGCCTGCCATTTGTCGCAACGCGTGGCTGCCGTTTTCGGCTTTGACGAATTTCAGCAGCTTGTAGGAATCACCTTCGTAATACGCGGCCTTGATGAGTATCTCGTCCACACCGTCGCCATTCACGTCCATCACCCATGCCGCAATGGGAAAGAAGTCAACCGGGGCGCCTCGCGTGCCCTCCATGGACACCATCTCGTAACTTGTATCCGGCTTGGCGGTGACCATGACCCAGCGAAAGGTCGGTTCTTCGCAATGATTGGATACAAACCAGGCCCACACGGGGGCCGTGTCGATGTCGGTCTGCAGCGCGAGGGGCAACACTTTTACCTGCTTGGGTTTGACCGCACGATCCTCACAGGCAAAGTGCTTGCTGGTTTCGTAGGCCCGCAGCCAGGGGAACTTCTCGGCGAAGAGTTCTGTCATGTTGGCCTCAATGTCCTGCAAGTCCTGCTGCGGTATCAGTTGCAGCCTGGGGTTGTGCACGGGTGCGGAGAGCGCCAGCACGGGCGCGGTTTGGCTAAGATCAAACCGGCCATAGGGACTGAATGAGGCCATCGGTTTGCCAAGCAGCAGGCAGTTGTTACCGTGGGGCGCGTACGCCGGGCCCAGCCACTGGTAGGCCTGTGTGGCCGCAAGCTCCACCACATGATTGGGCTCGGACACGATGGACCAGTTGGCACCGTGCAAGCGCGGTGGCAGTTCAATGTCGGTTGCGGTGGCAACAAAGGTGGCCTCCGTCGCGGTGGCGGCGGTGGGCGTTATCTCGGACCGGTCGCGGAACAGGGGTTGTTCGCACAGCGCAGAAGCATCCAGCAGCACATGGTCTTTGAACTGCAAGCCGATCAGTATCGTTGGGGTGTCGGCGGGGATGTCGTTGACGCGGGTGTGCAGGATGGGGTGACACCTTGGCTTCGGTTGCGGCCACAGGTGTTGGCGCCTTTTGCCGCCGCTGGAGCTGGTAGACACCGGCGGCCACCACGACGCCCACTACTGCCAATGCAAAGGCGTAGCGCAGCCCGCTGCGGGTGCCGCCTGCCGGGGTGATGTCGTCCTGTGAAGACCCATCTATCATTTTTTTGCTAACTTCCTATCGGTGCACCCGTTGGTGTTGGCAACAATATCATTTCTAAACCACCGGCCCCTGAACCGTGCCCTCGCCGAGCGCGCCACCATCCCCACCCGCGCGATCGATGGCGGCGAAGTCACTACCGAAGACCCGTTGAGTCCAATTCCTGCACCGTCTCCCAAAACCACGCCTGCGCCAACGCGTGCTTGCGCTCCAGGTCGGTCAGATCCCTGACAAACATCAGCTGCGCAATGCGTGCCGCCACATCGGCGGGCAGGTCGCGCTCCAGGTAGCGCAGACCAAAGCCGCGCAGGTGCGGGCAGGCGCGCTTTGTCTTGTGCCAGGTCGCTGGTAGTGTCGAGGTGCTTGGTGGTGAGCAAGTTGTATCGGACCAGCGCCTGGCGCAGGGTGGCAATCAATTGGGTGCAGTTGATCGTGCGCATGGGTGTACTTAAACGAAACATGGGGCTGTCATTCGTGCACCTGGGCCACAAACTGCGGGCAGTCCCGCACCAGGCCCTCTACGCTGAGATGCAAGTCCGCATTGGCCGCGAAGTGGGCCAACAGTGCGTCCACCACCACGCGCACGCGCGGCGCCAGGTAGCGGCGGTGCGGATAGTGCACCACCACCTCGCGCACACCGGGGTCATGCAGGCCGGGTAGCACCAGTTTCAACGCTCCACTGCGCAGGTGCGGCAGAGCGTGGGTCAGGCCACCTTGCACGATGCCCGCGCCCGCCAGGGCCAAGTCGACCAAGGCCTCGGGGTCGTTCACGGTGAGCTGGGGTTGCGGGGGATGCTCCACACGGCGGCCATCGGGCAGGTTGAATGCCCAGGGCGTGGGTGGACCGCTGGCCAGGCGCACGCCGGCACAGCGGTGCGTGGCCAATGACGCGATCGTGGCGGGCACACCCGCCGTGCGCAGGTAATCTGGGCTGGCCATGAGCACCAGCGGCAGCGGGCAGACGCGCCGCGCAATCAGGCTGGAGTCTTCAATCAACCCACCACGAATGCCAATGTCGTAGCCCTGGGCCACCAGGTCTACGGGGCGGTTATCCAGGTCCACATCGATGGTCAGGCCGGGGTGGGCCGCGCCGATGGCGGGCAAGGCGGGCAAGACCCAGCGCCTGCCAAACGCCATGCCCACGGAGATGCGCACCCGCCCCACCGGCGTGCTGGCGGCCTGCGAGACACCGGCCACCGCCTCGTCCAGCAAACGCAAGGCCTGGCGGGCGTCGTCCAAAAATCCCTCGCCCTCTTGGGTGAGCGACAGGCGCCGGGTGCTGCGGTTCAACAGGCGCACGCCCAACTGCTGCTCCAATTTGGCCAGGCTTTTGCTCACAGCCGCTGCGGTCAGGTCCAGGCGGTCTGCGGCGGCGGTCATGCTGCCGCTGGCGGCGATTTCCACAAAGGCGAGCAAGCCCTGAAGGTTTTTCATGCGGTGATTATTAACTTTGGTTTGGTAATCAATCAACCACCAATGACTTTTTCTTTGTCTCTTGGAAATCTACAGTTCACGCATCGCAACACAACTCCCTGAAAGGGAACACTATGAAAATTGGAATCATTGGCTCTGGCGACGTGGCACAGGCTTTGGGCGCGGGCTTTCTCCAGAAGGGCCACCAGGTTCTGCTGGGCACCTCCTCACCGGCCAAACTCTCGGACTGGAAGGCCGCCAACCACGCGGCGCAAGTGGGCAGCTTTGCCGACGCGGCGGCCTTTGGCGAACTGGTCGTGCTGGCGGTGAAAGGCCACGCGGCAGTGGCGGCGGTCAAGGCGGCAGGTGCACAGGCTTTGGCCGGCAAGGTGCTGATCGACGCCTGCAACCCGATTGCTGACGCACCACCCGTCAACGGCGTGCTGCAGTTCTTCACCGGACCGAACGAGTCGCTGATGGAGACATTGCAGGCCGAGTTTCCGGCCGTGCGCTTTGTCAAAGCCTTCAATTCGGTAGGCAGTGGTTTCATGATCGATCCGCAGTTTGAAGGGGGTGCACCGACCATGTTCATTGCCGGCAATGACGAAGCGGCCAAGGCCACCGTCAGCCAGTTGCTGCGCAGCGTGGGCTGGGACAGCGCCGACATGGGCGCCGCCACTGCTGCCCGCGCCATCGAGCCGCTGTGCATGCTGTGGTGCATTCCCGGCCTGCTGCGCAACGAGTGGGCGCATGCGTTCAAGTTGGTGAAGCCGGTCGCAGCGCATTAAAGGCAGCCCATGGACGCAGGTGGCGTCTGCGGATTGCTATTGTATTGATAGCGGGTCACGCAAATTTGACGAGGGCTGGCGGCCGGTTTGGCATATACACTTCAGCCATGTCCCTCGTCCTCCCCCACGCGGTCTCACGCTTGCGTACCGAACGCCTGGCGCGCAGCTCCAAGCCTTTTCTGGCCCGTGGTGGCGCCAAGGGGGACCGTTGCGCGGGCTGCCGCCTGGTCGTGAGCCACTGCCTGTGTGCCGCGCGCCCGACAGTGGCCACGCGCGCTGGCGTGTGCCTGCTCATGGCGGACATCGAGCCGCTCAAGCCCAGCAATACCGGTTGGTTGATTGCCGATGTAGTGGCCGACACGTATGCGTTTGGCTGGGCGCGCACCGAGGTTGATCCCGCGCTGCTAGCCCTGTTAGCCGACCCGCAGTGGCAACCCTATGTGGTGTTTCCCGGTGAATTTGTGTCGGCTGAACGTGTGGTGACGGATGTGCGACCGGAGCCCGGCAAACGCCCCTTGTTCATCCTGCTGGACGCCACCTGGCCCGAGGCCCG
>JBBQBG010000204.1:0-7196 GCA_038317285.1 Burkholderiales bacterium | reverse complement strand
GCAGCGGGTTCTACCTCGCCATGCACGACCTGGAGATCCGCGGTGCCGGCGAGGTGCTGGGCGAAAACCAGAGCGGCAACATGATGGAGGTCGGCTTCCAGCTCTACCACGAGATGCTGAGTGAGGCCGTGCGCTGCCTGAAGGCTGGCATCGAGCCCGATCTGCTGAGCCCGCTCAACGTGACGACGGACATCAACCTGCACACCCCTGCCTTGTTGCCCGACGACTACTGCGGCGATGTGCACCTGCGCCTCTCGTTTTACAAAAAGCTGGCCACCGCCAAGACCACCGACCAGGTGGACACGCTGCTGGAAGAAATCGTCGACCGCTTCGGCAAGCTGCCCCACCAGGCCCAGACCTTGATCGACGTGCACCGCCTGCGCGTGCTGGCCAAGCCCTATGGCGTAGTCAAGGTGGACGCGGCCCCCGGTGTCATCACCATCACCTTCATGAAGAACCCGCCCATCGACCCGATGAAGATCATCCACCTGATCCAGAAGCACAAGCACATCAAGCTGGCGGGTAATGAGAAGCTGCGGATTGAACGCGAGCTGCCGGAGGCCAAGGATCGGGCGCAGATGGTGCGGGATATTTTGAAGGCGTTGGGGCAGCCGGTTTTAGAAACTGCAGCAAAGGCTTAAGAGAAATAGCCCTCTAGCCCCCATCAATGGTGAATAAGCTGCTATAAAAACAAAAGTAAACACCGGGACACCACCGGCAACTTGCTTATCAAGGGCGACAACATCGACTCTATCAAAAACGCTACGGCGCCCGTGCCAACAGCGGCTGGTCGGCTGACCCATAGAATCTTTGTAAAAACCACCTGGGAAAACCTACATGAAACCATCCCTAGCTTTGGCAACGCACCGCAGCGCGATTCGCACCATTGTGCAAGCCCACAATGCCTGCAATGCACGCGTGTTCGGGTCGGTTCTTCATGGTGAAGACACCGATGCAAGCGACCTTGACATCTTGATCGACCCCACTCCTGAGACAACGCTGTTTGATATTGGTGCTATTCGCCATGAATTGCTGTTGCTGCTGGGGGTTCCCGTTGATGTGCTCACACCCAAGGCTTTGCCCGAGAAATTCCGCGCAACGGTCGTCGCGGAGGCTATGCCCATATGAGCCGCGACAAACAACGGCTTGCAGATTACCTGGGCCACATCCTTGAAGCCATTGACCGCATCAACCGCTATACAGACGGTCAAGCGCAATCTGTATTTCTTGCCAATGAAATGGCGCAGGATGCAGTGATTCGCAACTTCGAGATCATTGGGTAAGCCAGCCACAACATTGAAGTGTATTACCCAGAGTTTGCCGTCGCTCATCCGTCCTTGCCATTGTCATTTGCCTATCAAATGCGCAATGCTGTGTCGCACGGGTATTTCAGCTTTGACCTGGACATCGTATGGAAAACCATCTCAAGCAATTTACCTGACCTGTACAAACAAGTGCAAGCGCTAGTCCATGCGCATGGGCAGTCTTTGAAATGACTGCCCATTTCCAACTCACCAAACTCGCCCACCAGACGGCGGCGGTGCTGTCGCTGGCCGATGGGTTTATCGATGTGCACACGGTGCTGCCACCCTATCGGCCCCGCATCATTTCAAAAATAATGTCGTCCATGCTGATAGCCGCGTCTGCCTCGCGCTGAGCGGCCTTGGTAGCGCGGGTTTGCTCTTTGAGCCAGGCCTTGAAGGCTTTGTCGTCTTGCACGCTGGCCAAATCATTGCGCATGAAGTCGGCTTCTTTCTGAAGCGTCTGCTGCTGGCAGGCAATAGCCACTTGCAAATCTTCCTCGCGAAACCGCACGTGCGGGGCATAGCCAAAGTCATGGGCCAGCTCCATACGCTGGTTCTGAATGTCTTCTTGCAGCGCCTTGTACTGCTCAGCCAACAGCACACACATGGCCTGTAGTTTTTCGTCTGAGATGGCGGCCAGTTTGCTGGAATCCACTTGCTCTACCGTTAACTGCATGCGCAGCAGCTCGGTCAGGTCCTTGCGTTCGTAGGCGGTGTTGACCGCCTTCATCAACGCCGTCTTGCGGTCGCGGTCGGCCGCGTCTGTGGACCGGTCGGGGTGCAGGGCGCTGGCCAGTTGACGGTAGATGGTGCGCAAGGCGCTTTGGGCGTCCAACTGCTTTTGCTCTGCCGCCTGCTCGCGGGCATTGGGCGCGCGCTTGGCCTTTTTGGCTTCACGTTTTTCGGCACGGGCGGTGGCTTGTGCGCGTTCGTGCTCCATGGCGGCCCTGAGAACCTCTTCCGGATTTTTGAAGTCCCGCCCACCCAAGTCTTTGCCCAAATACTCTTCCATGAATTCCTTGGCCTCTTGCGCGGCCAGTTCTTCCTCAAGCGCACGCTCCGCCAGGTCTTCGGGGCTGAGGTAACGCGCCAGCACGGCTGCGATGGCATCGTCCTCCAGGTACTCCAACTGCTCGCACAGGCTCAACAGGATGCGACAGGCTTGCCGCTTTTGGGTGGCGGTCAGGCGCTCGGCTTGCAGCCGCGCGTCCAAAAAGGCAACCATGTCTTTTTGCAGCCGCACGATTTCTGCGGACAGCGCATGCATGGCCTGCTGGTGTGCGGGTCGCTGGGCATCGACAACACGGCGCAAGGTCTCGCTCTCCACGCGGGCTGCATCAATGGAGGCAACCAGTTTGTTGAAGCGCTTCTGGGTGGCGGTGGGCTTTCCCATGTTGGCAACGACAAGGCCCGCAACCACCTCCAGCCGGGCAGGCTTGGGGGCAAATTCGGGGCCGAAATCGGCAAAAAGATCAGGTGTATCGGGCATCGCAAGAATATAACTGAGGCGTCAGCGCTGCCCTTACAGCAGGCAAGCATATGCCTCGGCCTATACTAAACTGCAACCTCGCTCGACCAGGAAGCCCCTCATGACAACTCCCGCCCACATTGCTTCAGAAACAATAGCACCCAACGTAGACAATACGAGGGCTAGGGCCGTAAAGCTCTTCAGGAACGGAGCCAACCAAGCGGTGCGCATCCCCAAAGAGTTTGAGTTGCCGGGCGTGGATGCGCTGATTCACCGCGAGGGTGACAGGCTCATTATTGAGCCGGCCAAGCCCAAGTATGAGAAAGGCAGCGCAGCTGCATTGCTGGCCGTTCTCAACACAATGGAACCCATTGACGACGCGTTTCCTGAAATCGGGGAAGAAGGCCTGCTGCCTCTGGACGACATAGACTTCGGCGACGACGCCCCATGACCGAACCTACACTCTATCTGCTGGACACAAACATCATCTCCGACATGATGCGCAACCCGCGCGGCAACGCCAACAAACAACTGGCGGCGCGGATAGCAAAAGTCTCTGGATTGCGCGTATGCACCAGCATCATTGTCGATTGCGAGATGCACTTCGGGCTGCGGCGAAAAGGCTCCCTAAAGCTTGACAAAGCGTATGCCGAATTACTTCAAATCGTCGAAGTTCTGCCCCTGGACCTTCAGGTCACGCCACACTATGCACATTTGCGTGCCCAACTCGAAGCAGTCGGTACCCCTATCGGCGCCAACGACACCCTCATCGCCGCCCACGCCCTGGCGCTGGGTGCCACCCTGGTCAGCGGTGATGCCGAATTCGCCCGTGTGCCAGGTCTTCAAGTTGAAAACTGGCTGCAGCCCTCGTAGACATAGCGTAGATAGCTACCAACTTCATAGCAAAATGACATCCTCAACTTCTCAAGAACTCTCCCTCGGCCTCGTCCTGCGCAACTGCAAGCCCGGCCAAAAGCTGTCCGACTTCAAGCTCATCGCGTTTGACATGGACTCCACGCTGATCAACATCGAATGCATCGACGAGATTGCAGACGCGGTGGGCCGCAAAGAAGAAGTAGCGGCCATCACCGAAGCCACCATGCGCGGCGAGATTGCCGACTTCCAGACCAGCCTGCGTCGCCGCGTGGCGTTGCTCAAAGGCGTCACCGTGGCCGACCTGGAAGCGGTTTACGTGCAGCGTCTGCAGTTGAACCCCGGAGCTACCGAGCTAGTCAAGGCTTGCAAGGCGGCGGGGCTCAAGGTGCTGCTCGTCTCGGGCGGCTTCACCTTTTTTGCCGACCGCGTGAAGGAGCGTCTGGGCATTGACTTTGCGCGCTCAAACTTGCTGGAAGTGCAAAGTGGCCCCAACTGCGGCGAGTTGACTGGCGGCCTGGTTGCCCAGTCTTGGGGCGAAATTTGCGACGGTGCCGAGAAGCGCCGCACGTTGCTGGAGGTGGCCTCTTTGCTGGGCATTGAGCCCGCGCAATGCATTGCCATGGGTGACGGCGCCAATGACCTGCCGATGATGGGCGCGGCCGGACTTTCCGTGGCCTACCACGCCAAGCCCAAGGTTCGCGAGCAGGCCATGGTATCGATTGAATCCGGAGGCCTGGACCGGCTGCTGGAAGTGCTACTGCCGGATTAATTGAAAGTCGCGAGTCAGGCCTCTGCTGCAATCTGCCGCAGCGCCTGCTCAAACACCTCAGGCGGCTGACCACCCGATATCAGGTGGCGGTCGTTGATGACCACGGCGGGCACTGAGCTAATGCCCTGGCGCTGGTAAAACTGTTCTTGCGCCCGCACTTCGACCGCATAGGTGTCACTGTCCAAGATTTCCTTGGCGCGTACGGCATTCAAGCCCACTTCACCCGCGACCCGCACCAGCACCGCATGGTTGCTGGGGTCTTCGCCATCGGTGAAATAGGCTTTTAGCAGGGCTTGCTTCAACGCCATTTGCTGCGCCTCGCCCTCCAAGTGGGCCCAGTGCAATAGACGGTGCGCGTCAAATGTGTTGTAGATGCGCGAGCGCTTGTCCAGGTTGAAGGTGAAACCCAGCTCGGCACCGCGCGCGCGAATGGTCTCCCGAATAGCGGCAGCCTGCTCCGGCGTAGACCCGTATTTGTTGCGCAAGTGTTCCGTGGTGTCCTCACCCTCGGGCACCATGTTGGGGTTCAACTCAAAGGGTTGGAAGGTGATGTCCACCTTCACGTCTGGGCCCACGCGCTCCAGCGCAGTTTGCAGTGAAGCAAGGCCAACAGCGCACCAAGGGCAAGATACGTCGGATACAAAGTCAATTTTTAAGGTTGTGGTCATTTCGGTCCTAAGGTCAATGTGTGCACTTTGGGGCGCTTGCGCCAATTTCATCATCCATTCTCACCCCACGCAGACACTTTTTGCACTACAGCGGGCCGAGGTCGGGCGTATCATCAACTGAACCATGACAAACGCCGCGCGCTTCCTCCAATCTGTCACGCTTCCGGTGATGCCCGAGGTCGCGCAGGCCCTGATTTGCACCCTGAGCAAAGACAATACGGACGTGCCCATGGTGACGGCCATCATCGCCAAAGACCCCGGCCTTACGGCCACCCTGCTGCGCATGGCCAATAGCGCGATGTTTGGCCTGTCGCGCACGGTGCACACCCTGGACAGTGCGGTCAGTGTGATCGGCATGGCGCACATCCGGGCGCGTGCCTTGTCGATCTGCATGGCCAACAGCTTTGTGTTCCCGCCGGGACTCGAACGGCTTGAATTCTGGCGCAACAGCATGGTCTGTGCGGGGTACACCAAGTGGCTGGCTGGCCACATTGCTATTGAAGAGCAACAGGCCTGGCTGACAGGCATGATGCTGCGCCTTGGCGAGATTGTCATCGCCCAGCGCCTGCCTGAGACACTGGTGCAGATCGAAGCGCGCCCCTGCGCGCCTGGAGAGCGTTGGACGCGAGAGCGTGATGCAGCCGGCTTCGATGAGGGCCAGATTGCAGCCGAAATAGCGCGCCGCTGGGATTTCCCCGATGCGGTGGCCAGCGCGCTGGACTGGACCGTCCAGCCCCTGTCGGACAACGCGCCACGCCTCAGCGCCGTAGTGCACCTTGCAGCGCTGATCACAGATCAGTCTATGACCGCCGCACCGGTGCTAGCCAATTTGCCGACAGCCGTGCTCCAATCACTGGGCTTGGATGTGGCCAAGCTGCAACTTCAGACCCCCACCGCTGAGTCATTCAGCGATATTTCGATGCTGCAAGCCTGACCCACGCGGCAGGGCCGACAATACGCCATGCCTTTTCTCTCCCTCGGACTGCTCCCTAATCTGGCCCAAGCGGCCAACGCCCTCGGCTATACCGACCCAACTCCCATACAAACCGAAGCCATTCCGGTGGTCTTGACTGGGGCCGATGTGCTGGCTTCGGCCCAAACCGGGTCCGGCAAAACGGCAGCCTTTGCCCTGCCTCTGCTGCAACGCCTGCAAGAGCTGCCCGCAGAAAATCGCCACCAATATGGGCGTGCCATTCGTGCGCTGATCGTAGTGCCCACCCGTGAACTGGCCGCCCAGGTTGGCGATGTGGTGCGCAGCTTGGCGCAGGCCCTGCCCCAGCATCCCAAGGTGGTGGTGGCGTCTGGCGGCGTTTCCATCAACCCGCAGATGATGGCGCTGCGCGGCGGTGCCGATGTGCTGGTTGCTACGCCGGGGCGCTTGCTTGATTTGGCTGGCCAAAACGCGGTTCAACTGGCTACCGTACGGCTGCTGGTGCTGGACGAGGCGGATCGACTGCTAGACCTGGGCTTTGCCGACGAGCTGGCCAAAGTGTTGACGCTACTGCCCCCTAAACGCCAAAGCCTGTTTTTCTCAGCCACCTTTCCGACTGACGTGCGCAATTTGGCCAGTCAGATGCTGCGCGACCCCGTGCAAATTTCTGTCGCGTCGACCGAGCTGCCACCGGCCGACATCGTGCAACGGGCTATTCTGGTGGACACCGACAAACGTACCCAATTGCTGCGCCATTTGATCAAGGATCAGGGTTGGAAGCGTGTGCTGGTGTTCGTCGCCACCAAATACGCGGCCGAACTGGTAGCCGAGAAGTTGTACAAGGCCAAGATCTACGCCACGGCCTTCCACGGTGACCTAAGCCAGGGCGCACGCAAGCAGGTGCTGGCCGAGTTCAAGGACGAGCAATGGGAGGTTGTCATCACCACGGATCTCGCCGCACGCGGGATCGATATTGCCAAGCTACCCGTGGTGGTCAATTACGATTTGCCCCGATCGGCAGTGGACTATGTGCACCGCATTGGGCGCACGGGTCGCGCTGGGGAGCCAGGTCTGGCGGTCAGCTTTGTCAGCGCCGATAGCGAAGCCCATTTCCATTTGATTGAAAAGCGCCAGGGCTTGCGCCTGCCCCTGGAAGAGATTGCAGGGTTCGAGCCCACTG
>JBBQBG010000203.1:0-7249 GCA_038317285.1 Burkholderiales bacterium | reverse complement strand
GCAAGCCATGGGTGTGCAGCAGGTAGGCGAAGCGGTCATGCAGATGGACCAGGTCACGCAACAAAATGCGGCACTGGTCGAGCAGATGGCCGCTGCGGCCAGCAGTCTCAAAGCGCTGGCCAACGATCAGGTGCAGGCGGTATCGGTGTTTCGCCTGCCATCGGGCAACCGGCTGGTCGCCCTCGGCATGGGCCGTTAGGCTTCACTGCAGGGGGCTGGCAGAAACGCCTGGCTTCACTCTTTTTTGGCCCCCTTGGCATGCGCCCGCGGGTGGGCCGCGTCATAAGCCTTGGCCAGATGCTGAAAGTCCAGCCGGGTGTAAACCTGGGTCGTGCTGATGTTGGCGTGGCCCAGCAGCTCTTGCACGGCGCGCAGGTCGCCGCTGGATTGCAGCAAATGGCTGGCAAAGGAATGGCGCAGCATGTGCGGGTGCACCGGCGTAGCCAGCCCCGCCTGCAGGCTGCGGCTGCGCAGGCGCTGCCACACCGACTGTGCGGTGAGCCGGGTGCCATTGCGGCCCATGAACAACGCCGGACTGGCTGAGGCTGCCTCTGGCTGGTCAATCACAAACGCATGGCGCGCCTCCATCCATACTTGCAGCGCCAGCAAGGCCTGACGCCCCACCGGCACGGCGCGCCACTTGCTGCCCTTGCCGCAGACATGGGCCTGGGCGGCGTCCATGTCGATCCAGCCCTTGCCCTGGGCATTGCCGACTGCGCTGGCTTGGGCGTCCAAACCAATCAGCTCGCCCACGCGCAGGCCACTGGAGTACAGCAGCTCGACCATGGCGGCGTCGCGCAGCTCCAGGAATTGCGCTTCGGCAAGGGCTTTCGGAGCCATGTCTTTTGGAGAAATAGCCGTATAGCCCTCGTCGGCATTGCGTGGGGCGCTATCTTTTTTGAAGTTTGCCAATTGCACCGCCTCGTCCACACCCAGCGCCTTGGGCAGGGGTTTGGAGGCCTTGGGTGCGCGTACGTCTTGCACCGGGTTGCTGGACACCAACCCCTGGCGGCCCAGCCAGGTGTAGAAGCCGCGCCAGCCCGACATGATGAGCGCAATGCCGCGACCACTGCGGCCTGCGCCGTGCATCTGCGCCACCCAGCGGCGGATGTGGGCGTTGCGCACTTGGGTCAGAGCAACCGGGACTTTTGAGGCGTATTCCTTCAGCTTGAGCAGGTCTAGTGCGTACAGCTCAACCGTTCGACTAGCCAGCCTTTTCTCGACGCGCACATATTCGAGGTAGCGCTCAATAAGAGGCGTATCTTCTGGCCCCGCAATAGGGGTCAGAGCCCGATTTCGATCAGCATCCATGGGCTCCGTCGCTGCGGCCCCCACGCTCCCCACTGTGTGTGGTTCGCTGCCCCCCGAGGGGGCCCTCACGCCTTGGGGCGGCCCGGCGGCGTTCATGTCTGTGCTCCGGGTGGCTTAAATCACTTCAGCCGCGACAGCGCGGCGCTGGCCAGTTCGCCCAGGCGGGCCAGGAAATCGGTGCCCATGCCGCTATGGAAGCGGTGGGCGTCGGGCGAGGCCAGCACCATCATGCCGAAGGCCGGGCCCGCGCTGCCGGTGGAACCACCGCGCAGAGGAATCAGCACCAGCGAGGTCACAGTTGCAGGCTCGGGCAGCCAACTGACGGCCTCAAAGCCGGTGTTCAGGCCGCAAAAGGGCTCCATCAGCGAGGAAGCAAAGACCTGGGCGTCGTCGCTGACCGCTTGCGAAACCGTCAGCCCGGCGAATTCGGGCGCCATGCCCCACAAGCGCATGCCGACCTGGGGCACGGAGAACTGGGTCTGGATATCCAGCTCAATCGCGCCCGGCAGAGCGTGCAGGTCAGTGGCGGTGAGCAGGCTGCGCGCCCAGCGCAGCAGCTTGTCGGACAGCATGACGTTCTCGCTGCCATTGCGGATCATTTCCATGATGCGGTGCTCCAGCGCCTTGATTTTCTCGCGCAGCATCTCGGCCTGGCGCTCTTGCAGGCCCACGGTGCGGTTGCTGTGCGGGCTGGTGAACTGCACCGCGGCCAACAGCTCGGCGTGGCGTACAAAGAAATCGGGCGTGTTGCTCAGGTAATGGGCAATGTCGTCTTCGGTGATGGGGTTGTTCATGGCGGGGTTTTTGGTGTTCATAGGTTGTCGGGGATCTCGATTTCGGCCTGGAATACGGTAACGGCCGGGCCGGTCATCAGCACGGGCGCGGTGTCGCCCGCCCACCCGATAGTCAACAGGCCGCCGCGGGTTTGCACCTGTACATCGGCATCGAGCAGCCCCAGGCGGATGCCAGCGGCCACGGCCGCACAGGCACCGGTGCCGCAAGCCAGGGTCTCGCCCACGCCGCGTTCAAACACACGCAGGCGAATGTGGCTGCGGTCTACGACTTGCATAAAGCCGACGTTGACGCCTTGTGGAAAATGCCGACTCGCCTGCACCTGGGGGCCCACGGTGGCGACAGGCGCGCTGTCTACATCATCCACCAGCAGCACGGCATGCGGATTGCCCATCGACACGGGCGCTACAAAAATAGTAGCTGCTTGTGGAGTATCCACGAGGGCTAGCGGCCAATTACCCCAATTGCCTTGGGTGTGGAAAACCAGGTTGTCCGCATCAAACGGAATCTGCGCCAGGTCAAACACGGGTGCGCCCATGTTGACGGTGACGCGTCCATCGGCCGTGAGGCGCGGCTCGATGATGCCCTTCATGGTCTGCACGCGGATGACATCCTTGTCGGTAAGCCCCCGGTCATGCACGAACCGGGCAAAGCAGCGCGCGCCGTTGCCGCACTGCTCGACCTCGGCACCGTCGGCGTTGTGGATCAGGTATTCGAAATCAATGCCTGCTGCGGGCGAGGGCCGCACGGTCAATATTTGGTCGGCGCCGACGCCAAAGTGGCGGTCGCCGAGGAAGCGGTAATGGGCGGCTGTCAGCCCCAGGCGGCCACGGGTCTCGTCGAGGACAACAAAATCGTTGCCGGCCCCTTGCATTTTGGTAAACGGAATGCGCATGGCGTGGATTATCAGCTAGTACAAGAGTCGCCAACGGGGTGGTTTGCCTTGCATCGGCGGGGTGCCCGGCCTTCTACACGCCCTAGTTCAGGCATTTACGCAAATCATTTGCGGATAGCGACATGAATGTGTCCCGACTGGAACCGCCAACAACTGCCAAGGCAGGGTCGGGCCTGCATTTGCCAATAAACCACGCTTTGCGGCGCCAGCCATGGCCTTGGCCAGTTTGTCTTCGTGCAAAGGCTCGATCTCGCCCAGGCGGCCCGCGCTTTTAAACAATTCCCAGAGGCCTCCCTTCTCGGAGTCCCTTACCGCTTGCTTTAGGATCCCATCATCGAGTCGCAATCCCGGACCTGCTGTCACCTGAACCGGTTCACTGGCAGCAGCCATGGGGACAAAGGGACTCGCCGCCATCGTCGCCCTACTAACAACAGCGTCTGGCGTTGGTGTAACCGCACGGTGTGTGACGCGCCGGGCAAACGTGGGCTTCGGGTTGCTGCTTGCGCTAGGAGTCGTTGACGGCGTGGCCTCATACGCCAGCAGAACGACAACCAGTGGCACAGACCGGTTGGAAGGGGAAGTCACCGCGCTTGCTCTATCAAACTGTGTCGGTTGTGCAATGTAGGACAGCGAGTAATACAAGACCCCATGGCCTAGCAACACCGCAAACAAAACTAGGACACTACTGGGCCGCAGGCGCCTCAAAGCCGTGGCTGGGATTTCAGCGCTGGGACTGGCATCACCATTGCCGCAGGCGTGGATGCCGCGAATTCCGAGACCAAAGGTTTGCTTCGTGC
Source organism: Burkholderiales bacterium (assembly GCA_038317285.1). GTDB lineage: Bacteria > Pseudomonadota > Gammaproteobacteria > Burkholderiales > Burkholderiaceae_C > Allorhodoferax. The sequence continues at coordinate 3,454 of JBBQBG010000203.1, read as the reverse complement.
CCCTGACGCCTTGCACGGAAATGCGGCCCAGGCACCCTGCTCAATCTGTATCGTTTTCATCGCCTATCCCCCCGTTTGTTACGGCGGAATTATGCACTTCGCGGTCCTCTTGGTGCGCAATCTTGCGCCAAGCCTGGGGTGATGGAACCAACAAGCATTTTGCCCGCTTTCACGCCACGTGATGCTATTATGGGCAATATCATGGAAATGCGCGCGCTATTGGACCCAAACATATTGGTTGCTGGTCTTTCCAGCCAACTGGGCGCCTCGTTTGCCTTGATCCAACATGCCCTGGCCGGGCGCTTTGAGATGGTTTCATCACCCGCGCTTTGGCTGGAGTATGAATCGGTGCTCAAACGGTCCGATATACGCGCCTTGCACAGACTTGCTGACCAGGATGTGGACGACATCCTCAACGCGCTAGCCAGCATCGTAGTGCCGGTTCAGTCGCACTATTTGTGGCGGCCCCAACTGCGCGACCCCAATGACGAGATGGTGCTAGAGGCAGCGGTCAACGGTCAGGCAGCATATCTGGTCACACTCAATGTTCGCGATTTCACACCCGCCGCGCGCCAGTGGCATATCAAACTGATGGCCCCCGGCGCTTTCCTTCACCTTCTGGAGAAACCACTATGAGCCAAGTCGCCCTGCGCCTGCCCGATTCGCTGCACCAATACGCCAAACAACTGGCGGCACGCGATGATGCGTCGCTCAACCAGTTCATCGTGACTGCCGTGGCCGAGAAAATTTCCGCGCTGAACACGGAAGAGTTTTTTCAGGAACGTGCGCGGCTCAGCAGTCAAAAGCGGGCACGCGTTGCGCTGGCCAAGGTGCGCAAAGTACAACCGCTGGACGGAGACGCGCGGTAAGGCGCCTACGCAAAATGGGACCCGCACTGCAGCCGGTGTAGCACAATCCCGCGCATGGTACGACCCAATCAACGACTGCATCCGCACGCCCCCCACACCGGTTCAGAGGGGGCGCCCTCCCCCGCCCAACGCACCGGCCTGCGCGGCGGCATCGCCACGCTGTTCCTGCAGCACGACATGGCGTTTGGCGAGTTGGCGCTGGTCAGCCCCAGCGGCACAGAGCCGCACCACGCACTCGATTGGCAGGCCGAGCGCCCGGTGCACCTGCTGCGCAATGTGCAGCGCCTGACGGCGCCCAACCCCGGCTTCATGACCGGCCCCGGCACCAACAGCTACCTGGTGGGCGATGCCAACTGCGGCTTCATCGCCATCGACCCCGGCCCGGCGGATGCCGACCATGTCCAGCGCCTGTGGCGTGCGGCGCTGCACCCGGACGGCAGCGGCGGCAACATCCAGATGATTGTGTGCACCCATTCGCACCCCGATCACTCGCCGGGCGCCAAGCCCTTGCAAGCCTTGTGCGCTAGTGCACCGCCGATTTTGGGCCTACCGTCGGCGCCGACGGCGCGGGCAGCAAGCGCCTTCAAGCCCGACCGAGTGCTACAAAATAATGAGCTACTTGCGCTTATTCCACGAGGGCTAGAGGCCAGTTTTTCTTCCAAGCATACGGTGCAAGTGATCCACACGCCCGGCCACGCGGCCAACCATGTGTGCCTGCTGCTGGTCGAAGACGGTCTGCTGTTCTCGGGCGACCACATCCTGAACGGCAGCACCACGGTGATCGACCCACCCGACGGCCATATGGGCGACTACCTGCAGTCGCTGGACACTTTGCTGGCGACCAGTGAAGCGCACGGCGTGGAGTTCATATTGCCAGCCCACGGCTATGTGCTGGGCGGCTCCCGCGCGGCGGCCAACGCCGTCATCACGCATCTGAAAGCGCACCGCCTCAAGCGCGAGGCCAAGATCGCCGCCGTCATGGCCGCCAACCCCAAAGGCACGCTGGACGACTGGCTGCCGCTGGCCTATGACGATGTGGAGCCGCGCGTGTGGCCCGTCGCCAAGCGCTCGCTGTTGGCGCACGTTGAACACATCCAGGGCACCCCTTCTTAAACCATGCAAAGTTTCAACCAATTGATGGACGCACCACAGTTGCTGGCGATGGCAGCGGCCCTGGGCTGGGCCAGCGGTCTGCGTCTTTACGCCGCAGTCTTTCTGGTGGGCGCGGCCGGCTTCATGGGGTGGATCGACCTGCCGCAAGGCTTGCACATGCTGCAGCACCCCGGTGTGCTGGCAGCCAGTGGCTTCATGTGCTGTGTGGAGTTTTTTGCCGACAAAATTCCGCTGGTGGATTCTGTGTGGGACGTGGTGCACACCGTGATCCGCATCCCTGCCGGTGCCGCCCTAGCCGCCGCGACGCTGGGCGCGGACAGCACCACCATGGCCTGTATCGCGGCATTGCTGGGCGGCAGTCTGGCCGCCACCAGCCACGCCGCCAAACTGACGACACGGGCGGCTGTCAACACTTCACCAGAGCCGTTTTCCAACATTGCGGTGTCGCTGCTGGAAGACGGATGGGTGGTTTTCATGCTGTGGCTGTCGGCCACGCATCCGGCTGCGTTTGCGGTGGCACTGGTGCTAAGCCTTGCTGTTGCAGTACTGCTGATGGTCGTACTGTTCAAGTTCTTGCGCGCGGTGGGCCGCCGACTTGCACAATTCTTCGGCGGCACACGGTTGCCTCAGAAATCCCGCCATTCGGTGTCTTGAACGCGGCGACCTAAAAACTTCGCCAGCCCGTCCCTAACAGAATCGTCAGAATACTGTTTCAACTTGTGCCCGCTTAGCAATGAGTGCGGTGCAAGTAGCCATGAACAGATACAACTGACATGGAAAACAAAAAGGCAGAACCCCAAAAAACCCAGCGCTCTACCCAGAGTGCAGGGCACGGCCACGCGACCAAGTACTTCCCGGCCCTGCGCGCGGAGCAGAAGGACCTTGGTCAAATGAATGCCTTGTTGAAAAAAGCCAAGCTCTCTCGCAACGACTTGATTTTTCTGGGCTGATCACTTCTGAGTAGGTCGACATTGAGCGCTTCAGAGCGCTCTAAACTGACTCAGCCGCACCCCACCGTGGCGAACATGGACAGCATGCAGAACTAAGGCGGAACCGCATAGCACTGAAGGCTGATCGGGTCATTCGGCCGGGTTGTCCAAGTTAAGTTCAGTCGCACTGAGCAAGACGCGATATTGCGCATCGCTTGTCGAGGAACTTTCCCATATCCAATTTAATATCCCACAAATATGGGATGGACAATCGTTTCAATGCCATATATGCGTTTGATTTTTAATGCTTTTTATTTGTAATCAATTGTAATTGAGGGGTGAATTTGTGATGTTGTGAATTTTCTGGTTGCTAAAGTCGCATCAAATTAATTACAAAGTAATGTGATGTCAAAGCTGTTTAGGGAGGAAGTGCAAGCTGCGCAGGCAGCCCAATGGTGAGGCGCTGTACGTCTGCACCGGCCGTTGTCGTTCACATTGGTCACCGCCAGCGCGCTGGCTTTGGGGTTGGCGCTGGTTGCATTT
>JBBQBG010000202.1:0-7264 GCA_038317285.1 Burkholderiales bacterium | reverse complement strand
GTTTGGCTCCAGGCCCGACCGACCGACAACAGCAGGGTTGTCGGCGCTGTCGCCGAGGCGAGGCTTTTAACTTGCAGTACCGAGTTCTGGTTGAGGCGTATCTGGGTATCGTCGGCGAACAGCAGTGCCATCTTGGAGTCTGCCAAAGTGCGCACAAACGTACCGCCTGAGAGCAACTGTGTGGTCTTGGCGGGAAGCCACTGAATGTTGTCTGCCGCGTGCTGCTCACCAGCCCCCTGCAGGCTGACAATCTGGGCCGCCGAGCCTGAGGTAACGGTGGCCTGCACGCTGACCGCGCCGAAAAGAAACAAGACGGATAGAGCGCCTGAACGGCGGGTTCCAGTGAATCGCATGGTTCTTTCCTCTCAGAAATAAAACACCCGGCGACAGCTGGGCTGTTTATTCTAGGACGACCTGTGTGTTGCGTGGGGGTTGTGTTGGGCGCAGCAGCAGGTCGCCCCCTAAAATAACCCCGTGAACGCCCCTCTTCCGCACCTCTCTTCCCGCCGCCCCATCCGTGAACTGTCCGACGAACTGATCAGCCAGATCGCCGCCGGAGAAGTGGTCGAGCGCCCCGCCTCAGTCGTGCGCGAGCTGGTGGACAACGCCCTGGACGCCGGTGCCACGCAGGTAACGGTGCGACTGCTCGCCGGTGGTGTGCGCCTGATCAGCGTGGAAGACGATGGCATCGGCATACTGCCGGACGAACTGGTACTGGCCTTCAGGCGCCACGCCACCAGCAAGATCGGCAACCTGCAGGATCTGGAGTCGGTGGCCACCATGGGTTTTCGCGGCGAAGCGCTGGCTGCTATCAATTCAATAGCTGACTGCGCAATACTGTCGAGGGCTAGCGGCCAATCAGCCGCACACCTTTTGGACGGACGCACCGGTGAACTGAAACCGGTGGCGCGGGGCCAGGGCACCACGGTCGAAGTCAAGGAGCTGTTTTACAGCACGCCGGCGCGGCGCAAGTTTCTCAAAACCGACGCTACTGAGTTGTCACACTGCATAGAGTCGGTGCGCCGCCACGCGCTGGCCCGCCCCGACGTCGGTTTTGCCATCTGGCACGAGGGCAAACTGGTGGAACAATGGCGTCGCTGTGAAGACCCCCATCTTGAGGTTAGCCTGAACCAGCGGCTGGCCGATGTGCTGGGCGCGGATTTCATTGACCAGTCGATTGCAGTTGACTGGCGGCCCGCAAGCGCCGCACGCGTGCCGGGTGAAGCGCTTGCCGAATCAACCCAAGGCCCCAGCGCCCTGCGGGTGTGGGGCCGCGTGGGCATTCCGGACGCCGCCCGATCGCGTGCCGACCAACAGTTTTGCTACGTCAACGGCCGCTTTGTGCGCGACAAGGTGCTGACCCATGCCGCCCGCAGTGCGTATGAAGACGTGCTGCACGGCCACCGCCAGCCCATCTACGCGCTGTACCTGGCCATGGACCCAGCGCGGGTCGATGTCAACGTGCACCCCACCAAGATCGAGGTGCGCTTTCGCGACAGCCGCGAGGTACACCAGGGCGTGCGCCATGCGGTCGAAGACGCCCTGGCAGCGCCGCGTGCGGGCAACGCCACCAACACAGACACTACCGAGGACATCCGGTCAGAATCACTTAAGAAAATTCAGGCTCCAGCCCTCGTATATCCTACACAGTCAGCTATTAATTTCGGAGCACGCGCAGATCAATTCGGCCACCGCGTGAACGACATTGGCGCCCTATGGCAACCCAGCAATAGCCCATCGGGTGGCTGGGCGGCTGAGGGTTCTGCGCAGGTAAAGGAGGAGCCCGCGCAGCGGGCGGGGGACACGGAGCAGAATCCTCAGCCGCCCAGCCACCCAGCGAGCGCAGAAGAAACCACGCAACCCTGGCCGCTAGGCCGCGCCATAGCGCAACTCCAAGGCATCTATATCCTGGCCGAGAACGCCCAGGGCCTGGTGATTGTCGACATGCACGCCGCCCACGAACGCATCGTCTATGAGCGGCTGAAGAGCCAGTTGGCCCAACAAACCGCCGAGGGCACCAGCACCACCGTAGCCCAACTGGCCAGCCAGCCGTTGCTGATTCCTGCCACTTTCGCCGCCACACCCAGCGAGGTCGCCACCGCAGAAGCCCACTTCACCACGCTACACACACTCGGCCTGGAGATCAGCCCTTTCTCACCCAAGACGCTGGCCGTACGCGCCGTGCCGACGAGCTTGGCACGGGGCGATGCCGTCGAGCTGGCGCGCAGCGTACTGGCCGAGTTGGCCCAGCACGAAGCCAGCACCGTGATCCAGCGCGCGCAAAACGAGTTGTTGGCCACCATGGCCTGCCACGGCGCGGTGCGTGCCCACCGCAAGCTCACGATAGAAGAGATGAACGCCCTGTTGCGCCAAATGGAAGCCACCGAACGCAGCGACCAATGCAACCACGGGCGCCCGACCTGGCGTCACCTGAGCATCCGCGAGTTGGACGCGCTGTTCCTGCGCGGCCGCTAAGTCCGCCCACACACAAAAGACACCGAGGCGACCAACGACCGGCGGGTCACACGGCACAATCGCCTGCATTGTGCAAACCAAACACTTCGCCCAACTGGTAGGACTCTCAGCACTGTGGGGCGCCTCCTTCATGCTGATCCGCATTGCCGCACCGCTGCTGGGGCCCAATGTGCTGGCCGCCCTGCGCATCGGCATGGCAACTTTGACGCTGGCCGTGCTGATGCGCGCCATGCGCCACACTTGGCCGACGGGGCATTGGCGCGAATTGGCCCTCATCGGCCTGCTGTCTGTAGCGGCGCCCTTTTTATTATTCGCATGGGCCGCGCTCAAACTGCCCGCCGGGTACAGCGCGTTGCTCAATTCCACCGCCGTCGTTTTTGGCATATTCGCCTCAGCCTGGTTCAAGGAAGACCGGCTGACGCTGCGCAAGCTCATCGGGTGCGCCTTCGGATTTGCAGGCGTAGGGTTGATCGTCGGCTTGGGGCCGGTAGAACCTTCTGCCAGCGTCTACATTGCCGCGCTGGCGTGTGTGATCGCTTCCGCCTGCTATGGGTTTTCAACCCCGTTGATGAAGCGGGCGCTGAGCCGCATGCAACCGCTGCAAATTGCAGCCGGTCTGCATGCCATGTCGTTTTTGATGCTGATTCCCGGTGCGGCCTGGAGCTGGCCTGCGGCGCAATTCACGCCGATGGCTTTGCTGGCCGTCGTCATCATGGGGGTGGTGACATCAGGCATGGCGTATTGGCTGCATCTGCGCATCCTGGCCCATGTGTCGTCGGTGGCGGCCATGAGTCCGACCTTCATGATCCCGGTGTTCGGTGTCATTTGGGGTCACGTATTTTTGGGAGAGGCGCTCAGCACCGGCATTTTTGTGGGCGGTACGCTGGTCTTATTGGCCAGTGCGCTGATCACTGGCTTTAATCCATGGCAAAAATGGCTCGATGTGGCTGATACCAAACTATGAGCAAGACCAAAAAGCAGACGTTTGCACGCAAAAGCCCCATTGCGGGGCAGTGCTGCTCATGCAGTCGAAGAGCCTAAAAATGTATTCTGAAAAAATAGTTTACAAACCAGTCAACGGCCAACAAAGCCCCCTCGTTGTGTAGGAGCCTCCTGTCATTGGAGTCGACCAACAAGCTTTGAAAGGCTACTGAAAATGAACAAAGTCCTCGCTACCCTGATCGCCGGTTTGTTTGCTACTGGTGCATTTGCTGCTTCACACGGCGGCGCCATGAGCGCAGCATCGGCTCCTGCCGCTGCCAAGCCAGCTACTCCCGCAGTGGCAGCAACGCCAGCGGTTGCTGCTACTCCCGCAGCACCTGCAATGGAAAAGAAGGCAGCGCCAATGAAGAAGGCCAAGAAAGCCAAGAAGGCTAAGAAAGTAGAAGCCGCGAAGTAATTCGCGACCTTCCACAAAAAAACCCGCAATTGCGGGTTTTTTTGCGTCTGGGCTCGGCCGCTGCGTTCAACGGCCCAAACCTTTCTGTCGACCTCAGTGGGCGCCCGCCGCCGCATCCGCAGCGCTATTGCCACCTGCCGCCGGCTTGGTACGTATGGGACGTGCCAGCCAGACAAAGGGGATTAGCGTCAAAAAAATCAGCGCCGAGCCAAAGAACACGTCGTCGGCCGCCAGCATATAGGCCTGCTGGTCCACCAGGCGATTGATCTGGCTCAGGGCCTGCTCGGTCGACATGCCCGAGGCGCCGAGGCCCGCGATGGCGGTGGTGGCTGCACTGCTGCTCTGGTTGATTGACTCCGACAGTTGCGCATGGTGGATGGCCGCGCGGTTTTGCCACACGGTGATGGCAATCGACGTGCCAAACGACCCGCCGAGCACGCGGGCAAAGCTCGACAGACCGGAGGCCGACGGAATCTTGTCCGGCGGAATCCCCCCCAGAATGATGGAGGTCAGCGGAATGAAGAAAAACGCAACCGCCACACCCTGCACCACGGTTGGCAACATAACCGTGCCAAAGTCGGCCTGGGTGTTGAAATGCGAACGCATGAACAACACCAGGGCAAACACGCCAAAGGCGAACGTGGTCAGCGACCGGGGGTCGAATCTGGAGATATTTTTGCCAACCCATGGCGACAGAATGATCGCAAAAATACCAACAGGCGCCATCAGCATGCCCGCCTGGGTAGACGTGTAACCCATGAATTGCTGCAACCACAGCGGCAGCAACACCAGGTTACCCATGAACAGGCTATACGCCACGGCCATAGCCACGGTACCCGTCCAGAAATTGCGCCGCTTGAGCAGTCGCAGATCCACCACCGGGTGGTCGTCGGTCAGCTCCCAAGCGATGAAGAAGGCAAACCCTATCAGCGCGATGATGCTGAGTGTGATGACTTCTGGCGATTGGAACCAGTCCAGCTCCCTGCCCCTGTCCAACATGATCTGCAGCGAACCCACGGCTATTACCAAAAGAGCCAGGCCGACCTTGTCAATCGGCAACTGCTTGGTCGGCGTTTCGCGCTTCTTGTAAATGGTCCATGTGATGAAAGCCGCCGCCAAACCCACTGGGATGTTGATGTAAAAAATCCAGCCCCAGTGCGTGTGGTCGGTAATCCAACCACCCAGCAGCGGCCCCATGACCGGGGCTACCAGCGTCGTCATCGCCCACAAGGCCATGGCCATGCCCGCCATCGCTGGCGGGTAACTCGACAGCAGCAGCGCCTGTGCCAGCGGCATCATGGGTCCGGCCACAAAACCCTGCACAGCGCGCATGCCGATCAATGTCGTCATATTGGGTGCCAAGCCGCACAGAAACGAGCTCAGCACAAACAACAAAACACTCATGGTGAACAGACGCACCTGGCCAAAGCGCTGCGACAACCAGCCGGTCAATGGTAGTGAGATGGCATTGGCCACGCCAAAGCTGGTGATCACCCAGGTCCCCTGGTTGGGGCTGACGCCCAGGTCACCGGCAATGGCGGGCAAGGACACGTTCGCAATCGATGAGTCCAACACGTTCATGAACGTGGCGGCCGACAATGCAATGGTGCCCCACAAGCGGGCTGAGCCCTTTAGTGGCTGCAGCGGCAAAGGGCTAGCGTTGCTCATGCTTGGACGTTCCGGCATTGGCAGCAATCACCCGCTGCACTTCGCTGCTGGCCTGCGTGTCCAGGCTGGCAAAGACCTGGGTTTGCACGCTGGAGGCTGCGCGCGGTGCATCGGCCAGGGCCTTGCCGCTCTGGTCCGTTACATCGACCCTGGCTTCCATCGACAAACCGACCCGCAATGGGTTTTGTGCCACCTGCTGGGGGTCTAACGCCACGCGCACGGGCACGCGCTGCACCACCTTGATCCAGTTGCCGGTGGCGTTTTGGGCCGGTAGCAGCGCAAAGGCGGCACCCGTGCCGGCCCCTAGACCGGCCACGGTACCTTTGTATTCCACCTTGCGGCCATACAGGTCCGCGGTCAACGCGACAGGCTGGCCGATGCGGATATTGCGCAGTTGCACTTCCTTGAAATTGGCATCCACCCACAGCTGGTTCAGGGCAATCAACGACATCACAGGTGCACCGGCGGCCACGCGCTGGCCGAGTTGCACCGTGCGCTTGGCGACAAAACCGTCCACCGGTGCGGGCAAGGCAGCGCGGTGCAACGCCAGAAAGGCTTCACGCACGCGGGCCGCTGCCACCATCACGCTGGGGTGCGATGCAATGCTGGTGCCATCGGTCATGGCCTGGTTACCGGCAAGCTGTGCGCGCGCGGCGGACACGCCTGCCTGGGCTGAAGCCATCGCGTTCTTGGCGTTGTCCAACTGCGATTGTGCGTGGTTCAATTCTTCCTTTGACACCGCACCGTTGCCAGCCAGAGACTGGCGGCGGGACAGGTCGTCGGTGGCACGGGCGATCTCGGTCTTGGCCTTGCTGATGTCGGACTCGCGCAGTGTGATCTGCGCGCCCAGCGTGCCGTTATTGGCATACAGTGAACGCACCTGGCGCACGGCTTGGCCCAGGTTGGCCTCGGCTTGCTCCAACGCCACTTTGGCGTCGGCAGGGTCGAGCTGCACCAGTGGCTGTCCGGCTTTCACAAAGTCTGTGTCGTCGGCCATGATGGCAGTGACCGTGCCGCCAATCTGCGGCGTAATCTGGATCACATTGCCCTGCACGTAGGCGTTGTCGGTGGCTTCCTCGTGGCGGCCCGCATACCATTCATAGCCACCCCAGGCCAGACCGATCAGCACCACAACGGCGACGCTGGTCAGGGCCTTTTTGCGGGCGGAATTTGGCGGAGAATTGACGGGTGCGGGCTGGGGAGCTGCGGTGGCGGTGGTAGTAGGAGCGTTCATGGTTTGGCAGTCGAAATGGGGGATGAAATGTTTGCAATGGCAAGGCTCTTGACAGCGTTGGTGCTATAGCCACCGCCCAGCGCGCGAATGAGCTGCACCTGGGTATCCAGAGCGCGGGCGGCCAGATCAACCGCCAGACGGCGCTGGGCCAGCACGGAGGTTTCTGCGCTCAGTACATTGAGATAGTTGCCCAGCCCAGCCTGGTAGCGCTGGGTGGCAATGGCATAGGCCGATTCCGCGGAACTCTGCGCCGCAGCCAGCTCGGTCTGCTGGCGCGTGATGGCGTTGGCCGAAGTAAGTTGGTCAGCCACATCGTGAACGGCATCGATCACGAGGGTGTTGTAGCTTTCCACCGCCAGGTCGAGGTCGGCCGTCTTGCCCCGCAAGTTGGCGCGCAGGCGTCCGCCTTCGAAGATCGGCAGCCGGATGGCTGGGCCCACACCCCACTGGTCGCTGCCGGACAGCAGCAATTTGTCAAAACCAATGCT
>JBBQBG010000201.1:0-7337 GCA_038317285.1 Burkholderiales bacterium | reverse complement strand
GTGTGCGCTGCGTTGGTCGCGCCATGTGCCACCTCGTGCGCTGCATGGGTTGCACCATGTGCCACGGTGTTCACCGCATGCGTAGCGCCATGCGCCACGGTGTGCGCTGCGTTGGTCGCGCCATGTGCCACCTCGTGCGCTGCATGGGTTGCACCATGTGCCACGGTGTTCACCGCATGCGTAGCGCCATGCGCCACGGTGTTGACAGTATTCGTTGCGCCGTGCGCGACCGTATTGGCAGCGTTGGTAGCGCCATGCGCGACGGTATGGGCGGTATCAGTCGCGCCATGTGCCACCGTATTGGCAGCGTTGGTTGCGCCGTGGGCCACGGTGTTAGCCGCATCCGTTGCGCCGTGCGCGATAGTGTTGGCGGCAATGACCGTTCCGTCCGCCACGTGGTGGCCAACGAATTCTGCACCTTGCACAATCGGTTTCGTGTTGATGGTGACGTCGCCGCCGAGCTCCAAGCCGCTGATGCCGATGGCACCCATCACATTGACACCAATGGTGAGGTTGCCGTCCTTCATGGTGCCGTCGAAGTGCGCACCCGCTCCGACTGAACCGGGTGTTATGTAGCCAACTGTGCCTCCGCCGCTGATGTTGTGGTCACCAGAATGGACGCTGGTCTTGACCTCGACAAAGTCGCCAGCCGCCAAGTCAATTCCGGTTTTGACGCCATCAACTCCGATCGTGCCGTGGGCACCCGCTTCTGCCTTGAGGCCTGCTTCCACCGAGCTATGGGTATCGACAAAAGTTGTTCCACCGACATTGCTGTGGGTGCCGATAGAAGCCGACTCTGTGATGCTGGCGCTCGCGCCTGCATCGGCCTTGACCCCCGATATTCCGACCGATATGCCAGCGTGGGCTTCGGCATTGGCGTCGACCGCCACCGTGGCAGTTACGGTGGTGTTCCCACTTTGAACCGTGACGGTTGCGCCGTCATGGGCACTAACGCCGACCGAGACGGTTGCCGAGGCACCTGTTGGGCCGATGTGGGCGTCCGCCTCCGCCTTGGCACCAACGTTCATTTCCTGGGTGACCGTTACGCCATGGCCAAGGTTGATGGTTTGGGTAACGCCTGCTTCAGTATGGGCGCTTGCTCCTGCACCGGCGCCTGCCGGGCCAACATAGTGGGTGACTTCGGCGCCTGCGCCGACTCCGGCCGTCTGCGTGACGGTGACGCCATGGCCTAAGTTGGTGGTATGCGATACGGTGTGTTCCACTCCTACACCCGTGGTTGTGGGGTGTGCACCTACCATGGAGGCGGCGATGCCCGCTGCGGAATCGGGCCCAATCAGACTATTGACAGTCTGAAGGTGCTCATCGGCTTTCTTTGTATTGGACACTGCTGTTGTGGTCGGTGCACCCGCCCCGCCCACGACGCCGGACAACAAATCGTCGTCTACGCCGGCTTCCGAGCCAAGCTTGCTTTGTACACGTTGGGGATGGGATTTGGACTGTTTCATGATGGCGCCTTTAGTGGGGGGGTACACGGGGAATGCAGACTCAATACAGTGCATGACCTCTACCCAAAGTTACCTAAAGGCGCAAGTCATAACCGGCCGAAGAATAGCACTTATAGATAAAATGGCAATGAATTCTTAGCATATTTTTTTCAGAGGCCATGTGCGCTGCGTCACAAAACCAGCCCTTAATGTGTGGGAATTTGTATCAACAGGTTTTCAACACCGGTTCAGGCCTTGGCATCGGCGCCGCACAGCTCCGAAATAAGCCGTTCGCAGTACGCGGCTCCATGGACAAAGTCAAAGTCGCGCACCGCCTGCTCCAACTCTGCAAATCCTTTGGCTGCCGCCTTGGGGCTGTTCAACTGCACCCGAACATGCACATCCAGCGCCCGCAGGTCCGAGCATGCCAGCAAGGCCCGCAGTTCTTCCAGATCGGCCAGCAATTCAGCGCGGCCTTGCGTGGTGACCACGCCCCGTTGCGCCGATGTACCGTATTTCAGCACCAGCGGCGTCATCGTGCGCAGGGTCTGTGCCGCTGCTTCGTTAAAAGTGGTGCACCAGTCTGCCCCATTGGTGTCAAAGCCCGCGCGCTTGACCTCGGTCTCGACGCGTTCGGCGACGGTGGCCATAGGTTTGGCCCCCACGGTCAAGGACAGGCCTTTGAGGCTATGCAGCATGTTGCCCGCACCGGCCTGGTCGCCAGCCTGTAAGAGTTGAGCCAGCAACTCGGATTGGCCCGGCAATCCGTCCAGGTAAGACTTCAAAATCGTCGCATACAGCGCCGTGTTGCCAGCCAGTCGCGCGATGGCACTTTGGGCGTCAATCGCATCCGCTGGTGGAATGTCTTGCGCTGGCCCATCAATTGCAACCTGTCCCGGGGCTGGGTCGGGCAATGCGGCGTTGGGCAGCCGTTGCCCCGCTGACCCGGGCTTGCCCCGGCGGGTGTGCATGAGCAGCACCTCCACCAGATGGGCCAGATCGAAGGGCTTGCCGATATGGTCATTCATGCCGGCCCGCAGGCAGGCCTCCCGGTCAGATGCCATGGCGTTGGCCGTCATCGCAATGATTGGCAGCTTTGTCATACCCAGCGTCGTGCGGATCAACTGCGTGGCGGCGTAGCCGTCCATGACCGGCATTTGTATGTCCATTAACACCGCATGGAAAGGCGGCTCGGCACAGGCAACGGCGTCTACGCCCAACTGCCCATTGCCTGCAATCTCGACCCGCGCGCCTTCATCGCTCAACAATTCGCGTGCCACTTGCTGGTTGATCAGGTTGTCTTCAACCACCAGGAGGCGCATGCCTTCCAATCGTCCAACCCGATCCGACCGGGTGCGCGGACGGGTGCGCAGGTTGCTGACACCGGCGCGCGCGTCGACGACGGTGTCATACAGCATGGACGCAGTAATCGGCTTGATCAAGAACGCATTCAGCGATGACTGTTCCTGAGGGCTACGCTGCGACAACATATCGCGTCCATGTGCGGTCACCATTACGGTGATAGGGCTGATCGCCTGCATGCCCAGTTGGCGCATATTGGCGATGGTCTCCCAGCCATCCATGACGGGCATCAGCCAGTCGATAAACACCGCGTCATACGGTGGGCGCAGTGCCTCGGCCCGTGCATCCAGCAGTGCAAGGGCCTGCGCGCCGCTGTGGGCCAGGTCCGCCTGCCAGCCCCAGGACCTGGCCATCCCGCCCAGCAGTTCGCATGCCACCGGGTTGTCGTCCACCACCAGCACATGCATGGGGGCGTCCAACTGCTGCTGGGGTGCACGGGGGTCTCCCGGAACCTCGTCGGCAATGGCCAGCGTGATGGTGAAGTGGAAGCTGCTGCCTTGGTCTAGCACGCTGTCTATCTCCAACGTGCCGCCCATCAGTTCTACCAAACGTTTGCAGATGGACAGGCCAAGGCCCGTACCACCGAATTGGCGCGTGGTGGAGGCTTCGGCCTGCGAGAAACCTTCGAAAATATGGACGAGGTTCTCGGACGCGATGCCGATTCCGCTGTCGCGTACGGCGATGCGCATTTTGGTGGTTTGGGCGGTTTGTTCCAGCAATTTGAACTGGAGCACCACCTCGCCCCGGTTCGTGAATTTGATGGCATTGCCGCCCAAATTGATCAGCACCTGTTGTAGCCGCATGGCGTCGCCGACCATGACCTGGGGCAGAGCGGGGTCTACGTCAAACAGCACCTCAACCGGTTTGAGGCCTACATTGGCCGACAAGATCACCGACAGGTCGCGCAACAACCGGTCCATGCGAAACGGTTGGGGGTCCAGCGACATCTTGCCCGCTTCAATTTTGGAAAAGTCCAGCACATCGTTGAGCAGGCCCAGCAAAGACTTGGCGGCCCCTTCCGCCTTGGTCGCGTAGTCCAACTGGCGGGTCGACAGCTCGGTGTTGTGCAGCAGCTTGAGCATGCCCAAAATCGCGTTCATGGGGGTGCGTATTTCGTGGCTCATATTGGCCACGAACTGGCTCTTGGAGCGCGAGGCCTCTTGTGCGGCCTCGGTAGCACGGGTTAGCTCCGTGATGTCTGTGTAGGTGGTGACAAAACCGCCATCAGGCATGGGCGCGCCGCGCACCTCCAACGTGCGACCGTCGCCGCGTTGCCGCTGAAACCGGTGGGCTTGGCCCAGGCGGGCGCGGTCCACAATGTCTTTAACAATGGAATCCTGGTCGCCGGCGCCGTATTCGCCGCGCATGGCGTTGAAACGGATGATGGATTCAAAGGTGGTGATCTCGCCCGCAAACAACGCATCGGGAAAGTCCAGCAGGGTTCGAAACAAGGGGTTTTCTACCGCCAAATTGAGCTTGCTGTCCATCACGCTCAAGCCCACCGGTATGTTCTCCAGGATGTTCCTCATCAGCACATTGGTCTGACGGATCTCGTCCTCCAGCTTGCGGCGCTGCGTGATGTCCTGAAAAATGCCCACCAGTCGGATGCGTTTGCCGTCGCGGTATTCGGCCTCGGCCGCGCAGCGCACCCAGATGCGACGGGCCATGGCAGTAACCAGAGGCAGTTCCAAGTCCCAGGGTTTGCCGGTTTTTTTGGCGTTGTCAATGGCGGCCTGGATCTCGGCCCGGGCCTCGGGCGCAAAGAAGGCGATGGATTCCTCCAGGGTCGGCACATGGCCATTTGCAACGTCGTGTATGTGGCAGGTCTGGTCTGACCATTCGATGTTGCCTTTGACCAGGTCGTACTGCCACCGGCCAATGCCGGCAATGCGGCCAGCGCGGGCTAAAAATGCCGCGTTGTCGCGCAGGCTGGCTGCCTGCTCCTCACGCTCAACGTCGGCCTTCTTGGTCTCAGTGATGTCCAGTGTGATGCCATACATCCACTCCGGCTGCCCGTCCGCAGTGCGGGTGCTCAGCCGACCGCGGGTCAGTTGCCAGCCCCATTCGCCATTCTTGTAACGCACGCGGCCCTCAAACTCATAGCTGTCGCGCAGCCCGTCCAAGTGTTCTTGCAGGTTCTGGCCAGCAATGGGCAGGTCGTCCGGATGCACCGCTTCGCGCCACATCCGGTTGGGGTTTTCTGCTACTTCTTCCAGTGTGTAGCCCATGAGCTCGGCCCAACGCGCATTGACCACCGCATGGTCGGTCTGGTGGTTCCATTCCCAGGTGCCGGCGCGGGTGCCGGTGATGATGTTGTTCAGGCGCTGGCGCTCTACGTCCAGCACCTGTTGCGCGCGTTTGTTGTCGGTAACATCGCTGCGAATGGAGATGTAGCGCTCTATCCCCTTGTCGCCAAAATAGGGCGCAATGACCGTATCCACCCAATAAAGCGAGCCGTCCTTGGCGCGGTTGCAGACTTCGCCGCGCCAGACGTAGCCGCTGGAAATTGTCTTCCACACGGCCACCCAGTAGTCCGCAGGCTGGGTGCGAGAGTTGATCATGCGGTGGTTTTGTCCCATCAGCTCTGCATGGCTGTAGCCGCTGACTTGACTGAACATGTCGTTGGCATAGGTGATGGTGCCGGCCGCGTCGGTCATGGACACAATGGAGTGGACGTTGACAGCGTCCATCAACGTTTGCGACGCGCGCATCGAATCAATGCGCGCGGCCTGTGCCTGGCGCCGTTCGTCGTCCATGCGGCCCAGGTCGGTCTGGGTTTGGGCCAGGCGGCCCAGCACGCTGGCCTGCATGCCGTCGGGCACCACAATGGGTGTGCCGAAGTCGCCCTGGCCCATCTTGGTGATGTGTCTATACACCTGGTCCAGCGGCCCACCCAGCGTGGCGCGCAGCGCCCAGCGCGTGCGTGCCAGCATGGCCAATAGCAGCAAACCATTGACCAGTAAGGCGTAGCGCAACAAGCGGGCGTTGGTCTCGCCCTCGTGCACGGCTGTGCGGGTGCGCGACTCTACCATCGCATAAAACTCGCCAATGGGCTGCATGACCAGGGCCTTGGACCGGTGGTAACCGTCGTCAAACACCATGGCCAAGGCCTTGGCGCGATTGGCCTGGGCCTGTGGGCCTGGCGCTTCCAGCAGCGCCATTGCGGCCAGCTCGGTGCGGATGAGATCGTCTGACTGGGCCTTGGCAGTTGCCAGCTTGTCAAACTCTTCTTCGGTGACGCCCGCGCGGCGAATCAGCTCCAGCAGGCTGATGGCCGGGCCGTATTCGGGTTCGGTGCTCGGGCTGTTGGCCAGCAACCGGTCCCATACCATGTTGTGGTAGTCCACGGGGCGGGGCAGGCGGCCGTCGCGGATGGCGGCGACGTCGCGGTAATGCTTCTTGTATCGCGGGTCACCGGTGGCGATATAGCTGCGGACCATGCGGGTCAGCTCTTCGGATGACAAACGCAACTCGTCTGCCAGGCGCATCGAGTCGTAACGCACGGCATTGGCGGTGTCAATGCGTTGCTCCGTCACGGTGTAGATGAAGAACAGGGCCGCTACGGCCACCACCATGCCCCCGGTGAGCCAGACGTTGCGGGAGAACGGAGACCGTTTTTGAAGCATCAACGCAGCCGATCCAAGTCTTTGCGGGTGGGGGTGCGTTGCATTTTACGCACTCGCCCCCCAGGCGGGGTCGCTTATGTGTTCGGAAGAAGGGGCAAACCGCTGTTCTGCAAGAGGTTGCAGTTTGCTATCAATAATATAGCTGTTCATGCATATTACACGAGGGCTAGAGACCTATTTTGCTTGTACGTTCCTGTGCCGCTCAGTTGCACTGCACCTGCACCGTGGACCTCTGCGCCAAGGCGGTGATATCGACCAGGCTCAGCGGTTTGCCGGCCGCGCCGTTGACTGCATAGTCCACGGCATGGGCGTCCAGAAAGCTCGACAGGGTGGGCAGGTTGATGCCGAAATTAATGTTTTGAGCCGGTATCGGTCCATTGGTCGGAATCATGGCGCGCACCAGGCCCACCAGCAAACCGTTGTGGTCGAAGATGGGGCCACCGCTGGAGCCCGGCTGAACGGCCGCAGACATCTGAAAGCCCGACGTGTCGTCACTGACTCCGCTGAGCGCATTCACAATGCCGGTGGTTACCACTGCACCCGAAGACAGGAGCCCCGGAAGCGGATAGCCCATGACCACCAGCTCGTCGCCCATGCGCAACCCCTTGCCGGAGCGGAACTTCATCGCGGTCAGGTTGACGCCTTCCACCCGCAGCAGGGCCAGGTCGTTGCGCGTGTCTTTGGCTACCAGCTTGGCATCGAGCCCCATCGGCTGGATGCGGATTTTTTGGCAGCCCCGCACCACATGCTCGTTGGTCACGATATCGCCGCTGCGGCTGACCACGACGCCGCTGCCGAAGACGTCTTTGCGTGCTGCAGGGGCGGTCGTGTTGCTGCTTGCCTTGGCCATTAGTTCGGCGGCAATCGTCTGGCTGACCACGGTCTTGGACTGCTTGGTGGCCTC
>JBBQBG010000200.1:0-7474 GCA_038317285.1 Burkholderiales bacterium | reverse complement strand
ATTGGCGCTGCCGCAAGGAATGCTTTGAAGGCCTCTACCGTTTTCTGCGCATCTTCTTCGTGCGGCACATGGCCCAGTGCATCGAACACAACCAGTTTCGATGCCTGGATATCTTTTGCAAACCGCTGTGCATTGTCCAATGGAATCAGATGGTCCTTAGCGCCCCACAAGATGAGCGTGGGTAAATTCAGTTCCTTGATGTGTGCTTCTTCGCCGCTCATCCGCTGGTCCAAGCGGTAAGCCAGCGCCTGGCGGTTGCCACTGCGCAACGTCAGGTCGTAGTAACGGTCTATCAATTCAGGCGTCACTTTTTCGGGGTCGCCATAAACGTTGCGCACGCTGCTGGCGACGACCCCGCGCGGCAGCACATGCTCCATCAGTACCCGCAAACCTGGCATGCGCGCAATACGAAAACCAATAGGGACAGATGAAGACTGGAACGGATAACCGGCAGCATCTACCAACACTAATTTACTGACCCGCAGCGGCTGCGCCAGCGCTGTAGCCCAAGCAATTTGCCCCCCCAGAGAATTGCCCGCCAGCACAAACTGTTTGACACCCAACTTTTCTGCCACGCCGACCACGAAGTGCACATAGGCTGCAATCGAGTAGTCGTTGTTCGGGTTGGGGCCGGTCAGTCCAAAAGCCGGCAAATCGAAACGAATGACCCGCCGCTGCCCGCTGAGGCTTTGCGCCCAACCGTCCCAAGTGTGCAGACTGGCCGATGTGCCATGCAATAACACAATAGGCATGGGGTCATCACGGGGCCCTTCGTCCCTTAAATGCACCTGCATGCCGTCGACTTCTATGAATTGCGACGGCGGCTGGGCCCAGCGGGTGGCCAGGGCTGATACGGGCTTGTCGGGTGCCCAGGTGGCAAAAACGCCGGCCGCCGCGAACACCAGGCAGGCCAGCACCAGAACGCCGAGGATTCGAATAGTTAATTTCATGGCCTGAACTCTACACCCATGAATCCATGTTCTGTCAAAGTACAAAGCTGTGGATAGTTCTGGCATAAACACCTGGTTATCCACAGCATGGGATGAAATCCAAAAGTTGTTCATTCGCCGGGTACACCACAAAGCGGGCTCACACACAGGGGTTGAAGGACTGTAAGCGGTTGATTTGAAAGAAGAAAAAGGCCTTGTACACACTAATAGCCAAAGCTTATCTACTACTACTATGTTTTAAATAAGACATTAATAGAATAGGACTGAACAAGGCCTGACAAAAAAGAAGTTTTCCAAGGCCTTTGCGCCTATGCGGATTTCAGGTGAAAAGAAGCTGGGGCGAAGGGCGTTTTAGGCCCGTCAATCAAGTAAGATTCGCCGACTTCGGGTTTCCCGTCCTTGTTTTCACCGCACGCTGCAGTCTTCATTCTTCTTCATGTCCGTTTCTTCCGCTGGTCCTAGTGCCGGGCAGGTGCCTGCATCTTTCGAAATCAAGAGCGCGCAACTGCCTTTGGTAGCGTTGATGCTGAAATCCAATGACGGTGCTGTGCTTGCAGCCGACGTACTGCGGCAATTTGGGCCCGATGGTGAAAGCCCGGACTTCTTTGACCATGATGCGCTGGTCATTGATTTTTCGCAGTTGGACCCGCAACAACCCATTTTTGATCTGGTCCCATTGCTGAAGGTGCTGCGTTCCTGCAGCTTGGTGCCGGTGGCTGCGCGCGGTGCCAGTCCTGAGGTCATGGCGGCGGCATTGGCAGTGGGCTTGGTCGAGGCACCGCCGGATATGCACAGAGGCCGTCACACTGCTCCCGCTGCGCCAGAGCCAGCGGGCAATGGGGTTGAGACGGTACGCGAGGTAATCCACGAGGTCGTGCACGAAGTGGTGCGCGAGATACCGGGGCCACCCACCATGGTGGTGGACAAGCCGCTGCGCTCAGGTCAGAAGGTCTACGCGCGGGGTTGTGATCTCGTCGTGTTGGCCATGGTCAATCAAGGAGCCGAAGTGGTGGCCGACGGCAATATCCATGTTTACGCGCCGCTGCGTGGCAAGGCCATGGCCGGTGCGCGGGGTGATACCAATGCCCGCATTTTTTCGCTGTGTCTGGAACCTGAACTGATTTCGATTGCCGGCGTTTACCGCACCAGCGAAAACCCGCTGGCATCGAACGTGCATGGCAAGGCGGCGCAGGTACGGCTCAGCAACGATGGTAAGGAAAAATTGATCATCGAGGCCTTGAATAGTTGAATTGGAAAGCATAAAGATTTATGGCAAAAATTATTGTTATCACGTCAGGTAAAGGCGGGGTTGGCAAGACCACAACCAGTGCCAGCTTTGCAACCGGATTGGCATTGCGCGGGCACAAGACTGCTGTCATCGACTTCGATGTGGGCCTGCGCAACCTGGACCTGATCATGGGTTGCGAGCGCCGTGTGGTGTATGACCTGATCAATGTGATCCAGGGCGAGGCGAATCTGAACCAGGCCCTGATCAAAGACAAGCAGTGCGACAACCTGTTTGTGTTGGCGGCGTCGCAAACGCGCGACAAGGACGCGCTGACGCAGGATGGCGTGGAAAAGGTACTGAATGACCTGGCCGCCATGGATTTTGAATTCATCGTGTGCGACTCGCCCGCCGGTATCGAAACTGGCGCCCTGATGGCCATGCACTTTGCTGATGAGGCTTTGGTAGTAACCAACCCCGAAGTGTCTTCGGTGCGCGATTCGGACCGCATCTTGGGCATGTTGGCCAGCAAAACCAAGCGCGCTATCGAAGGGCTGGACCCAATCAAGGAACATCTGCTGATCACCCGCTACAACCCGACCCGCGTGGACCAGGGGCAGATGCTGTCGCTGGAAGATATCCAGGACATATTGCGCATCAAGCTGATTGGCGTGATTCCCGAAAGCGAATCGGTGCTGCAAGCCTCCAACCAAGGCGTTCCCGCTGTGCACATGCAGGGCAGTGATGTATCGGAAGCTTATAAAGATGTGATCGACCGCTTTTTGGGTGCCGAGAAGCCCATGCGTTTCACCGAAGCTCCCAAACAAGGGCTGCTGAAGCGTCTATTTGGAGGCAAATAAGACCATGGCCTCCTTACTTTCTTTTTTTCTGGGCGAGAAGAAGTCCACTGCCAGTGTGGCCAAGGAGCGCTTGTCGATTCTTTTGGCCCACGAGCGTTCGGGCCGCAACGCCTTGCAGCCGGACAAACTGATGGAATTGCAGCGTGAGCTGGTGGCAGTGATCAGTAAATACGTGAAGATCAATCCATCGGACATCAAGGTCATCCAGGGACGACAAGACAATCTGGAAACGCTGGAAGTAAAAATCGAGCTGCCAGACAATCGGTGAGTTCTTATGCGCGGACCAAACGCAGGTGCGTGATCTCGGATGGCGCGCCAAAGCGCTTGGGGGGACCCCAGTAGCCGGTGCCGCGGCTGGTGTAAACCCATAGCGCTTGGAGCTTGTGCAGGCCTGCGGTAAAGGGCTGTTGCAAGGGCACAAAGTGGTTCCATGGCCAGAACTGGCCTCCATGCGTGTGGCCTGACAACTGAAGATCAAAGCCGGCATCTGCGGCCGCTGCCGCGCTGCGTGGTTGGTGGGCCAGTAGCAGTTTGAACACCGCATGCTCCGGGGCATTGGCCATGGCCTTGTGTGGGTCGCTGCGGTGTGTTTCGTCAAAATGGTGTGCGCTGTAGTCGGCCACACCAGCCACTACCATCAAGGCGGGTTCTGGGTCTTGCGCATCGATGCTGTGCTGTATCAGCACATGCTCATTGACCAATACCTTCAAACCGAGGTCGCGCAAGGCATCGATCCAACTATGGACACCCGAGTAGTACTCGTGGTTGCCAGTGACGAAGAAGCTGCCATGGGTTGAACGCAATTGCGCCAATGGTGCGACGTGCTGGCCCAAATCGGCCACGCTGCCGTCCACCAAGTCACCGGTGATGGCCACCATATTGGCGTTTAAACCGTTGACGCGGTCGACGATGCGCTGCAAGTAGTGCGTCTTGATAGTTGGACCCACATGGATGTCGCTGATCTGCGCCACGGTAAAGCCTTGTAACGCCTCTGGCAGGTTGGCAATGGGTACATCAATCCGGACCACGGTCGCGGTGCGGCGTGCGTTCCAGAACCCCAGAACGGTTACGAGTAGAGCCACCAGGGGTAGTGCGATGGCTGTGTTGATGCGCACTGCCTGCAACGGCACAGCTTGGGGCCACAACCATGCGACAAGTTGCAGTGCCAGCAGCAATAGTTCGCGCAACAGAGTCAATACCAACAGCGATGAAAACAAGCCCATGCACAGCAAACCCAACCAGGTCAACACCGTAGACAGCGGGGGCTTGGCAACGCGCCGTGCCAGCATGCCCATGGGCATCAGAAAGGCGGACAGTGCAAGGGCAATCCACATTGCAGCGCCCAGTACGGGAGTGATCTGGGCCAGATCGGGTGCGACGCGCCATCCAATGAGAGCATGCAAAAACAACGAGAACAGCAACACGGGGGCTAGCGCCATAGATGAGAGGCCGCGCGTCTCAACAGTACGGCGCGGCAGAGTGGTAAACCCTTTACATGGTGCGCGTTGGCCGGCGTTCAAGGCCTGGATCAGATGCTTGCGTTTCGCGTGAAGCTAAATTCAAATGATGCATGTGCTTCGCTGAGGAAGCCTTGCGGACCAAAACTTTGTTCGAGGAAATCAGCACGGCTTTGGTGCAGTGCCACGACGCTACAGGCGCGCGTTCCATAACCGGAAGTAGCGATAAAGACCGCAGACAAAACGCGCTCCAACTCCACTGGTACGCCGGTGTGGGGCAATGAAGCGTCGGGCGCAGGGCTGGGGTTACGCAGCAGCGGCAAAAACTGGCGCAGGTCAACCACTTCGGACACTGTGACATGTGCCTCCAGACCCGCACGCAATTGCGTCAGTTTGGGCCAGGGCGTCTCAAAATCTGCGTTGGACACTGCGCCCAGACCCGGCGCATGGGTCAACACCTTGCCGCTTCGGCTTTCCAGTCCCACCAGTTGTTGGCCATCACACACCAGCAGGTTAAACGGGTTGTAGTCGTCACAGTGTCCTGCCAGTTGCTGCAGGTAGTCATCGGCCCCCAGGCCGCTGTGCAGAAAAGCGGCGACCAGTTCCCCGCGGGATGGTGTGTTGTCGCGTTGCGGTGCGCCAGATCGAAAATTGGTCAGGGCCGCCAGGCGTCCGCTTCGGCTCACACCGAGCCAGGTGCCACCGCCCTGCAAGTCTTTGCCAGCCAGTATTTGCGACCCATTAGGGGCCGCCGTCCACCAATGCAGGGGCAGGGCTGGGCGGGCATAGAACTCGTCGCGGTTGGCCAGCAGCAAGAGTGGCGTGGCGCTGTCGGGTTGCCAATTCCAAGCGATCAGGCACATCGGTGGCTCACAGCTGTGGGTTCAAGTGATGGTGCCAGTGGACACCGCCAGCGCCGTTTTTGACATCACTTGGCGCAGCACAAAGCTCGAATGCACACCGGTGACGCCCGTAATACTGGCCAACTTGTTGAGCAGCAGGGCCTGGTAGTGGTCCATGTCGCGCACGGCTACCTTCAACTGGTAATCGGCGTTCTGGCCGGTGATCAGCAGGCACTCCAGCACCTCGGGCAGCAGGCCGACGGTGGCCTCGAAGTTGGCGAAGCGTTCGGGTGTGTGTTTGTCCATCGAGATATGGATCAGGGCCGTCAGCGTAAGACCTAGCTTTTTGGCATCGAGCAGCGCGCGGTAACCGACGATGAGGCCCGATTCTTCCAGCGCCCGGACCCGGCGCAGGCAGGGAGAGGGCGACAGGCCGATGCGGTCGGCCAAGTCCTGGTTGTTGATACGACCGTCCGCTTGCAGGATATCCAGTATCTGTTGGTCGTACCGGTCGAGTTTCATGTTTCTGCCAATTTCAATATGAATTTGGACAGAGTATGCCAAAAATGATTACGGTATGGGCAATAACGCAATCTTCTGCCCTGGGTGCAGACCTACACTGGACGTGTCTGTTACCGACGGACCCACCTTGCGACCCTGGCCACAAACCCGGGTTGCGCAACACCGGCCCAAAAGGTTGAGCTTGCAAAACCCAAACCCCGGGGCCTCACTATCCAGCGCCCTGGGGACTGTTTTCCAAAAACGCGATCACCATGCGGGCTACGTCCAAACCCTCATGGCCGGCCAGCAGGCCCTGGCTTTTGGCTGCATATTCGGCTTCACCCATGCGTGCACGCTGTTCGTCCAGCAAAAACTGGCTGAATTCGGCATCGAACTCTGGATGTGCCTGGACGCAAAACACTGCATTGCCCACGGTAAAGGCCGCTACCGGGCAAAAGTCGCTGCTGGCGACCAAGGCTGCGCCCTTGGGCAGCTCCAACACCTGGTCTTGGTGGCTCACGAAGAGCGAAATCTGCTTGCGGTCTTTGGAAAACGGCAGGTCGGGGCGGTGCCAGTCGTAGGTCATGCGCCCCTCGCCCCAGCCTTGTGGCGCGCGGGCCACGGGCGCGCCCATGCACAAGCCGATCAATTGGTGGCCAAAGCACACGCCAACCATTTTTTTGCGTTCGGCCAGCAATTGCGTGACGCGCAATCGCAGCGCGACAGCCCAAGCTTCGTCCGAGAACGAATCCGATCCGCTGCCGGTAAGAAGGACGGCGTCATAGGCATCAAAGCTGGCCGGGTATTCGCCGCACTGGGTGCTGAAGATGTCGTAGGTCCACTGCGCGCCCGCGCTGTCGAACAAACGGACGAACATGGCGCCGAAGCTGGTGTAGCGCTGGGCCAATTCACCGTCCAACGTGTCGTTGTCCAGGATACAGAGTTTCATTTGCTATAAATTTAGTAGCTGCTTACGCAGGTTTCACGAGGGCTAATGGCCTCTTCGGTTACGGACCGCTGCCGCCAGTTGCTGCAGCACCGGTACCGTTTGCGCCATGCTGATACAGGCGTCGGTGACCGACACGCCGTGCAGTAAGGCAGTGCCGGGGAGGATGTCCTGGCGGCCTTCGTTCAAGTGGCTCTCTACCATGATGCCGGTGATGCGGCGGTCCCCAGCGGCGATCTGCTCGGCCACATCGGCGGCAACCACGATCTGGCGTGCGTGCTGCTTGCTGCTGTTGGCGTGGCTCACGTCGATCATCACCTGCTCGCGCAAGCCCGCGCCCTTGAGCAGCTCGCAGGCCGCGTCGACATCGGCGCGGGCGTAGTTGGTTTGCTTGCCGCCGCGCAAAATCACGTGGCAGTCGTCATTGCCGCGGGTCTCAAAGATGGCGGCTTGGCCCATTTTGGTCATACCCATGAAGGAGTGGCTGGCTTGTGCCGCCTGAATGGCATCGGTAGCCACCTTGATGCCGCCGTCGGTGCCGTTCTTGAAACCCACCGGGCACGACAGGCCACTGGCCAGTTGGCGGTGGCTCTGGCTCTCGGTGGTGCGCGCACCGATGGCACCCCAGCTGACCAGTTCGCTGATGAACTGGGGGCTCAGCAGATCGAGAAACTCGGTACCCACCGGCATATC
>JBBQBG010000199.1:0-7481 GCA_038317285.1 Burkholderiales bacterium | reverse complement strand
CGGCTATGCCATCTACACCCACCCACCCATGCAAAGCATTGGCCGCGGCGAAATCGGCATGCGCATGAACCAGTTGACGGGCTCGTCCACCGAAGTGCGCGATGGTGCGGTGTTGATCATCCCCGGCCTGCATGAACTGCGCCGCTTCTCGCTGCGCGACCAGGTCTACCGCCCCACAGCCAACACGAGCGCCAGCGGTGCGGCGCCGTTTCAATCGGTAGAAGGTTTATCCATCGGCGTAGACATATCGGTGCGCTACGCACTGGACGCCACCAAGATTGCGGCCGTGGCCCGAGACCTCCCCGAAGACATCAACAAGGAAATAGTCGAACCCGTGGTGCAGGGCGTGCTGTACAAAACCCTGGCCCGCTATACGGTGCGCGAGATATTTTCGAGCAAGCGCCCGGAGATTCAACAACTGATAGAAGCCGAGTTAAAACCCCGCCTGGCCAAGGACGGCATCAAGCTTGAGACTGTGACCATCGGCAAGGTCGATTTGCCCCACGACTACAAGGCCGGCATGGAAAACCTGTTGTCCGAAGAACTTGCCACCGAGAAGATGCGCTACACGCTGGAGCTCAAAGAAAAGCAGGTCAAGCAGTCCGAGCTGGAAGCCATGGCCGACAAAGTGCGCCGTGAGACCTCTGCCCAGGCCGCTGGCGAAGAGCAAATCATCGCCGCCAAGGCCCAGGCCGAGGCCATGAAGCATGTGCTGCCCTTCAAGCAAAAGCAAATCGAGCAGCGTGCGCTGGAAGCCGAGGCCGAAAAGGTGTCGCGCATCAAGACTGCCGAAGGCACAGCCCAAGCCCGTCGCATCGAAGCCTCTGGTGAAGCCGACTCGCGCAAGAACCTGGCCGATGCCGAAGCCTACCGCCAAGACCGTATCGGCAAGATCACCAGCGAGCAGTTGGCCCGTGATGGTGCCTTGATATCCAAGAACCCGCTGCTGATTCAGAAGACCATGGCCGACAAGTTGTCGGACAAGATCACCGTCATCATCGCGCCGCCGCCTTCCGATGGCGGGTTCATAGGCTCCGCACTGTTGGGCGCTGGCAGGCCAAACACCGACCAGGCTGTGCGCACTGCCCAGGCAACTGATGCCAAGGCCGAGACCGCACAGGCCGAACAAGACAATGCCGAAGGAGGCAAATAACATGATCGCCGCATCACTCTTGCTGATCGCCATCGTCACCCAAGACCAGTCTTCTCTGCGCTCGGCCCCGCGCGACTCCGCACCCCAGCAGGCCGTGCTGGCCCAGGGCGATAGCCTGGAGATTCGGGGCCAAAAGGGCGACTACCTGCAGGTCTATGACCACCGCCGTGAGAGGGCCGGCTTCATCCGAGCCACCCAGGTGCGCAGCCAGTCGCTCAAGCCCGAGGCGGCGCCTGAGTTGCTGTCGGTGGTGCGCTTCCTGCGCGACACACCGGGCTCCGAATCCCTGGGCATTGGCTACGCGGCCGCCTATCTGCGGGCCGCACCGGCAGAGGCCATCAACGGCGAAGCTTTCGACGCCCTGGGCGCCATGGCCGAGCGCCTGGCCCGCCGCGCATCGGCCCGCCAAGGCAAGCCCGGTGGCGACGCCCTGGCCGCACACCTGGAGGTGGCAGCAGCCTACGGTGTGGAAATGCTGAGCTTTGAGCGCGAAGGCCAGGTCCAGCTCTGTTACAACGGCGACGCCCACCGCCGTGTGCTGGCCTTGCCCGCGACCGATGGCCAAAAGGCCTTGGCCGCCCTGGCCCTGACCAAACACGAATGCGTGGCGCCCAACCTGAACCCCATTGAGCGCTTTGCACAAGACAACTGGCGTGCCGACGTGCTGGACCGTGTGGAGATGCGCGACCTGCCCGAGGTGCTGAAGAATCGCATGCACTTGCGCAAGGCCGGTGTCTGGGCCAGTCTGGCGTTCCAACGCGCACGCCGGCCCGAGTTTGCACCTGCCACCGTGCAGGCCGCCGCGGCACGTGCATTGCAAGAATTGGCCGCCGTGAACAAGGCCGAACTGGCCGACACGGATGCCTCAGCCTACAGCGACGCCGCCATCCGCGTGGGTGCTTCCCGCTGGGGTGCGGAGCCTGCCTTGGCGGATGGAGCTTCTGGCAGTGCCGCGCAGCCCATCACCAAGTTGTCAGTACGCTTGAGCACCGGCCAGCCCGGCGAAACCTGTGTGCATGTGGTGGAAGCCAAGCATGACGCCAAGAACCCGCTGTTCACCCGCTGCACCTATGGCGTGGTGTGGGCCGCTTCCGCCACCGCCAACCGCCAAGGTACTGCTTTGGCGTTGGCCGTGCAGCCGCTGGACACCTGGCGCGAGATGTGGGTGTTCCAGCAGGGTGCCAAGGGCTGGGGTGTGGATGTGGTGCCGCCCGCATTGGACAACCCCAACCTGGGGTACGTAGAGTTTGCCGGTTGGGTGCCCGGCACGACCCAGATGCTGGCTGCGCGGGAGGCCAAGGTTGATGGCCGCTACAAGACCAGCTTTGAATTGCTGCGTACGGCTAATCTGGAAGTGGAGAAGCAAGCGGATCAGCCCAAGAACCTGAGTGTGTTTTACCGCTGGCAAGACCCGGCCTGGAAGGGGCAAACGGTGAGTCTGCGCTAGCCGACTGGGCTTAGCTATCGCGACAGCAAGAACGGCCCCACCGTGGGCCAGGCAAACCGCAGCTCGGCAACGCGGTTGCCATCGGGCGCATCCCACACTGATTGCTCGACCAGGGTTGCTCCCAAGCGCCGGTAGAAGCCCTGGGCCGCAGTATTGCCCGCCAGCACCCACAGGTGCAAACCGTCCGCTGCCTGGGTGCGCGCGCACCACTGCGCCACATGGGTCACCAGTTGGGAGCCTAAGCCCGCGCCTTTGTGCCCGGGTGCAACATGCAAGTTCTCTAGCAAGCTGCCCCAGGTGGCGTCGTGCGAGCCAAAGCTGCAGGCAAACCCCACCAGGGCGTCGGCAATCTCTGCGACCACAATGCTTTGCTGGGCGGCGGGCTTGTCAAAGCGGCCCTGCCACAGCGCCCTGCGGTCGGCGAACAGGTCGCCGTCCAGATAGGCGTCGCTGAGGATTCCGCGATAGGCCATGCGCCAGCTCAGGGTGTGCAATTGGGCAATGCTTTCGAGGTCGGATGGGAGTGCTGCGCGAATCTGCATAGGTGACTACTATCATTTATGTAGCTGCATAACAAGCAACTACGAGGGCTAGAGCCTGATTTTACATACAAGAGCAGATTAGAAATCCACAATGGGTATGTGGAGCCACTGTTGGATCACTTTGAGAACTCAGGCACGCACCGCACCCACTTGGGGGCACGCTTGCGGGCCAGCGCGTTCTCGTCATCCTCATGCGGATACTCGTACGTGGCGAGCAGCCTTTCGTCGGCGATGGTGTGTCTCTCGAAATGCTGGAAATTGCTGCCATGAACGGTCGTCTGGGTGAATGCCACCTCGGCAGCGCGGGGAAGAAAGCACCAATCAAACGTCGCCAGCTGAATGCCTTCAAAGCTGTGCAGTTGCCGGGACGCATCGAGCACGACCAGACGCAGCGGAATGGGGTACGAGGTGGAGCAGTTAGGGTACAGCGCGAGCCAGCCTACGTATTTGCCGTCTGCAGAAATCTGCGGCTTGCTAAACCCCACCTGGTCGGCGTATTTGGGCGCTTCGATGGGCAGCTTGCCCGGACCGATGAGGACCAGGTGAGCCCCGTCCGGCGATTGGCTGAATGCGGTAAAGCCGTCCGCAAACGCCAAGGTCGAAGCGGCGAACACAGTCAGGCAAAGGAGCAATTCTTTCATGTTGGAGCCCTGTCGGAAATTCCTGCTCCAGTTCATGCGCCACGGGCGACAGCCACCTCAGTCTAAACCAGGGGACGTGGACGTGAACTTGCATCGGCGTAAAGTTCTGCAAACCGCCCGAGTGCCTTGACATCGCCAATATGTAGCCGCCCTGAGACGATTCTGTGCAGGCCACGTCTCTCAAGTCTGCGCAGCGTCTTGTGGGTATGAACGAGAGACAGGCCCAAGCCATCCGCCAAGTGCTGTTGCGTCAGTGGGAACGGCACACCAGATGCTCCTCCATCAGGTTGCAGCGCAGCGGCTCTTTTGAAAATAAGTACCAACAACGTCGCCATTCGCTCTTCGGCACTTCGCCGTCCGACGGACAGCAAGTTGTCGTCGATGAGAGACTCTTCAACCGCTGTCAGCCAGGTGATTTCAAAGCCCAGGGAAGGGGACTGACGGTGCATTTCCCACAGGGAGTTTCGGTCAAAAACGCAGAAGGTGGCGTCGGTCAACGTGGTGACTCCATAGCCAGCTACGTCGAGCATCCTTTGCTGCACACCGATAAATGAACCAGCCAGCAGAATGCTCAAAATCTGTCTTCGTCCATCGCTCAAGGTCCTGAATCGATAGGCCCAGCCACTGTAAAGCGTGTACAGCATGGTATCGACCTCGCCCTCTTGGATGAGGTTCTCCCCCGCACGCAGTCGGACTTCACGGCGTTTCAAAGACTGCACAAGTTTTATATCCTCGGCACTGCTGCCCAAGAACAGGGGCAGAGTCCTTAAAGGACACGCGTTGCAACGAACTTCATCCATGGTTTTTTTCTACTTGTATTGCACGAAGCCCGTTATGGGCTGTTTTACGTCTTTTAACGCAGAACGGTTGAACCGTTCTGGGTATATTCCCTTCCGGTAACTGGCGCTGTGCGCTGCCGAACGTACTTTAGGTCGAAACGCTGGCCCAACCTGTAGACGAAAATATTTCAGACACCCATGCGAATTTCAGACCAAGAGCATTGCGGTGAACCATCAGGCGCAATGTCGCCGCAGCGCACCGTTCTTCAAGTGGAGGATAACGAAGCCAATGCGAGCTTGGTCGAGCACTTGATTGGGCGCAGGAGTGATCTGGTGCTGTTGACTGCTACAACCGGTTTTCAGGGCATCGAGATGGCGATTGCCCTGCGGCCGGCTGTCATCCTGCTAGACATCAACTTGCCAGACATCAGTGGCCACCAAGCTTTAGCGACTTTGCACTCCAATCCGCTGACACGCCGCATACCCGTTATTGCGCTCTCTTCAAACGCTTACCCGAAGCAAATTCAAATGGGGCTGGAAGCAGGGTTCTTTCGGTACCTGACCAAACCGTTCAAACTCGACGAACTGATGAGCGTCATTGACCTTGCACTGGACACCGTCGCTGAGGCTTCCTCTCACGCAGAGTGATCGGTCGACGTCAAGTCCAGTTTGTTGAGCCAATGTGTGGTCGGCCACAGACGCAAACTGAAAATTTCGAGAAGCTCCGTCTCTCTGCCTGAATTCCCAGTCAGTTATAGACAACGAACCCTCGAAAGGCTCACCATGAATTACCAAGAACAAGACACCTTCGGCATCTACCGCAACCACACGGGCCCTGGCCCGCGTTTGATGGGTGCCAACACACTCAATGGCAACGATGTTTACAACAAGCAGGACGAAGATCTGGGCGACGTCAAAGAAATCATGCTGGATGTACCCAGTGGCCGTGTCGCCTATGCAGTGTTGTCGTTTGGCGGCTTTCTGGGCATGGGCGAAAAATTGTTCGCCGTGCCATGGAGCGCATTGACGCTTGACACGGGCAACCACCGTTTTGTGCTGGACGTCAGCAAAGAACGTCTGAAGGACGCGCCAGGCTTTGACAAGGACAGCTGGCCCAATATGGCCGACGCCACGTGGGTCAAGAGCGTCCATGCGTATTACGGTGTCACGCCGTATTCCGACGGCATGATGTAAACCAGCGTCAGCCAGTGCTTGCGGCGGGCAACACGCGCGCCGCAAGCCCGTGCGCACAGGCAAAGCCACTGGCCCATGCCCACTGGAAGTTGTAGCCACCCAGCCAGCCGGTCACGTCCACCACTTCGCCTATGAAATACAGGCCGGGCTGTTTGGACTCCATGGTTTGAGACGACAGGTTGCGCGTGTCCACGCCGCCGGCGGTCACCTCGGCTTTTTTGTAGCCTTCGGTGCCGGTGGGAGTTAGTTCCCAGTGGCTCACGCGTTCGCCCAATGCGTTCAGGGCTTTGTCCGTTGCTTCGTTGATGGGCCGGGCCCAGTCGTGGCCCAGTGCCGCGCCTTGTGCGACCCAGGTGTCGGCCAGGCGCGAGGGCACCAATGCGGCCAGCTCGTTGGCAATCAGCTTTCGGGATGTGGCCTTGGCCCTGTTTAATAACTCGGCTGCATGGGTGTGGGGTGCCAGGTTCAGGCGTATCGGTGCGCCGGGCTGCCAGTAGCTGGAGATTTGCAGCACACCAGGGCCGCTGAGGCCACGGTGGGTGAACAGCAGGTCTTCTAAAAAGGCAACGCGTTCCTTCTTACCGCCAGTCTCTATTTTCACCGGCAACGACAGACCTGATAGCTGCGCAAATGGCGCCCAGGCCGCTTCGTCAAAGCTTAGCGGCACCAGGGCAGGGCGAGGCGTGATCACATGCAGGTCAAACTGCTTGGCCACACGGTAGCCAAAATCAGTCGCGCCCATCTTGGGGATGGACAGGCCGCCCGTGGCGATGACCACTGCACTGCAATGTATGGTTCCCTGATCACTATCGATTTTATAGCTACTCGTGCTTGTTCCACGAGGGCTGGAGGCTAAATAGCGTATGGACTTTACCCCGCAGGGCTGCCAGCGGGTGACGTTGCCGGCGGTGCATTCGGCCAGCAGCATCTGGATGATGTCATCGGCCGAGTGGTCGCAAAAGAGTTGGCCTTTGTGCTTTTCGTGGAAGGCGATTTTGTGCTTCTCCACCAGTGCAATAAAGTCGCGCGATGTATAGCGCGACAAGGCAGATCGGCAAAAACGCGGGTTGTCGCTGATGAAGTTGGCGGGGCCCACGTCGCGGTTGGTGAAGTTGCAGCGGCCCCCGCCCGAGATGCGGATCTTGTCTGCCACCTTTTCACTGTGGTCCAGCACCAAGACCTTCAGGCCCAGTTGTCCGGCCATACTGGCACAAAAAAGGCCGGCCGCGCCAGCGCCGACAATGGTGACGTCAAAGGAATGCAATTGCTAACAACCCGCGCAGAACACGCTAATCTTGTTGCCATGCAGGTCGCGCGGCAGAGCGT
Source organism: Burkholderiales bacterium (assembly GCA_038317285.1). GTDB lineage: Bacteria > Pseudomonadota > Gammaproteobacteria > Burkholderiales > Burkholderiaceae_C > Allorhodoferax. The sequence goes on along the minus strand of JBBQBG010000199.1, from coordinate 399 downwards.
TGCTGCCAAGGGTTACGTAGCCAAGCATGAAAATATCCTCAAGATGAAAGTCCCCTTAGTTTAGAGCGCCCTATGCCGTACCAAAGACTCATTCGTTGCCTGCTGTGGTGCCTGTTGCTGATTGCCCCGTGGCAACTGGCCGCCGCCGCCACGGCTGAGTGCGCGATCCCACCCGGCGGACTTTCGCTGTCGGCTACGCTGTCGACCCTCAAAGACCCTGAGATGGCGCTCAGCCTGGAGGCAGCACGGGTACGGTTTTCAGCAGGGGGCTTTGAGCGCCATCAAGGCGGCATGCCCAGTTTTGGCTTCATTCACGGCGCGCTCTGGGCCCACGTGCAACTGCCGGCGGTCGCACAGCCGTGCACGACACTGCTCGTGCTGGAACAACCGCGCATCAAT
>JBBQBG010000198.1:0-7517 GCA_038317285.1 Burkholderiales bacterium | reverse complement strand
TTGTGCTGGTCGCTCGACAAACTGGGGCCGATGACGCGCACGGTCGAAGACGCGATGCTGGTGTTGCAAGCGATCAGCGGCCACGATGCCAGCGACTTCAGCAGCGTGCCGAGCAAACTCGATTTCAATGCAAGTGAACCGGTCAAAGGCCTGAAGGTGGGTTATGTCCCGGCGTGGCTGCAAGGCGATGGCGCGACCGACGTAGACCGTACCGCTTTGGAGACGCTGCGCACCCAGGGTCTCATCCCCACACCCGTCACGTTGCCCGATTGGCCGTATGAGTCGCTAAACCTCATTCTGTTCGCCGAAGCCGCAGCATCTTTTGAAGAACTGACCCTCAGCGGTCAGACCAGCGGATTGAAGATGCAGGTGCCTGACGCGTGGCCCAACCTGTTCCGCGAAGCGCGGTTCTTGTCGGCGGTCGATCTGGTGCAAGCAGAACGCATGCGCCGCCGTGTGGCGCTGGAGATGGCGCGCATTTTCTCCGAGGTCGACTTGCTGCTGGTGCCATCGCTGCGCGACGAGATGCTCACCATCTCCAATCAAACCGGCCATCCCTCGCTCACCGTGCGCACCGGGACCGTAGAGGTTTCCCAAGCCCGCAACGATTGGGCGCCCGACGCCAAGCACCCGATGGCAAAATTCACACCCCCGCGCAAGGTACCACATGGCGTGACCTTGATCGGACGGTTGTTTGACGAGGGCACGATTGCGCGGGTTGGCATGGCGCTGGAAAACGCTGCCGGGCTTTCAACCCAAAGGCCGCCAGGGTTCAATTGACAGCAGAGGGGATGCCGTCGGCGTATTTCTTCCATCCACAGCAACATGATAGAACTTATATTCTAGAATACGTGTTCTATATAGTTATGTAGACCATCGCCGTTACTGAAGCCGATCTTGCTGACCGTGGGAATGGGATTGAGAAAGTCCTATTGAGGTCCGGCCCCCTCTATTAATGATCGGAAATTGAAATGCACGTGAATGTTCGTGGCGCAGAGCCGCTACGCAATTGGGGGATCGACTGCCTGCGCGGCTTGGCCATCTTGTTGGTGGTGCTCAACCACCTGGGCCTGGGCTTTCGCCTGCCGCTCAAAAAAAGCGTGCTGATCGATTACCTGCCGACCCGCGTGCTCAATGCACTGAGCTTCAACGGCTATGAGGCGGTGTTCATTTTCTTTGTCATCTCGGGCTTCTTGATTGCTGCCAAAGTGCTGAGCCAACATGCCAATTTGCAGACCCTGGACTGGCGCGCGTTTTATCTGCGGCGTGCCAGCCGGATCTTGCCTCTGCTGCTGGCCTTGTTGGCGGTGTTGACGTTGCTGCATGGAGTGGGCTTTGCCGACTACCGGATTCAAGCGCCCGGCCAATCGCTGGGCGGAGCATGGTTCTCCGCCTTGGGTTTGCACCTAAATTGGTACGAAGGGCAGACCACGTGGTTACCCGCGTCTTGGGATGTGCTGTGGTCGCTGTCCATCGAAGAGGTGTTTTACCTAGGCTTTCCCGTCGTGTGCTTGCTGCTGCCCCGTAAGCTTTTGTTGGCCGGACTGGTGCTGCTGGCGTTGTCACTCCCCATGACCAAGGCCGCTTTGCATGGCAACGAAATTTGGTCGGAGAAAGCTTACCTGCCGGGCCTGGCCGCCATCGCCATCGGCGTGCTCACCGCCTTTGCGGCACAGCAGTGGCCACGCCTAACGGGTCGCACCGCCAAACTGCTGCTGGCACTCGGGGGCACAAGCCTGGTTGCCACGCTGCTGTGGGGCGAATTTTTGGCGGCCAGCATCAACGAAGGCTATATGCTGGTGCTCACGCTGGGCGCGGCAGCGATGGTCTTGGCCTGCCACCACCTTTGCCGCACCAGCCGTGCGCCCCGAAGCCTGGGCTGGCTGGCGACCATGGGGCAGCTGAGCTACGAGATCTACTTGAGCCATATGTTTGTGGTGCTCAGCACAGTGGCCCTGTTCCGCCATTTTTATGCCCCCAACCTGCGCTGGGATTTTGTGGTCTACATCCCCTGCATTGCGCTGTGCGTATGGCTGGGCGCGGCCCTGCAGCGCTGGCTCACGCTGCCGTGCGAACGCTACTTGCGGCGAGCCAAACCCACCGGGGTAGCGCCAGCGCGCATAGACCAGAGTATGGTGCGTTAATTCTATGGAACCGAGGCCGGCGGCAACGCATCAAACCAGGCCTGCAACTTCTCCCCGTGCAGCGGCCTGCTGGCCAGATAGCCCTGCATCACATCACAGCCCAGGCGGGTGATCGTCTCGCGCTCGGCCTCGGTTTCCACGCCTTCGGCGGTCACCATCAGGTCCAGCCCATGGCCCATCTCGGTCATGGCGCGCACCAACTTTTGGGTGCCGGGGGACTGGTCCAGCTTGTCGATAAAACTACGGTCTATCTTCAACTCGCTAACCGGCAGTTTTTGCAAGTACGCCAACGACGAGTAGCCCGTGCCGAAATCATCAATCGACAGTGGCGTACCAATGTCGCGCAGTGCATGCAGCAGGGCCACACTTTGCGTGGGGTCATCCATCAACCCGCTCTCGGTGATCTCCAGCCGCAGCCGTTTGGCGGGCACGCCACTGGCCTCAATCATGCGGGCGACGCGGTCGGCAAAGCCCTTTTGTTGCAAATCGCGGGTGCTGACGTTGACGGCAATGCTTAACTCGGGGTGGGTGGGCGCCCAGGCGGCCAGTGTGCGCAGGGCTTGCTCCAGCATCCATTGCGTCACCATCGTGATGTAACCCGCTTGCTCGGCAAAGGGAACAAACTCGGCGGGTGAAACAAAACCGCGTGTGGGATGCTGCCAGCGCACCAGAGCCTCGGTGCCAACGGCCAACCCGGTGGCCAGCGAAAACTTGGGTTGCAGCCACATTTGCAATTGCGACGTGGCCACCGCCTGGCGCAAGTCCGACAACAAACTCAGGTGACTCAGACGTGCCGCTTCTTGCACCTCGCTGTGCCAGGCAAAGCCTACGGCGGCGCGCTTGGCGCTGTGCAGCGCCACTTCGGCATTGCGCAGCAGCGTGTCCACCGGCAGCAACTTGGCGCCTGGGCGGGTCTGATCACCCGAGTCGGCCAAGCCATAGGTCAGGCTCAGGTCCACGCTATGTCCGCTGCACTGGACCGGCTCACTGATGGCCTGCTCAATGCGTTCGCGCAGGGCCTCCACGGCAGTCCGGTCTTGTGCGCTAAAGGTTGCAGCAAACGTTCCGCCCGATAGGCGGGCCACTACAGGGTTGGGACCAATCAGCCCGTCGGCGGCAGCCTGTTGCAACGCCAGGCTGGCGCGCTCTGCGGTTTGCTGGATGAGCGTGTCGCCGGTGGTGTAGCCCAGCGTTTCGTTGATAGCCTTGAGGCGGGCCAAGTCCATCAACGCCAAACAGTTGGGAAATTGGGCGATACCCTGTACCGGCTTGAACAAGGCCGCGCGATTTGGCAGCCCAGTCAGCGAGTCGTGGAACGCCTGGTGCACGATGTCGCGTTCGCGCTGCGCCACTGCATCCGTCATGGTGTTGAGCGCCAGGCCCACACGGTCCACTTCCTCGGTACGGGTCATGGGTACGCGGCTGCTGTAGTCGCCCTTGGCAATGCGCCGGGCTGCACGCTCCAGCTTGGCCAGGGGTCTGACGACGCTACGGGTGGTGCGCACGCCCATCCATACGGCCAGGGTAACCGCCAGCACCGACAGGCCTGCGACCCACATGGCCACCTGGTCAAAAAGAGTCTGTGCTTCGTTCAACCGCGTCTCTATGCGCTCGCGTTCGCTCTGCAGCAGGTTGTTGGACTCGATCAACATCGTTTTGAGCGCGGGGTTGACGCGCTCGTTCAGCAAGCGCCAGGCCTCCGCGGTGTTGCCCCCCTCGATTTCGTCGGCGGTGTCGATAAAAGCCTCTGCATAGGCGGCGCGGCACTCAACCAGCCGCTTGAGATTTTGTTCTTGGTCCTCGTCGCGCAGATCATTGGCCAGGGACTCGACCATGCCGTCAATGCGCTTGTTACGCTCGTCTACATCTTTGTATTCCGCCACCCGATTCTCACGCGGCGCGTTGATCAAGCGGATCAGCGCATTGCCCACGCCTTCGGTCTGCAAGGAGAGCGCCTGTACCCGTAGCAGGCGCTGCATGTCACCAGTGGCAAAGCGCTGGGTCACACCGGTGATGTGGCGAATCTGGTACGTCGCCTGCGCCAGCGCAACCAGCATCAGCACCACCAGCACGCCAAAGCCCAACGCCAGCCGCCAGCCTATGCGCTGGGGCCACCAGCGTTGCCAGCCATTCGCAGGCAACTCTGGCAGGGGCAACGGGTCAGCAGCCCGGTTGGGTAGTGGGGTTTCCATGGCGAGTTTCCAGTTCGAATCCGATTCGCGTGTCATGCCTAGGCTGCGTACCAGCCTCGTTCAGGGCAGGGTGTGCGTGGGCCCAGTATCCATCTTGCACGCGGCCAAGACCAGCCCCGTTTGCACGGCCAGTGGCAACCATTGGCCAAAGTCCAGTTCGGGTGCAGCGTCAAGCGCCTGGCCTAAAGACTCGCCCTTCATCAACCCGTGCAAGACATCCGACTCGCCCGGCTGGGCCAAGCGCGCGCGTGGCTGCAATCCCGCGCGCCAGACAACGGTGTCCTGCGCCTCGCCGCGGCGCAGTTGGGCGCCGGCTTCTTGCAGGCTGGGGTTGCCCTCCAGGTGCGCACCCACAATGCTGGCAACCGGCCATGCGCTGCGCACCACAGCGCAGCCGGGCGCCAGGAGCAATTGCACATGTTCGGGTTCCAGCGTGGTCAACAGTGCCAGGGTCGACATGTCGGGTTCGGCATCCTTGGCACCGGCACCTTGGTGCAAGGCCCATTCGACCCGGGCTACGTCGGGCAAGTAGGGTTCATCCTGCAACTGCGCGCTGTTTTGCAAAAAGTCCGCCAGGCCACCGCCCCAGCAAGTCACGTCGCCCCGCGTGGCCGGCTGGGCGTGCCACAGTGCGCGAGCCAGGTCGGCAAAGCCTTCGTCACCCACCAGCTGCGCCACCACTGGGTAGGCGGCCTGCAAGGCGCTTTGCGCCAGTACATGGCCGTTGGCCTGATAGACCTTTAGGCCTCTAGCCCTCGTGTCCTGTGCGTGAATAGCTATGTTTTTCATAGCATCTCCTGCGGGCCAAGCCAACAGCGCCTCCAACAGCAATTGCTGCTGCTGCGCCAACGAGGTCATGCCAATGCTCCCAGGGCCTGGGCCGCAGCGCCATGTGCACGGGCGCGCACGGCTTCATCCAGCAAGACATCGAGTGCTGGCACGTCGGTGTCCCATTCAATCAGCGTGGGCACGGTGCCAAAGCGGTCGATGGCGTGGCGGTACAGGTCCCACACGGCATCGCAGACGCGGCTGCCGTGGTCGTCTATGACGATGTCGCCATGCGCATCGTTGACACGGCAGTGGCCGGCCAGGTGCAATTCGCCAACCACATCAGCCGGAATGGCGTTCAGCCAATCGCGACAGCTCTGCAGCGGGTCGGTCGCATCCCCAAAGCGGATGTTCGCGTTCAGTGCGTTGACATAAATATTGTTGACGTCGACCAGCAGGTGGCAGCCGGTGCGCCGGGCCAAGGTGGTCAAAAACTCCGTCTCCCGCCACACGCGCTCGGCTTCGGGCACATTCCAGCGCAGGTAGGCCGATAGGTTCTCGACCATGAACACGCGCTGCAAACGGTCTTGCACCTGCTGGACATGGGCGCACAGCACGTCGAGCGATGCAGTGGTAAACGGAATGGGCAGCAGGTCGGCTGCATGCACGACCGAACCCTGGAAAGTGCCGCGCGCAAACGAAGCGTGGTCGCTGACCCGCACCGGATCTATGCGCTGCACTAGGCTTGCCAATTGGTCAAGGTGCCAAACATCTAGCCCTACGGCGGAGGCGAGCGACAGACCGACGCCATGCAGGCTGATGGGGTAATGGGATCGCCCCGCTTCCAGCACGGCCACAGCCGCACCCCCGAGGGCAAAGAAATTCTCGGAATGGACTTCCAGAAAACCCAGCGCGGGCTGGCGTTCCAGCAATTCTGCGTAATGCGGGTGCCGCCAGCCTATGCCCACCCCGCCTGCATCGACATGCAGACCTTGATCCCGTGGGCGGAGCATGGCGGACCGGCGTAACGTTTACTTCTTGACGGCTTTAGCTTCTTCTAGGGACAGGCCCTTCATGTCTTTGCAAGTACCTTTGGCCACATACTTCCATTCCATTTTGTCCATGTCGACCTTGGACTGGCCGGCACACGAGTGGGTGCCCGTGACGCTAGAGCAATCGTTCTGGCCAGCCTTGGAAATGCCAAAGCATTTTTCTTTGTCTTGCGCAGCGGCAGGCATGGCCGCCAAGGACAGGGACATCACAGCAGCTGCAGTGGCAGCAATCATTGCACGTTGGGTCATTTGGAAACTCCTTGAGAGGACAGGTTAAAGTTCAACCAGTATGCGCTTGCAGCCTATGCACCAAGTCGCTGGTTACGGATTAGTCTGGTGCAGGCACCCATTCTTACAGGGTTGTGGAAAAAAAATCATCTTATGACCAGTTTCGAAGAACAGATCGTGGCTTTGCAGAGCTACCTGCTGAAATTCGCACGCCTGCAGTTGCGCAACGAGACCTGGGCCGAGGATGCCGTGTCGGAGACCGTGCTGGCCGCATTGGCCAAACCCCAGTCATTTGGTAACCGTTCCCAGCTTAAGACTTGGCTTGTGGGTATTTTGAAACACAAGGTGGTCGATGCGCTGCGCCACCACCACCGAGAGGTTTGCGGCCTGGGCGGCGACGACGATGAGAGCGCCGACCCGCTGGAGGCGATCGCTTTCAAAACAGACGGGCACTTTGCCGAGCAACCGGCTGATTGGGGCAACCCGGAACAACAAACCAGCAGCCAACAGTTCTTTGTGATTCTGGAGGCCTGTGCCGAAAAGCTCCCGGCGAGTCAAGGTCGGCTGTTCCTGATGCGTGAGTGGCTGGAGCTATCCAGCGACGAAATCTGTAAGGAAATGCAGCTCACGCCGACCAACTTGTATGTGCAATTGCACCGGGCTCGTCTGCGTTTGCGCGAGTGCCTGGAGCTCAATTGGTTCAAGAAAGCCAGCCTCTGATGTCGATTCCTCTTATGAGAACCTGTAAAGAAGTCACCGCCATGGTTGTGGCGCGAGACGACCGCGACCTCAAATTGGCGGATCGCCTGGCGTTGCGCATGCACATGGCGATCTGCGATGCTTGCCCCCTGTTCGAACGCCAGATGCTGACCATGCGCAACGGTTTGCGGCAATGGCGCAACTACAGCGGCCCGGACGATTCCAAATAAAAATTAGCCAAGTTGTCAAATTAACAGCATAATGGTGCGGTATTGCCGAGAATTCGGTGTACGGGTTTGCGGTGATTTACCAGTTTCGCGTCTGCTTTAAGTCTTCATTGGTTTGTTGATTGCGGGTTTGGACACCATCGCGTTTTGAGAGTTATTTTGAGGAGTCCTTACATGGGCAACAAACTTTACGTGGGCAACCTGCCC
>JBBQBG010000197.1:0-7527 GCA_038317285.1 Burkholderiales bacterium | reverse complement strand
TTTCAGCAACTCGGTGGCGTCACCGCAACCCACTACGGCGGGAATTCCCAGCTCACGGGCGATGATGGCCGCATGGCAGGTGCGACCACCACGGTTGGTGACGATGGCCGAGGCGCGCTTCATCACGGGCTCCCAATTGGGATCCGTCATGTCGGTCACCAAGACGTCACCCGCCTGCACGGTGTCCATCTCGCTAATGTTGTGCACGATACGCACAGGGCCAGTGCCAATCTTTTGACCAATGGCGCGGCCTTCGACCAGCACGGTGCCCGAACCCTTGAGTTTGTAGCGGTATTCGGCTTGGTTGCCAGCCTGGCTTTTGACGGTCTCAGGGCGTGCCTGCAATATGTACAACTCGCCGTCTATGCCGTCCTTGCCCCATTCGATATCCATGGGACGACCATAGTGTTCCTCGATGACAAGCGCGTACTTGGCCAACTGCTCCACTTCGGCATCGGTCAGCGAGTAGCGATTGCGCAATTCGGTCGGTACATCAGTCGTTTTGACCAATTTGCCGCCCTTCGCCTTTTCCTCAGCGGTGGTGAACTGCATCTGCAACAGCTTGGAGCCCAGGCTGCGGCGGATGACCGACCGATTACCCGCGCGCAGCATGGGCTTATGCACATAAAACTCATCTGGATTGACGGCGCCCTGCACCACGGTCTCACCCAGGCCATAACTGGAGGTAATGAAGACTACCTGGTCAAAACCGGATTCGGTGTCAATGGTAAACATCACGCCAGCGGCGCCCAGATCGGATCGCACCATGCGCTGGATACCGGCGCTCAGTGCCACCACATCGTGGGCAAAGCCCTTGTGGACGCGGTAACTGATGGCGCGGTCGTTGTAGAGCGACGCAAACACTTCACGAATTTTGTGCAGGATATCGTCGATGCCATGCACATTCAAAAAAGTTTCTTGCTGACCCGCGAAGGATGCGTCAGGCAGGTCCTCCGCCGTAGCGGAAGAGCGTACTGCAAAGGTGGCGTCTTCATTGCTCGCGCTCAAAGTCTTGAACGCATCACGGATGCCCTGCTCCAGCGCAGGCGGGAAAGGCTGTACCTCGACCAGGGCACGAATTTCAGCGCCAACCTGGGCCAAGGTCCGCACATCTTCCACATCGAGCGCCTTCAACTTGGCACTGATCTTCTCCGTCAATCCACCAAATCTCAGGAATTCGCGGAACGCATGTGCTGTGGTGGCAAAGCCGGTCGGGACTTTGACGCCATGGGGCAGGTGCGAGATCATCTCGCCCAAACTGGCGTTTTTACCGCCGACCGACTCAACGTCGGTCATGCGCAAATTCTCAAAGGGGACGACCAGATCGGTCGGGTTGAACAGGGTTGACATAACAGAAGCTCCGGAGTTTAAAAACCGTTTCGCTGCTCCCTGCACCGGCACACGCCGCGCGTCATCAGCAGCGATCATTCCGCGTCTGCCCACTGTTGTTGTTTTTCGGGACGTCAAGGAATGAGAAAATGCATCAATTGCAGCCATTGTAGGGGCCGCACACCAGAGTCGGCGCGGGCTATTGCAGGCTGGCGCTTGCAAATCACTGACGACAACCGAGCGAGTCCGCACCATGACCCACCGCACTGTATTTTTCGTCTCCGACGGCACCGGCATCACGGCGGAGACCTTTGGCAACGCTATCCTGGCGCAGTTTGAGGCCAAGGCCCGCCACGTCCGCCTGCCATTCGTCGACACAGTGGACAAGGCCCACCAGGCAGTGCGACAGATCAACAACTCCGCCATGGTGGATGGCGAGCGCCCCATTGTGTTCACCACGCTGGTGAATATGGAAGTTTTGAAGGTGATACAAGATGGCTGCCAGGGCATGCTGCTGGATATGTTTGGCATGTTTGTGCACCCTCTTGAGAAGGAGTTCAAACTCAAATCCAACCACCGCATCGGTCGCTTCAGCGATGCCAGCAAGAGCAAGGCTTACCAAAACCGCATCGAGGCTATCAATTTCTCGCTAGCCCACGATGATGGGCAAATGAACCGGGACTTGGAGCAATCGGATGTGATTCTGGTGGGCGTGAGCCGCAGCGGCAAGACGCCTACATCGCTGTACCTCGCCATGCAATACGGTCTAAAGGCCTCCAACTATCCACTGATCCCGGAAGATTTCGAGCGCAAACAGTTGCCGCCGGCGCTGGTACCGCACAAGGCCAAAATTTTTGGCTTGACGATTCAGCCCGAACGCCTCAGTGAAATCCGCAACGAGCGACGACCCAACTCCAAATACGCTGCGCTGGAGAACTGCCGCATGGAGATCGGCGAGGCCGAAGCCATGATGCGGCGCGCCGGCATACGCTGGCTCTCGACCACCACCAAGTCGATTGAAGAGATTGCCACCACGATACTGCAGGAAATTCATCCTGAACGCTTGGTGTATTGATAGAATTGGCCTGCAGCCCTCGTGGAATAAGCGTGGGCAGCTATTGATTCAATAGCGATTCGTGGTCGACTGCTTGTACGGACATTTGCTCCAACCCCCTCACCAGTGACGACGCACTGGGATTTTCCACAAACACACAGCGTTTGCCGGTGCGTTTGCAGAAGTCCTTCACCTTCCAGTACGCATTGTGGCTGATGCAACCGGTCTGGCAAATCACCAAGTCGGCGGCGGCCAGGCTTGCGTCCAGCAAACTTTGGTTGTCTTCCAGTCCACCGTCGTGGTGCGCAAACCTCCCCCCTACCCGCTCGATCAGGTCGCGGTAGTTGGCGATGTTGCCGGTTCTCCCGCCCACACAAAGGACGGTCTTTTGCTTGAGATACAAGGTAACGGGTGAGACCTTTGGCTCTACAGCAGATTTGGTGGCGCTCTGCCGCACTGCGCCCGCGGCTTCCGATGCAATTGCCGCCTCGGCCTTCAGCAGGGCCAGATCCTCCGTCAGAAAGGCTAGTCGACTGTCTTTGGTGACGTTGTCGGCCTGTGCACGCATGTGCAGCGCGGCGAGGGGTGGGAAAGGGTAGCCCAGAAGGCACCCGCCACATCACCCTGGCGTAGGGCCTCTGTCCACAGGTCAGCCAATGCCCGAGGCGATTTGGCGGACTTGAAACGTTGGATGTCCAACGCAAAGCGGCGCTCCAACTCGGCCTGCACGGCTTCCGACAGGCGATTGCGGTGCGCGCATTGCGCCACCGCGCCCACATGCACTTCGTAGTCGTCTGCCATGGCTTTGCCACCCAGGGCCTTGTTGACCAAGCGGCGCAAGGTATCGAGTGGCAGGCATACACCATTGGCTGGCTCACGCTGGCTGGTGCGCAATTTTGTAAATAAGTGGGTTGGATACGGTTACTTCGTCAGTATTAACTTCCCCAACGCCGTCTGGCGCAGCCGGTAAATCGACCCCTTGTGCTCGATTTCAACGACTTGTGCCCCTGAGAACAGTGTCTGGCTGGGAATGCGCACTGGGCCTAAAGGCGAAATAGTCCCGCCACCAGAGTGCGACGCAGCTGGCACTTCTGGCGACGAACGGTGGGTGTCGATACCGATAGAACTGAATTTCATGACTTAATTGTAAATGACAACGATTCGCATTTAGAATAACGTTTTCCTCTTTTCGCCAGCCACACCATTTGCTGCCCTGCCGCGGACGGCCTTAGCCAGCCAACAACCACTGACCGAAGCCCATCATGTCTACACACCCAGCTCGCAAAAGAAAAAGGCTTCCAGCCCTCACAAACAAGCCATCTGCTGCTATTACGTTTATAGCAACGTCCGCGTATTCCAAACATTTGCCATTGGGCGCCTTGCTCTTGATGGGGTCTCTAGGAGCAATTGCGCAGACGCCCACCGGCAACACAACTGACAAAACACTCAAGCCAGTTGTCATTAAAGAGCGCGCCGAAGCGCCCGAAGGCAAGGACAACGTGCGCGCAACCATTACGTCCATCGGCAAGGGACAGCAAGAACTGCGCGACATTCCCCAGTCTGTCACCGTCGTCACCGAGAAGCTGATCGATGATCGCAATCTGGACACGCTGAAGGACGTGCTGCACAACACAGCCGGCGTGACCTTCCAGGCGGCCGAAGGCGGCGAAGAAGACATTCGCCTGCGCGGCTTTTCCCTGTCCACCACCGGTGACATCTTTGTCGACGGCATGCGTGACCCCGCCTTCTATGACCGTGACACCTTCAACAACGACCGCGTCGAGGTGTTGCGCGGTTCGGCCTCCATGCTGTTTGGCCGTGGGTCCACAGGTGGCGCTGTCAACCAGGTGAGCAAGGCACCGCGCACCTTCGGTCAAAACGAAATCAGCACCACGCTGGGCAATTTCAATTACCGCCGCATGACCGGTGATTTCAACGTACAAACCGGCGACGACGCGGCTGTGCGCATTAACGCGATGGCTACCCAGGCAGACAACACCGGCGCCGGCAGCCGCATCGACAAAAAAGGCGTCGCCGCGGCCTATAGATTTGGCATCGGTACGGCCGACGAATTCTTGGTTGGCCTGTACAGCCTGCAAAACAACAACGGCATGAACTACGGGCTGCCATGGATCAAGCCCACGGCCAATTCGCCCACATCGGCAACCACAGTCAACGATAAGCTGGACCCTAGCGCCTATTTCGGAATGGCCAGCGACTACAACGCTGGCACCGCAAAATACCTCACCGCTAGCCACACCCACCGCTGGATCGACGGTGGTGAATGGAAGACCGTGCTACGCAAAGGCGCGTATACCCGGGATCAGCGCGCCGGAACTGTGCGTCTATGCCAGAGCAACACCAACGCCACGACCGGAGTGGTTACAAACCCGCAGTGCCCGACCACAAGGGTTGCGCTGGACACGTTTGGCCCCTCGAACATCTTTACCCGGGGCAACAATCCCAAAATCCAGGATTTGGATTCGTTGTACGCACAAAGCGACTACAGCCAGAAGTTCACTGCCTGGGGTTTCAAGCATGCGTTTCTGACAGGCTTGGACTTCGCACGGGAGGCTAAGAACGTCTACGCTGCCTCCGGCGTGACCAAACCCACAACCTTGGCTGGAACGCCATTTGACGGCACCTCCCTCAATGAGGCCGCGCGCACCATCACGCGTAGCAGTGCTTTCGAAGCGCAAAACCTGGGCATTTATGCACAAGACATGGTGCAAGTGGCGCCGAGCTGGAAAGTGTTGGGTGGCCTGCGCTACGACAGCTTGCGCGGCAACTTTGACACCATCAACGCCGCCGGTGTCGTCACCTCCAAATACGCCCAAACCATTGGCGACTGGAGCGAACGTCTGGGTGTTTTGTACCAGCCGAATGAACTGCGCTCGTACCACTTCTCGTGGGGGACTTCGTTCAACACTTCGGCTGACACTTACTCTTACAGCCCGCTGAGCGCCAACACCGCGCCCGAGCAGAGCCGCAATATTGAACTCGGAGCCAAACTGGATTCGGCGGACAAACGCTTCACCACGCGTCTGGCCATTTTTCAATCCACCAAGTTCAACGAACGCAACACCGACCCGGACTCTGCGGCACAGGCATTCTTGCTATCGGGAAAGCGCCATAGCAGTGGCTTGGAGGTCGACCTGTCTGGCTACCTGACTCCCAAGTGGGAAGTTTTTGGCTCGTATATGTGGATGCCCGATGCTGTTATCGACATCGCTTCACTTACTGCCGGCGCAGGCGACCGAGAAGGTGAACGCCCTGCCCTGACACCCATTCACAGTGGCACGGCGTGGACGACCTACCAGATCAACTCCCAATGGCGCGTGGGCGCAGGCATCAACTTCCGTGGTGAACAGTCGGCCAACCGCAATCCTGGGTGGAATGCGCCTGCCTACACCACCGTGGATTTGTTGACCGAATACACGTTCAACGACAAGGTATCGCTCAAAGGCAATTTGGCAAACGTGGGCAATGTGCTCTATGCGGACGCACTGTACACGGGCCACTACATCCCGGGTTCGGGCCGCAACGCGCAACTGCAATTGAACGTGAAGTTCTAGGCCCCCTCAAGCCAACACACCATGCTGCTCCAACTGCCCAATGTGCTGACACCCGAAGAGGTACGACATGCCCAATCGCTTCTGGCCAACGCACCTTGGGCAGACGGCCGCAAGGGTGCCGGTGAACAGGCGCGCCAGGTCAAGAACAATGAGCAACTGGACCATGATTGCGACGAGGCACAGGCCATACGGGCTGTGGCCTTGCGCGCACTGGAACGCAACCCGTTGTTCTTCTCAGCGGCATTGCCCAAGCGGGTATTCCCTCCGAGGCTCAACCGCTATGGTGGGGACAGCAACTATTACGGCGACCATATCGACGGCGCAGTGCGCTACATGCCCGAGACCGGGCAGCGCTTACGCACCGATGTCTCGTGCACCATCTTTTTGTCAGACCCCGAAAGCTACGACGGTGGCGAACTGTGCATTGCCGATACCTTTGGTGAACAAGCAATCAAACTGCCTGCGGGCCACATGGTCTTGTACCCCGGTACCAGCCTGCACCAGGTCAAACCGGTCACCCGCGGCTACCGGCTTGCGTGCTTTTTCTGGATCGAGAGCATGGTCCGCAGCGACGAACAGCGACGCCTGTTGTATGAGCTGGACATGAATCTGCTAGCCCTGCGCCAACGCCATGGTGAAACCGTTGAAACGACAGCGCTCACAGGTGTTTACCACAACCTGCTACGCATGTGGGCAGACACGTGACCTCGTTTTCAAACCGTAAAGACTTCTATGGATAGCCGAAATATACGTATCGTTGCCATCGTGCTCCTACTGCACGCGGGCGGCTTGTGGGCCTTACAAGCTCGACTGTTGCGCAAGGTGGTCAACGTGTTTGTGCCCGCGCAAGTGATCGTCGAAATGCAGGAGCCGGTAGAAACACCAACGCCACCCGCCCCCACACCCGTCAAGGCCCAAGCGACGCCCGTGCGGCAAAGCGTGCCTTTGGCGGTCGCAAAGCCTGCCAAGCCTGCGCCAGAACCATCGCCCATTGCGCCTGCGCCGGTAGAAGCCACCGTGCACCCCGTGGTCGCAGAGAAGGACGTGGTCGTTGCGCAAGTCGCGGCAGTGGCACCGCCCGCAGCCAGAGTTGAAATGCCATCCAGTGACGCCGACTATCTCAACAACCCGAAGCCACGCTACCCGCCCATCAGCAAGCGCATGGGGGAGCAAGGCAAAGTGTTGATCCGCACGCTCATCGGTGCCGATGGCGTGGCCCAAGAAGCATCGATTTTCAAATCCAGCGGCTTTGACCGCTTGGACCAAACCGCGCTGGAAACTGCACTGAAATGGCGCTATGTCCCGGGCAAACGCGCAGGCATGGCCGAAGCCATGTGGTTCAACGTGCCGTTCACTTTTGTTCTTGAATAGTCAGTCTTTACGCTGTCGTAAACAATTTTTCTTAGGGAGTATGTATGGATTCGCAATTGGGATTGATCGCCGTATGGAACCAGGGCGACTGGGTAACCAAAGCCGTCGCGCTGCTTTTGCTAACCATGTCGGTGGCATCGTGGATGGTGATCTTCATCAAGGCGTTCGATGTCGTCAAATACAAGTCGCTAGCCCAGC
>JBBQBG010000196.1:0-7528 GCA_038317285.1 Burkholderiales bacterium | reverse complement strand
CCGCCCATGTCGGGATTGGTATTGCCAATCGGCTGGTAAGTGTCGTTGCTGTTGCCGCGCATACCGTTGTCCAACTGGCTTGCGTCTGCATTGTTGTGGTGGCCCATCAGGTTGCGGCCGATTGCTTCGGCTGCCATGACGCCCGCACCCACGGCCAAGCCGGTGGCCACACCACCCATGATGCGCCCGCCCAGCCCCGAACCGGCTTGCTGGGGATAGCCTTCGGCAGGCGGATAGCCCCCAGGCATCGCGCCACCGCCACCGCCCATGCCAAAGGTCTGCTGGCCACTGAGCCCGCCCTGTTGCAATCCATAGCCGCCTGGCTGGGGTGCAGCAGCGGGAGCGCGGCGCCGGAAAATGAAATAGCCCGCCGCGATGGCGATACCCGCCAACAACAGTGGCATACCCCAAGACGAGGTCGAAGACGGTGCTTGCTGCGGGCTGCTGTATTGCGTCGGACGCGTGAAGCCGGTGTCGGCTGCTGCGGTCACGGCGTTAGGAGCCAAACCACTCTGGGCCTTGGGAGCATTGCGGCCAGCGAGTTGCGTGCGCAACGCCTGGACTGCCTCCGGCTTGGCAAAGCCAAGGCCCGGCAAGAGTTTGTCAGCCGTAGCCAGCGATTCGCGGGCTCGCTCCAGATCACCCTGGCGTGCATACAACTCGGCCCGCACAAAATGCGCCTTGGCGCTCTTGGGGTGGGCTACCAGCACCTGCTGGATCATGACCTGGGCCTGGTCCAATTTGCCAGCGTGGGCGGTCGCGTAGACCTCGTTCAACGTAGGCTCCGCCTGGGCCATGGCAAGGCCAGCACCCAACAAGCTTACGACCAGAAGCCACTTGGCCGCGCGGTGGGATAGTGAAGAAAACTGCATGGACTTCAACTCCTTCAAACAGAGTGTTGTTTGTATGGCCCAATTGGTGACAACTGCTCGCAAATCAAGTGGTCACCACGCGGTAATGGCCTGGGTCAACACGGTCAGTCAACAACACGCTCCGTTTTTGATAGCTGCTCACGCTTATTCCGCGAGGGCTAGAGGGACTTTTTCCTATGTCGTTTGCTCAAAATTCCCGACCAGCGTGCCGCCCGTTACCATAGCGCCCATGACTCCCAAACCGCGTATTCTTTTGGTGGAAGACGAATCCGGCATCGCCGACACGCTGCAGTATGTGCTGTCCACCGATGGCTTCACACCCGTGTGGTGCAGCACCGCGGCAGAGGCGCTGGCCCAGTTCGCCGCCGAGCCGCCCGCATTGGCCGTGCTGGACGTGGGGCTACCCGACCTCAACGGCTTTGAGTTGTTTCGTCGCCTGCAAGCGTTGCCCGGCGGCAAGCAGGTCCCCATGCTTTTTTTAACCGCGCGCAGCGACGAGATCGACCGGGTTGTCGGGTTGGAGCTGGGGGCGGACGATTACATCGCCAAGCCTTTTTCTCCGCGCGAACTGGTGGCGCGGGTGCGCACCATACTGCGCCGCAGCGCCCGCCCCGCGAAGCCATCGGAGCCGGAGGCCATCGTTGCGTCCATAGCGCCGCAACCCGAGCCTCGACCAGCGCTATGGGCGCTGGATGAAGAACGGCACCAGATTCGTTTTTATGGTCGCCCCCTGGAACTATCCCGCTATGAATATGGCGTGTTGCGGCTGCTGGTTCAAAAACCTGGGCGCGTGTTCACCCGCGACGAACTGCTGCAAAAGGTATGGGGCGATGCCAACGACAGTTTTGACCGCACGGTAGACGCCCACATCAAAACCCTGCGCGCCAAGCTCAAGGGGGTTGCCCCCGGGTTGGAGCCGATCCGCACGTTGCGCGGAACTGGCTATGCGCTGAACGAAGACTTACCCCTTACATCCACTTGAGCAAACGTACCCGCATCTTTCTGGGGATCTTGCTGATCTACGCGATCGGCATTGCCGCTGTGCTGTACCACGTGGTGTCCGACCTGGACCCGCGCTACCGCGAATCGGCAGAAGAATCGCTGGTGGAAACCTCCCAACTGATGGCCACATTGGTTGAGCAGGATGTGCGCGATGGGGCGATCGACACCGGCCGGCTGGAGGCCCTTTTTAAAGCCGTCTATGCGCGCCAGTTCGAAGCGCAGATATTTGATGTACGCAAGACACATGTAGAACTGCGCGCCTATGTCACCGACCGCAAGGGTATCGTTGTGTTTGATTCGACTGGCCAGTCATTAGGCAAAGACTTTTCACAGTGGCGCGATGTACGGCTCACGCTCAAGGGTGAATATGGTGCGCGGTCCTCAATGGACATTGCGGGCGATGCAGGTTCAGCCGTGATGTACATGGCCGCACCCGTGCGCTGGGTCAACCGCACCCGAAATGGTGACAGTGGTGGCGGCAACGGTGAAATCATTGGCGTAGTCACCATCGGGAAACCGGCGCAGAGTTTCGGCCAATTCGTGGCTGCTGCGCGCAGCCGCACGCTGTATGCCGGCATGTTATCGGTTGCGGCCGTGCTGATCATGGCCGTCACGGTGTCGGTTTGGCTGGTGCGTCCATTTGGGTTGATCGCCGACTATGCACGCTACGTCAAAGCCCAAAGAGGCTTTCACCCCTGGCGCCTGGTGTGGCGCGCATGGCAACTGCTGCGCGCGGCCTACGACGAGATGCGCGACGCACTGGCTGGCCGAAACTATGTGGCCGACTATGTTCAAACACTGACGCACGAGGTCAAGAGCCCGCTGTCTGCCATACGCGGAGCGGCGGAGCTGCTGCAAGAGCCGATGGAAGAAGCCCAACGCCAACGTTTTCTGGGCAACATCCAACGCGAAACCCTGCGCATCCAGGAGATGGTGGACCGCATGATGGAACTCACCGCGCTGGAAACCCGGCGCGTGCTTGACAGCGTGCAGCAGATGGCGATACGGCCTATGCTCGAAGAGCTGGCCCACGCGTCGCAAGCCGCGGCGGCGAAACGGCGCATACGCATCGACGTGACAGCGGGCGTTGATGCCATGGTGGAAGCCGATCCGTTCTTGCTGCGCCGCGCAGTGAGCAACCTGGTGGACAACGCGCTAGATTTTTCACCAGACGGCGGAATCGTTGAATTGGGTCTGCATTTGGAAGGCCGCTGGGTCTGCATCACGGTACGCGACCAAGGCGCTGGCATTCCCGACTACGCGCAGGAGAAGGTGTTCGAGAAGTTTTACTCCTTGGCCCGGCCGCACTCTCGTAAAAAAAGCACGGGTTTGGGTTTAAGCTTTGTGAAAGAAATAGCGTCATTGCACAAGGGAGAAGTGGCTCTAACCAATCGCCCCCAACAAGAAGGCCTCGGCGCGTTAGCTACGATATGGTTGCGAACCACGAGATCCCAATGAAGCTTACAAGGATTTTTTCCAGAATTTTCACCAAGCCCGATCAGACGCAGAAAGCAACATCTGAAGGACTGCACAAGGCATGCGTTGATAAGTCCGTGACAGAACTTTTCGAGGAAGTTCTCATTGGATTGGGCTTGCAGCCACTGCGCACTGAAGTTAGCTTGGAACTGCCGTCAGGCATTCATCTAGAACCCGTCTTTCTGGCTTCATACGCTTTGGACAACGGTTCTATTCGCACTACTTCCCATGTCGTTGCCAGGCATCCCGTATTCTTTTCCCAAGGGGTAATAGAGTTTCAGCATTCAGTCGGCACTACCGTTGAAAATTCCCTGGCAATAGGATTTTCCAACTGGGCAAAAATGGATTTACTCGCACTGGAAGACGCCGTTCTTCCGATCCCGCGGAAATGCACGTTCATGTCCATGGAGTTTCCATTGCCAGAAAATGCAGCGCCAAGAATGCGCCAAATTATTCTTGGACCAATCGCCCATCTCGCAACATCGCAGGCAGCGCAAGCGGCAGACGAAGAACATCCGTTTTGTCCGTGCTGCCTATTCACCAATAGCATTGAGGCGTTTCGAAGCATTCTTGAGTCCGATGCGTTTGTCGGTATTCGGCTGTTTGCCAGCAAAGACTTTGAAGGAAAAATTGCTACCGACTGCAGGGTAAACGGCGAGGATTTTTCCGCAGCTCTTGCGCATCTTGTGGCCTATGTGAACACTTGGCCAATACGCCCAGGGCTGGAATATAGGAAACAATACGTGGTCATTCGATCAGCCCCGTTAGAGTAGCCGACGCCTAAGCGCCGTCTACAAAAAGGCTTCTGTTACCCGCCCAGTTTTCGTAGTTCACTGTCACTTCACACAGTTTTCACATAAGGCCCTGTTTCCTTCAAATTGCGTTCGTGTCCGCGCGGGATGCTCTGTCCACCGTGCAATGTCGCACAGCGTCTGGAGAACAGCACCATGGCCTTCGCAGCCCCGGCAATCGCCGCACACCGCCCCACCGCAACATCCGCCACTGAGGCACCCCATCACCCGCTGCACATGTCGCGTTGGTTGTGGCTTCTAACCACCTCGCTGTCAGCCGCGTGCTTTGTGGCCCTGGTTGCCAACCCGGTCCACGCACAGGACCGCGATGCAGCACCTCGGCAAAAGACCGAAAGCCCCTATTTCTTTGTGAAGAGCGACACCCCCGGAGTTGACCAACTCCCACTCAAGTCCACCCGGGTCGATGTACGCGTCAGCGGTGTTATTGCCGACGTCACTGTGGTCCAAACCTACAAGAACGAAGGCCAGCGCGCCATTGAAGCCAAGTATGTATTCCCCGGCTCCACCCGCGCGGCGGTGTATGGCATGAACGTGCGCCTGGCGGACCGTCTGATCACCGCCAAGATCAAAGAAAAGCAGCAAGCCAAGATCGAATACGATGCCGCCAAGCAAGCGGGCAAGACCGCCGCTCTGCTGGAGCAGCACCTGCCGAATGTGTTCCAGATGAATGTCGCCAACATCATGCCCGGCGACGATGTGAAGGTGGAATTGCGCTACACCGAGTTGCTGCTGCCCAACGACGGCAACTACCAGTTCGTCTTCCCCACCGTGGTTGGACCACGCTACAACAGTCCGCAGAGTAGCCAGGCCAATGCCACCTGGGTGGCGCAGCCCTACCTGCCCAAAGGCCAAGCCACGCTCAGCAGTGCGGCGGCCCCTGCCTTTGACATCCACGTGACACTGAACACCCCCATCGGGATCAAAGAAGTGCATTCCAGCTCACACGACATCAACAGCAACCGCGAACAGGGCGGCACCATGGTGGTGGGACTCAAGCCTGATGCAGGCCCCACCAACAACCGCGACTTCATCCTCGACTACCGCCTGGCCGGCGACACCATCGAAAGCGGCGTGATGCTGTACAAGGGCCAGGACGAGAACTTCTTCCTCGCCATGGTGGAGCCACCCAAGGCACCAGCGGCCACCGCCATCACTCCACGCGACTACATCTTTGTCGTAGACATTTCTGGCTCCATGCATGGCTTTCCGCTAGATACCGCAAAGACCCTGTTGCGGGAACTGATTGGCGGATTGCGCCCCAGCGACACCTTTAACGTGCTGTTGTTCTCCGGTAGCAATCGCTTCCTGAACGAACACTCGGTGCCTGCCACCCGCGCCAACATCAACCAGGCCGTGCGCACCATTGACCAGATGGGCGGCGGTGGTAGCACGGAACTGATACCGGCACTGAAGCGCGTATACGCTGAGCCCAAGGCCGCCGATGTGTCGCGCACCGTCGTGGTAGTAACGGATGGCTATGTAACGGTGGAGCGCGAAGCCTTTGAACTGGTGCGCAACAACCTGTCCAAGGCCAACGTGTTTTCGTTTGGCATTGGTTCCTCAGTCAATCGCCATTTGATGGAGGGTCTAGCCCGCGCCGGCATGGGAGAGCCTTTCATCATCACCAAACCCGGCGAAGCAGGGGCTGAGGCTGCACGCTTTCGCAAGATGATCGACTCCCCGGTGCTGACCCAGGTGAAGCTGCGCTTTGAAGGACTGGACGTGTACGACGTGGAGCCCCGCAACCTGCCCGATCTGTTGGCGCAACGCCCAGTTATTGTGTTTGGCAAATGGCGGGGTGAAGCCAAGGGCCAGTTGGTGTTGGAGGGTAATTCCACGGACGGCCCGGTGCGCCAAAGTATGGATGTCAATGCCAGCAAAGGCACCGACACCGCCGCCCTACGCCAGTTGTGGGCCCGTCACCGCATCGCATCACTGAGCGACCAAGAGGCGCTGGAAGGCGGCAGTACCTATACCAAGGTCATCACCGACCTCGGTCTGCAATACAACCTGCTGACGCAGTACACCAGCTTCCTGGCAGTGGACCAGGTGGTACGCAATCTCAACCCATCGGATGCCGCTCCCGTGAACCAGCCATCGCCCCTGTCCCAGGGCGTGGAAAACAGCGCCTTGGGTGCAGAAGTGCCCAGCACACCCGAGCCCGCCACCTGGGGCGCGATGGCCGTCACGCTGTCGGTACTGGCCATGCTGGCCACCCGCCGCCGCCGCGCACGCCACCACCATTTGACAAGCTGAAGGCTGGACATGGAAACCCCTCGAACGCGTGGCCTGCCGCGCTTGCTGCATATCCCCAGCTTCGTGCGCTTCGGCATTGCCATCGACACCGCTGCCGAGTGGCGCTGGTTGGCCCTGCTAGCCGTCGCGCTGTGGCCCACCTGGTGGTGGATGGGTCAGCGCATGGTTGATGGCTCGGACGACCCGTTGGGCGTACTGGCATTGGCCGCCCTGGGCCTACTGCTGTGGCAGCACCGCGCACGGCTGCGTGCCGCGCCGCGCCTGGGTTTGCAAGTGATGGCACTGGCGGGAGCGGTGCTGACAACGGCCTTGCATGCGCAGTCGCCCGACCTGTTGGTGGCGCTGGTCGGCCTGCTGTCGCTGGCGGCCGGGCTGCTGGCGTTCTTGCCGGCACCAGTGGCAACCGCGCCGGTACTGGGCTTGTCGGTTTTGTCTTTGCCGTTACTCGCATCGCTGCAGTTCTATGCGGGCTTTCCGTTACGCGTGGTCACGGCTGAGGCCAGTAGCTGGCTGCTGTCGCTGGCCCACACGGTAGAGCGCAGCGGCAGCAGCTTGGTGGTGGATGGCCAACTGATCATTGTGGATGCCCCTTGCTCTGGCGTGCAAATGGCCTGGTTGGGTTACTTCACGGCCTGTGTCGTGGCACTGGCTGTGGGCCGCAACAACCGCAGCTTCCTGCTGCGCCTGCCTGTGGTCAGTGTGTTGGTGTTGCTGGGCAACGTGGCGCGCAACACGGTGTTGGTGGCCTGCCAGGCATCTGGCAAGCCGCTACCAGCTTGGGGCCATGAAGCCGTGGGCTTGGCCGTGATTGCCGTGGTGTGCATTGGCATCGCAGGGGCCATGGCGTTGAAGCCCCAAACGCGTCAATTATGAGATTGGCCATGAACACGTTGGAAAACCGTTTTCTGAACCGCGTGCTGCTCAAGACCGTGTGGGCCGCCGTGTTGCCACTGTGCACGCTGGCCGGTATCGTGCAGGTCGTCACGGACCTCCACGGTGACGCAAACGCAGGAACAATTGTGAATGCGTCGCGCACCTTCACTCAAACGCAGGTCGAGCTACCCACCCAATGGCAGGGCAGCATACTGCGCCCACTGGCGCTGAGCGCTG
>JBBQBG010000195.1:0-7563 GCA_038317285.1 Burkholderiales bacterium | reverse complement strand
CAGGTCAAAGGGTATGGAGTCAAACCCGCATGAAAACACGATGCGCGCGCCACTGGCCTTGGCCGCGGCTTCATGGGCGTCGATCATCTTGCGCATCCACGCCGGCTCGCCGCACAGGTCCACATAGTCGGTGCCAGACTTCGCGCAGGCTTCCACCAATTCATTGCCGTAGAGCTGGTAGGGCCCCACTGTGGTGAGTACCAGGCGTGTGGCATCGGTCAGCTTCTTCAGGCTGGACATGTCCGTACTGTCGATGACGATCAGTGGCGTGTCCTTGGGCGCGCGCACTTCATCGCGCACGGCTGCTAGTTTGTCTGCACTGCGCCCGCCCATGGCCCAGCGCAGCCCGCTGGCGCCACCGTTGGGGTAGCGCGCCAAAAGGTATTCCACCACCAGGCGGCCGGTGAAACCGGTGGCGCCGAAAACAACGATGTCGAAGGGCTTTTTCATGTGCGAGTCCTTTGCCGTGTTTGAAGAAAAAGGGAGCCAATAGGCTTGTACGCCCAAAGGTTCAGCGATCACCCGTTTTACCGCCTTTGGCTATCGCTCTTTCCCATGTGCAATCGCTCTGGCGATTTGCTGCGATTCTCGCATCTACATTGCCGAAGAATCAACCTATTGAGATGCTACAAGAGCGGCTTCATAGACCGCAAGATCGGCGTCAGAGAAGCAACAAAACACGACCTCCTGGACGCTGGATGGCTGCCGCAATGTCTCTCGAACGGTAGCGACCGCCACCTCGGCGGCGAGTGCGACCGGGTAGCCGTAAATGCCGGTGCTGATGCTGGGAAACGCAACGGAGACAGCGGCCTTGGAGGCGGCAATTTCAAGAGCGCGCCGGTAACAAGATGCCAGCAGTTCTGGCTCGCCATGTGTTCCACCGCGCCACACAGGTCCGACGGTATGGACGATAAACTTGGCGGGCAATCGATAGCCTTTTGTGAGTTTGGCCTCGCCGGTCCTGCAACCGCCCAACAGGCGACATTCATGCACAAGATCGGGCCCCGCAGCGCGATGGATAGCACCATCCACGCCGCCCCCGCCCAGCAGCGACGAGTTGGCCGCGTTCACGATCACGTCGACCGCTAGCGTGGTGATGCTGGCTCGGACTGTGCGCAGTACGGTAGGCTGAGTCATTGTGGTCTTCCAATGATGGCAACTGTCGTGTACCGCACGGCGGTGTGGCTGTCTGTTGCCAGGCGGTTAAAGAGTTCACTGACCTGCGCACAGGCCTGCTGCCCGGCTACTGAGCTTCGCTCGGGCATGTAAGAGCGAGAAAAAACCAGACTTAACAGCGCTGCTTTACTCAGCCTGTGTTCGTGTGGCCAGGTCAATTCCAACGGCGCGCTGGACCCAAAAAATGTTGGCACCTCGCTGCGCTCGTCGTGCGCCAGCATGGCGCCGCGCTTGGCTCCCCCGTGTTGCGCAAAGATGCCATCCAGGGCGATGTGCAGCGGGTCGGTCAGCACACGGTCGTTCCAGATTAGCGCTACTTTGCCTTGCGGTTTGAGCACGCGCAGAAATTCGGCGCGTGCGGCTTCGATGTCAAACCAATGGAAAGCCTGGGCGGCGGTGATCAGGTCCATGGACGCGGGCGGCAGCGGCAGATGTTCCGCCGATCCGCTGGCGCTGCTGTAGCCCGGAAGATGTGCAAGCGCCTGGTCGGCCGCCGCGCGCATGCTGTCGCTGGGTTCTATGGCGGTGACGCGGTAGCCCTGTGCCAACAAACCTTGTGTCAGTAGCCCGGTGCCCGCACCGACGTCTGCAACGCTGGCGTTGGATTGCAAATGGCACGCGTCGCGCAGTGCGGCAAACAGCGCTGCCGGATAGTCGGGGCGCGAGGCCACATAGTCGGTGACCTTGGACGAAAATATATGCCCTGTGCCGCCTTGGGGTTCGTACAGGGAGCGGAGTTGGGCACCGGTGTCGGTCGGTTTTGCGGTTGTGTGCATGGATCAAGTGTGCCGCATCTGCAGCCCTAATTCACATGCCGCCTTTCCCATGGATGCATACGATCTAGGCTTTTGGTTGGTAAAGGGCTGCGTGATCCAGCGTGTATTCGGATAGACAGCCCGCGCGGACCATGGAAGACTGGAAATGCTCGGCCTGTTTCAAGTAGGCGAATGCGTTGACCAGCTGATTGCAGCCGTTCTGCCGCGACTCCAACACAATCGCAACGCGGCAGTAACCGTCTGGTTCACCGATTCTTTCGAGGATGTCCATGGTTGCCAGCGCAGGGTGATCGACTTCAAACACTTGCCCAGATACCCGATCCCCATGTCCTGGGTCGTTGATTAGCCACGGTGAATAGCGTTCTCCCATCAGGTAGAGGGGGTAGCGTTGCAATGTACGGAATGCGCCGGGCACGTGAACGCCTTTGTTCTTGGCGAAGTTTGGAAATCCTTCTTTGAGCGTGCCGTAGACGAAAACCAAGTGCCTCATGGGGTGTCAGCGTACTACATAAACCACCGCACTACGCGCTGGCAAGGTAAACCGACCGGTGGCGCTATCGAATCGTGCACTGTTGCGCACACGCCCATCGGCGGCAGTGGCCGCTGCTTGCACGGGATGCAGTTGGTAAGCCTTGCCGACTTGGTCCGCCAGGGTGATGGCTTGCGCCACCTTGCCCACATTGATGAAATACAGCAGCTCCTGAAAGGCCGCGCCAGGGTAGTCACGGCCATCGATGTGGCCCACCAGCACAACCGGGTTTTGCGCGGGGCCGGAATTTGGGAATGTGAGGCGTTGTTGGATATCCGCCGCCGTGCGCAGTCGAAACAGCGTAGATCTGGCGCGGATGCTGAGCAGGTCTCTAAACACGTCGCGGGCCCAGGCAATGTCGGCGGAGGTGGGGCGCAGGCTGGTGTCCGCCAGCAGCGGTTGCATCAGCGGCCAGCTCTCGCCGTTGTCGGCCTTGGGTGGCAGGCCGGTGCCAAAGTAGTTGGTCTGGTAGCCCCAGTCCAGGCGGTTGAACCAGTCGCCCGAGTCATAGCTGTTGCGGTCCATGGATTTGGAGCGCAGGATGTCGCCCCCCGCATGGAAGTAGGCCACGCCCTGGCTGAAGGCGTTGATGGCCATGGCAAGCAGTTGCACGCGGGCACGGTCTGCGGTGCTGGTGCCTACCGGCAGCTTGAAGATGTTGTTGTCAAACAGCGTTTGGTTGTCGTGGTTTTCCACATAGTTCACCACTTCGGATGGCTGGCTGGCATAGCCCGCAGGTTGGCCGGCGTAGTCGATGTCGGACAACTTTTTGCGTTGTCCGGTGTAAGTTTGCATCTCGAAGTTGCGGACCGATCCGGCCAGCCCCACACGCACCAAGTCTGCGCTGCGTAGCAGGTCTTCAGGTGTGGCGGTTGACAATGCATTGCGGTCGTAGACCATGCCATTGGTATAGCCCTGGTTGCGGATCTGGGCGTCACCGTTGTCGCCCGCGCCGCCGCCGCGTAGGGCGTCGCGCCCACGGTCGCTGAAGGTGCCAATGCCACTGCCGTTGAGCGCCAGTTGCGAGGCCTGCACAAAGCGCGCGCCGTTGGCTACTTCGCCAAAGTTCCAGCCCTCGCCAATCAGGTTGACGTGCCGGCCCGTGGCGGTGTTGACGCGCGCTTGCAGTGCCTCCATCACCGCGCGGGGCTGGTGGGCCATCAGGTCAAAGCGGAAGGAGTCGATGCGGTACTGCGTGGCCCACAGCGCCACCGAATCCACCATCAGCTTGCCCATCATCCGGTTCTCGGTGGCGGTGTTATCGCAGCAGGTCGAGCGCTCTATGGTGCCGTTGGTATCCAGTCGGTGGTAGTAGCCGGGCACGATGCGGTCCAGCACCGACTGCGCGTGTTGACCCGCTGCACTGGTGTGGTTGTAGACCACGTCCATGCCGACGCGCAGGCCGGCCGCGTGTAGGGCCATGACCATCTGGCGCACTTCGATGATGCGGCGCGCGCCGTCGTTTGCATCGCTGGCGTAGCTGCCTTCGGGTGCGCTGTAGTGCAGGGGGTCGTAGCCCCAGTTGAAGCAGTCTTTGGCAGCGGCGGCGGTGCTCAGCGCTTGGGGCGCTTCGCTGTCGCCGCGCTCGGGCGTTGCAATAGAGGGCGTGCTGCAACCGCGTTCGGGTATCGAGGCGATGTCAAAGATGGGCAGCAGATGCACGTCGGTCATGCCCGCCTGGGCCAGGGCCTTGAGGTGGCGCATGCCGTTGGACTCACCTGCCGTAAACGCCAGGTATTTGCCGCGTTGGGCTTCGGGCACGGTGGGGTCGCCAATCGAAAAATCTCGCACGTGGAGTTCGTAGATGGCCATATCTACGGGAGCCTCTACGCGCTGTGGAGCCATGTGCTGGTCCCACCCGGTCGGTTTGAGGCTTGGGCTGCCCAGGTCGGCGATGTAGCTGCGCTGCGAATCCGCATTCAGGCTCACCGCGTAGGGGTCAGTCACGCGGTTGCGTACCAGGCCAACGCCGGGCACGAACACATCGACCAAGTAGCTGTAGTAGCGGCCCGTTAGATTGCCGCCATGCTGGTACCGCCAGGTGCCGGAGGATGCGTCGCGTTGCATGGTCGGTGCAGCCACTGCCGCGCCCTGGGCCGTGTCAAACAGGCAGGCGCGCACAGCCCGTGCGGTGGGGGCCCAGAGTTTGAGTTGTGCCTGGCGCGGCCCGATCGAGACACCCAGGTCGCTAGTGCGTGCCGCTGTTGCGTAGAGGTCGTCCAGCGCACCCGCAATTTGCAGGGGCGTGGAGCGCAGCACGTGACCGGCTGCGTCTTCCTGCACCAATAGCAACTGCCCCTGGTGCAGCGCGCGCAGGCGCGAGAGGGACGTGACTGGTAGCGACAGCACCGGGCCCGGTTTGACGTATTGAAAACGTTGGGCCACATCCGCTGGCAAGCTACCGGACCGCACCTGCAGCGCCAAAGTGCCGTCCGCACCGACAACCGGCTCACCAACCACTGCGCGCAGGTGGCCAGCCGCCGAGTGGTACAGCCTGAATCGCCCATCCGTGGGTGCGGCTGGCCATTGCAGCAGTTGGCGATTGAGCCATACGGCTTGTGGCGTGGGGTTAGCAGCGGGGGCCTGTGCTGGCAGCGGCTGCTGCGCGGTTTGAAAGTCTGCTGCGTTACAGGCCGCCAGCCAGTCTTGTGCGGTCGCGCCACCCGCTGCACCGCATGCCAACACGAGCGCTAGTGCCTGCAACCAATGGCCCACGCAGTGTGGGAGCGCATTTTCGACTTCATAGATACCCATTTTTGGGGTTGGGGAACTTTTCATAATTGAAATTTGGCTCTAGCCCTCGTCGGATATACGGTTATAGCTATCAATGTAATAGCGGTAAGCCAGTTTTTAAAACTAAAGCGATCCATAAAATCAGGAAATTTTTGGTCGCTGAGGTTAGAAATATGCAGGTAGTATGATTACATGTACTCTTTAATGTATGTAAAAATATGCAATGAATCAACGAAAATGTATTTGAATTTCTTGATATAAATTTGGTAGTTTGACTACATTTAACTTTAAATGCCCACACTTTCCCGCGCCACGCTGCTCGCTAAATCCGTAGGTCGGCCAGGCCTTGCCAGGGTCGCCCTGTTGCTGGCGAGTCTGTGGCTGAGTGTGTCTAGCCCAGCGGCGACACAAGCCATCGACACCAGCGCAGTAGAGGCGCGCCCACAGCCCAGTAGCCTGCCAGCCAACTGGCAGCGCGGAGCGTTTATGGAGGTGTTTGTACGCGCCTACAAAGACAGCAACGGCGATGGCGTGGGCGACCTCAAGGGCCTGACCCAGCAACTGGACTACCTCAAAGACCTGGGCATCAAAGGCATTTGGCTGATGCCCATCACCACCAGCGCCGATGGCGACCATGGCTATGCCACCACAGACTTCCGCGCCATCGAACCGGCCTACGGCACGCTGGACGACTTCGATGATTTGTTGCGCCAGGCCCATGCACGGGGCATCGGCGTGGTCATGGATTACGTGATCAACCACAGCGCCCGCGCGCACCCGATGTTCGTCAGCGCGCTCAAAGATGGCCCCGCCAGCCCGTTCTACGACTGGTATGTGTGGCAGAAAGAATTCTCCCCCGGCTGGGACATCTGGGGCAAATACCCGTGGACTCTCACGCCCCAGGGCAGCTATTTCGGCACATTCGGCAAGCACATGCCAGACTTCAATTTCAAGAACCCTGCGGTGCTGGCCTACCACCAGAGTAGCCTGCGCTTCTGGCTGAACCGGGGGCTGGACGGCTACCGGCTGGACGCCGTACCGCACTTGGTAGAGAACAGTGCCAAAGACTGGAACGACCAGCCCGAGAGCCGCCGCATCACTGGCGACCTGCGCGCGCTGATCACCACCTATCCGCAGCGCCACGTGGTGTGCGAGGCCACGGCCAACCCGCAGGTCTATGCCGCGCCCGATATTTGCGGCAGTGCGTTTGCCTTTGGGCTGGAGCGCAATATCGTCAATGCGGCCAAGGGTGATCAGAAGGCGATCCGCTACGTGGCGGACTACTTCACCACCGCACCGCCGACCATGGCCACCTTTGCGGCCAACCACGACATCTTTGCGGGCGAGCGCCTGTGGGACCAGTTGCACGGCAACCAGCGGCAGTACAAGCTGGCCGCGGCGTCGTATCTGCTGCAACCTGGCACGCCCTTCATTTACTACGGCGAAGAGATCGGCATGGCCGGCATCAAGGGGCTGGATGGCGACGAGCCGCTGCGCGCGCCAATGAGTTGGACGGCTGACAGCAAGCACGGCGCAGGCTTCACCAGTGGCAAAGCCTTCCGCCCGGTGGCGCCCAATGTGGGCCGCTACAACGTGGCCGCGCAGTTGGCCGATCCGCAGTCGCTGCTTGCGTTTTACAAAAGCATGCTCGCACTGCGCAACAGCTTGCCGTCATTGGCCAGTGGCAGCTACGACGCGCCGCTGGTGCAGGGCAGGGTCATGGCGTATCGGCGCACGCTGGGGGCTGAGACCACCTTGGTGGTCATCAACTACGGTAACCAATCAGGCAGGCTCGCACTCAAAGATTTGCAGCCCCGCGCGGTCTACGCAGCGGCCTATCCCCGCAGTGGCAAACCCGTGCTGGCCAATGCCCAAGGCGCGCTCAACCTCTTGGTGCCGCCCCAGTCGGTGCGGCTTTATAGCTTGCAACCCTAAGCACAGCCTTCTATCCTCAGCCTCAAACTTTCCTCCTTCTTCCCGTCGCTCTTCACTCGCTCTTCTCAGTTTTTTTTCCATGTACTTCAACAAAATCCGCCACCCGTCCAACTTCACCTTTGCAAGTGCGCATGCCAGCCAGAAGCTGACTGTCGGTAGCAAGACCGTACAAGCCAGCGTGCGCGATCTGGGCGAAGACGTCTTCCACCTGGAGCTGAATGACAGCAAGCGTTGGCCGCTCGACGCAAGGGTATTGCCGCTGCATGACGATGCTTTTGCTGGCAAGCCATCGCAATACCAGTTGGGTCTCTCTGCCACCGGCCGTCTCGCATTGACAGCGCCCGATGGTGCCGAGCTTCTCGGCGGCGTGGCAAAGGAAAGCGTTGGCGTCTGCGGCAGCGCGTGGCTGGTGCA
>JBBQBG010000194.1:0-7564 GCA_038317285.1 Burkholderiales bacterium | reverse complement strand
GTCGTAACAAGCGCACGAAGCCCACCAAGCGCAAAGGCAAATCTAAAACTTGAACATTGCTGGACATTCGATAGAATTCAAAAAGCTGGTTATCCATCCAGCATTCAGGGTTTGCTGGAGCTAAGTGGATACCCCTTATATAAATACAGCCGCGCCAGGGAATGGCTTTGGCAGCTGCCCACCCGCCGGTACTTGGATTGGCGACAATCAGCCCATGCAAGAATCCCCCAAACCGCTTTCCATCGCCCAGGTATTGGCTTGCGGCGCCACCATCGTCACGCTGTCGATGGGCATTCGCCATGGATTTGGTCTGTGGCTGCAGCCCATCACGCAAGAGCATGGCTGGACCCGGGAGACTTTTGCATTGGCTATTGCCATCCAGAATCTTGCTTGGGGGATAGCGGGCATTTTTGCCGGTATGGCAGCAGACCGATTTGGCGCCTTTCGCGTCATCATCGTCGGATCGCTGCTGTACGCATTGGGGCTGGTGGGCATGGCCCACGCAAATACGCCGCTGTTGTTTGCGCTAACCACCGGGGTACTGATCGGCATGGCGCAAGCGGGCACCACCTACGCGGTCATTTATGGGGTGATTGGTCGTAACGTAAGCGCCGAGAAGCGCTCATGGGCTATGGGTGTCGCGGCGGCCGCAGGGTCTTTTGGCCAGTTTTTGATGGTACCCACAGAGGGTTTTTTGATCGGCCACTTTGGCTGGCAAGAAGCATTGGTGATGCTCGGTGTCGCGTCCCTGATGATGATCCCACTGGCATGGGGCCTGCGCGAAACGGGTTATGGCGGCGTATCAGCCTCAGCGCGCGAACAAACCATTGTCCAAGCATTGCGTGAAGCCATCAAATACCCCAGCTTTCAGTTGCTGATGGCGGGTTACTTTGTATGCGGTTTCCAGGTAGTGTTTATCGGGGTCCACATGCCCAGCTATTTGAAGGACAAAGGTTTGTCGCCCCACGTTGCCAGTTACGCGCTGGCGTTGATTGGTTTGTTCAATGTGTTTGGCACCTATGCGGCAGGAGTGCTAGGCCAAAAGATGCAGAAGAAAAACATACTGGCATTCATCTATTTCGCCCGCGCAATCGCCATCAGCGTGTTTTTGCTGGCACCGCTGACACCCGCCAGTGTGTATGTTTTTTCTAGTGTGATGGGGTTGCTGTGGCTGTCGACGATCCCGCCAACCAACGCTACAGTGGCTCAGATATTCGGCGTGGCGCATTTGTCGATGTTGGGCGGCTTTGTGTTCTTCAGCCACCAAATCGGTTCTTTCCTGGGCGTGTGGTTGGGCGGTTTCCTGTATGACAAGACTGGCAGTTACGACATCGTCTGGTACATCGCCATTGCCTTGGGTGTAGCCGCCGCGTTGATCAATTTGCCAGTCAAGGAAGCTCCGATCAAACGCAGCCTACCGCGCAATATGGTGGCGCCATGAGCGTGGGCAAAAGGATACTGTTTGGGTTGTCGGCATTGGTTGCGCTTGCAACCGTGTTTGCCCTGTATACCCGGCCCGACTTCATGGTGCAAATGGCCAACCAGGTCTGGTCTTGCTTTTGAGCCCGTCGTCCTGGGTTGTGCGCTGGTCGCACTTGCTAGAGCCTGGTGCCACCGTGCTGGACGTGGCATGCGGATCGGGTCGACATTTGGCTTGGTTTGGCAGCCGCGGGCACCCGGTGACTGGCATTGACCGCGACATTGAACAGGCCCGCCACACCGCGCCCGCAGCCATACTGGTACACGCCGATATCGAAAGCGGCCCTTGGCCCATGCAAGAGCGGGGCCATGTCAAAACATATGGCGGCGTAATCGTTACCAACTACCTATGGCGCCCGTTGATGGACACTGTGCTAGCCAGCGTCGCTCCGGGCGGCGTCTTGCTATATGAGACGTTTGCAACGGGTAATGCCAGCGTCGGGCGTCCAAGCCGCGCTGACTTCTTATTGCAATCGGGTGAGCTGCTGACCATCTGTGCGCCGCTGGAAATCGTGGCCTACGAGCAAGGTTACCTGCAAGACCCGCCCCGTTTCGTGCAGCGGATTGCCGCCATGAGGCCGCCGGACGATGGGGCCAGGCTGCTGGAATCCGGTCGCTGTGCACTCTAGGTAAAATAATAGATTACCGTATAAATGACTGACATGAACCCAACCCAAGGCCCCCTCACCGGAAGCATCGTTGCACTGGTGACTCCGATGCAAGACGATGGCTCCGTGGACTACCCGGCGCTGCGCAAGCTGATCGACTGGCACATTGCCGAAGGCACAGACTGCATTGGCGTGGTGGGCACCACGGGCGAATCGCCTACGGTCAACGTCGAAGAGCACTGCGAGATTATCCGTGTATCCGTCGAACAGGCGGCTGGCAGGGTGCCCGTCATGGCGGGCTGCGGAGCCAATTCGACGTCAGAGGCCATCGAGCTTGCACGCTTCGCCAAAAAGGTGGGCGCTGATTCGCAGTTGCAAGTCGTGCCCTATTACAACAAGCCCACGCAAGAAGGTCAGTACCTGCACTTCAAGGCGATTGCCGAAGCAGTAGAACTGCCCCTCGTTTTGTACAACGTGCCCGGCCGCTCGGTGGCCGATATGGCGCACGACACCGTCATGCGCCTGGCCCAAGTGCCCGGCATTGTCGGTATCAAGGAAGCCACGGGCAACATCGAACGCGCCCAATGGCTCATCAAGGAAGCGCCCAAGGGTTTTGCCATTTATTCGGGCGACGACCCCACCGCTGTTGCCTTGATGTTGTGCGGGGGCCATGGCAATGTCAGCGTCACCGCCAATGTGGCGCCGCGTCTGATGCACGAGCTGTGCACGGCTGCCATCGCCGGCAATGTGCAACGTGCCATGGAGATTCAATTCAAGCTCTTGCCATTGCACAAAGCACTTTTCGTAGAATCCAACCCGATTCCGGTCAAATGGGCAGTTTCGCGCATGGGCTTGTGTAAAGATGCGCTTCGTCTGCCGTTGACCGTGTTGACGCAAGACAATCGGCCGATGCTGGAGCGGGTCATGCGAGCCACCGGTCTGATTTAAGTAGCTTTTCCATTCAGAGGATATTCGTGAACCCTTTCTTCAAATTGACGCTGGTAAGCGTCGCGATCTCACTGTCAGCCTGTAGTGTTTTGGAAACCGACAAGGTGGACTATCGCAGCGCGAGCAATGGCTCGAAGGTGCCATCACTGGATGTCCCACCCGATCTGACCCAACTTTCCAAAGATACGCATTACGCGATTGTCGGCGGTGTGGTGTCGGCATCGGGCTACAAAGCCGGGCAACCCGTGGCTGCGGCCACACCGACGATCGCAGTCGCCAACTTGGGCGACGTTCGCGTTGAACGCGCTGGCAACCAACGCTGGCTGGTGGTCAACCGGCCGGCCGACAAGCTGTGGGAGCCCGTAAAAGACTTCTGGCAAGAAAATGGTTTCCAATTAGCCATGGACCAAAACACCCTAGGCATCATGGAAACCGATTGGGCCGAGAACCGCGCCAAGATCCCTCAGGATTTCATCCGCTCTTCGCTGGGCAAATTATTCGACTCGCTTTACTCCACGGCCGAACGTGACAAGTTTCGGACCCGTCTGGAACGCAATGCCAATGGTGAGACCGAAATTTTCATCAGCCACCGCGGCATGATTGAAACGGTCACCACCAAATCCGCCAAGGAAGCCGGCAACACTATTTGGCAACCCCGCCCTGTGGACCCCGAACTCGAAGCCGAATTTCTACGCCGCCTGATGGTCAAGCTGGGCGTCAGCGAGCCGCAGGCTAAGACATTGGTCGCCAGCGCAGCGTTGCCCAAGAACATCGCCTCGATCTCTACCGAAAATGGCCAACCCGTGGTACGCATCGAAGAAGGGTTTGAGAGCGCATGGCGCCGCGTAGGCCTGGCGCTGGATCGCACAGGCTTCACCGTGGAAGACCGCGACCGCAAACAAGGAATTTACTTTGTGCGCTATGTGCCGCTCAACGCTGACAACACCGAACCTGGCTTCTTCAGTAAGCTGTTCAGCAGCAGCAAAAACAGTGACGCCGCCAAGTACCAGATTGCCGTACGCAGCGTGGCCAACGTGACGACGGTGTCGGTACTGGACACGAAGGGTGCGCCTGAGACATCGGTCAGTGCCCAACGGATTGTCAAAGTCATTGCCGACGATATCAAGTAAAAACTTGACAGCGATATCCCGTTATCTTCGGGATATCGCAGACGTAAAAAAGCCACCCAACGGTGGCTTTTTTGTTGCTCAAGTAATTTGAATTACTTTTTGGCAGCGGAAGCGGCAGCAGCATTGGCGGCGGTCGCGACATCAGAAGCTGCAGTAGTAGCGGCAGAAGCTGCGGCGGCGGCGCCAGCAACGCCAGCGTCTTTGACAGCGTCAGCAACAGCAGAAGCTGCAGGGGCTGGTGTAGGAGCTGCGGCTGGAGGAGCAACCACGATTGGTGCGGGTGTTTCAGCAGGCTTGCTGCAAGCAGCCAAGGCAGCGGCAGCGATAACGGCTGCCAAGACGAGTGATTTGTTCATTTTAAAAACTAGAGTGAGTTAACGAAACAATTTTTGGAAATTGTCAAAGCAGCGCGCCGCCCAGACTCAGACAAAAAGCATTCGATCTCTTTTTGCCCAGCCCGCGAGTATACAGGATTGCACTGCAAAACACGGGAAAACCCTTTATTGGGTTGTTATAAACCCAAAGTTGTTGCCGAAAACCCCGGCGCACTCTGGCGCCGGCACTCGTCTAGCTCTTCTTTCAACAGTAAGCGCCGTGCGGGTTCCAGATCCGCCACTCCGGTGCTGCGCACCAAATCCAGGCGTCGCATGGCCCAATGCGGGCTCCACAGTGCACTGGGCATTTCGCTGGCATCGATGGTCTTGCACACACGGCAGTCAATGATGTGGTCCCACATCTTGCGCCACATCACAAATCGCGGCTGGTAACGCAAAACGGAACTGTAACTGTGCGCCAGCATCACCAAGTGACGGCCGCTGCCGGCCCATGCTTGCAATGATTCAGTTACGACACGCTCGCCCAACGGCCACTCTTCGAATGACGCATCACTCCAGACCATGGTCTGCCAGCCGTCTTGCGCGGCGCAGGCCAAAGCTGCTCGCACGGTCTGCGCAAACGCCGTAGGGCCGCTAAAAGCACCCTTGGGCGCAACAGCGTCGCCATTGTCTTCATTGCTCGGCATGGATCCACCCCGCTTCCAACCAGTCTTGCACCAAACCGCGCGCCGGCGCGCTGAGCCGTTTGACATTTCCTGCGCCCAAAACGCGATCATCTGCCAGCAGACGCATCGATTGCGCATCTCGCCCAGAGGCTAAAAAACTTTCGCCATTGATAAACACATGCTGTGCGTCATACGCCATGCGGGTTCGCCGGTCCAGCACCATCGCGCCCACCAATTCATCCCCCTCGCAATATACCGTGCTTGCATCAAAGCTGACATGCGCCTTGGGCTCGGTCAGATACTCGCCCAAAACCCGCTGCAGCGCAAGCGGGTCGCGCAGGGCATCTTCCAGGGCCTTGCGGGCGAATGCGACCAAGGGTTCGGGAATTTCACCACTCTGTGCCAATGCCACTTGCTTGGGGTCTGCGTACAGGCCATCGCCTACGGCATCCGCTGCATCCTCGGCCAGACGTTGTAACAATTCACCGGCCAGCTCGGAGCGACTGGGTGCCCTAAAGCCTATGGAATACGTCATGCACTCACCCACCGCAATGCCGTCATGGGCATAACGGGGCGGAAGATACAGCATGTCACCCGCATCCAGCACGAACTCCATTTCCGGCTCAAAGTGGGCCAGTATCTTGAGCGGCATGTCCGGATGCAGACTCAGGTCTTTCTGGCGCCCAATGCGCCAACGCCTTTGCCCGTGGGCCTGCAAAAGAAATACGTCATAACTGTCGAAATGCGGCCCTACACCGCCGCCATCGCTTGCGTAGCTGACCATCACATCATCCAGCCGTGCGTCCGGCACAAAGCGAAACTGGTTCATCAAAGCATGTACGCGTTCATCCAGCAGATCGACCCCCTGCACCAGCAGGGTCCAACCCGGCTGCTTGAAAGGCGGCAGTGCTTTGCGATTAATCGGCCCATGTTTAAAGCGCCACGGCTGCCCGCCGCCCGCGCTTGCTTGAATCACTAGACGCGATTGCACCTCTTCTTGGGCAGCCAAATCCAGCAAATCGGTTCGGTCCAGCGGCGGGATGAATCCGGGAATAGCCTGGCGAATAACCAGTGGTTTTTTCTGCCAATGGCGTTGCATAAAGGTCTGTGGCGAAAGCCCGCCCAGGAGTTGCAGAGGTTCTTGGATGTTCATGGGACAATTCTCGTATGGAAATCACAACTCAATGCGTCGTTGCCCTCACCTGGACGCTGAAAGATACTTTGGGCGAAGAACTGGACGTTTTGGACGAGCCAGTGGAGTTTTTGGTGGGCGGCAAGGATTTGCTGCCCGCAATCGAAGCCGCTTTGCAAGGCCATAGCGCCGGCGCTAGCCTGCAATTGCAGATCGAGCCCGAACAGGCTTTCGGCGACTTCAACGACCAGTTGCTGTATCTGGAGCCACGCGCGCTGTTTCCGACCGACTTGCAGACCGGGCTGACAATGGAAGGCAGCGCCCTACCTGCAGGCTGCAATCCTGACGCGCCCAAGGATGCGCTGTACACCATTACTGACATCTACCCCGACCATGTGGTGCTGGACGGCAACCACCCGTTGGCAGGTCTTGCCATCCGCATCAGCATGAAGGTGGAAGCTGTGCGCGAAGCAACCGACGAGGAAATAGAACGCGGCAGTTGCGGCACCGGGTTTTTCAAACTGCAAGTGGGTGAGCACGAGGATGTGCCGTCTGACCGCACGTTGCACTAAGGCCCTTGGTAAAATTGCCCTCTAGCCCTCGCAAATATTGCGTGAGTAGCTATTAATTTAATAGCAAAATGGTCTAGATTTACTGTTTGCCAGTAGAGCCGTAGCCGCCTGCGCCACGTTGGGTGGCTTCAAATTCATTGACGATGTTGAACTGCGCCTGCACCACCGGCACGATGACGAGTTGTGCGATGCGCTCCATGGGCTCGATGGTGAAGGCGACGTCACTGCGGTTCCAGGAGCTGACCATCAGTTGGCCCTGGTAGTCACTGTCAATCAAACCCACCAGATTGCCCAGCACGATGCCGTGCTTATGGCCCAGGCCCGAGCGCGGCAGGATCAGCGCGGCGTACGCCGGGTCTTGCAGGTAAATGGCCATGCCGGTGGGCACCAGTTGCCATGCATTGGGCGAAAGCGTCAGCGGCTCGCTCAGGCAAGCACGCAAATCCAGCCCAGCGCTGCCCGGCGTTGCGTATGCCGGCATCTGGTCGTTGAGACGTTCGTCGAGAATTTTGACGTCGATTTTCATTTTTTAATGCTAGCTTTTCAGGGGAATGCGGTTGGCGATTTCAGCGATGAGTTGTCGCGCCAAAGCCAGCTTGTCGTTGTGCGGCAATTCTTTCGTGCCTGCGGCGTCCACCAACAGCAAGGCATTGTCGTCCCTACCAAAAGTGGCCGGACCGATATTGCCGACCAGC
>JBBQBG010000193.1:0-7588 GCA_038317285.1 Burkholderiales bacterium | reverse complement strand
CGTTGGAAGTCTTCGCCGATATGTACGGCATGGACCCACGTGCCGTAAGCCGCATGTTGGCCCGCGCAACCGTCACACCACAAGCGTGATACCCGAGCGGCCTGTTGTTTTACAGGCCGACGGGCTGGGCTTTGGTTTTGCCGGGCGCTCGGTGTTCAAGGATTTTTCGATCAGCATCGTGCCCGGAGTGACCTGGCTGGGCGGCGACGAGAGCACCGGCAAAACCACGCTGCTACGACTGGTGGCGGGCGAGTTATCGGCCCAGAGCGGCACGCTTGCGATCAATGGCATTGCGCTTGCCCAGCAGGCCCAAGCCTACAGCAGCCAACTCTTTTGGGTGGACCCGCGCACCGACGCATTCGACGCGCTGACACCTCAGGCCTATTGGGACGGCGTGCGCAAACAGCACCCGGCGTTTAACAGCAGGTTGCTGGCGTCGCTGACCGACGCTTTGGGACTTGCTCCCCATCTGCCCAAGTCGTTGTACATGCTGTCCACCGGAACGAAACGCAAGGTTTTCCTGGTTGCAAGCTTTGCCGCCAATGCGGCGGTCACACTGCTGGACGAGCCGTTTGCCGCGTTGGACAAAGCGTCGATTGCGGTGGTGCTGGAGTTGCTCAACGTGGCGGCGGGTCATCCCACCCGCGCCTGGGTGGTTGCCGACTACGTGGCGCCGCGTGGGGTGGCGCTGGCCGCGTCTGTTGAATTGGGCTTGGTTGGCTGAATGCGTTTAAAGAAAACTGGCCGCGAGCCCTCGTGGAACATGCGTAAGCAGCTATCGTTTTTATAGCGCAGCTCTGGCCGACCCGGTTCAGACCTTTGCTTTCTTCGCAGGTTTGGCCTTGCTGGCACCATTGAGCGTGATGGCCTCGCGAATCAGCGCCTTGAAGGCCGTGGCTTTCACCTCTTGCCCTTCAAAGATGTCGATGGCGCGGCGCGCATTTCCGTCCAGGCTAGAGTTGAAGACAGAGGCTGGGTCTTTCAAGGAAGCACCCTTGGCGAAGGTCAGTTTCACCTTGTCTTTGTACGACTCGCCGGTGCACAGGATGCCGTTGTGCTCCCACACCGGTGTGCCCATCCACTTCCAGGTCTCGACGACGTCGGGGGCTTGGTCATGGGCCCTCTCCTTTGACCCGATTAGACCGCATCTGGCTGCAATTGCGGCGCAGCTTTGGCGAAGGCATCCCGCGCCAAACAGGCTTTTTCGATACGCTGGATCGTGGGGAACGCGTCCAGCGGCGTGTTGAATCGCCGCGAATTGGCGATCTGCGGGATCAGGCAGCAGTCGGCCAGGCCGGGCGTGTCGCCGTGGCAAAACGCACCGGTATGTGGGCTGCTGGCCAGAGCGGTTTCGATGGCGGTAAACCCCAGCGTGATCCAGTGTCGGTACCAAGTGGCCCTGGTTGCCTCGTCCAGCTTGAGATCACTTTCCAGGTACTGCAGCACGCGCAGGTTGTTGAGCGGGTGGATCTCGCAAGCGACCGATTGGGCCAGCGCCCGCACCCGTGCGCGGCCCCGTGCGTCACGCGGCAATAGCGCGGGCTCGGGGTGGGTTTCGTCGAGGTATTCCATGATGGCCAGCGACTGACCCATCGCGTGGCCATCATCGACCAGCGCTGGCACCAGTTCGGCCGGATTGACGCGCTGGTAACTACTGCTGTGTTGCTCGCCGCCGTCCTTGAGCAAATGGACCGCAACGTACTCGTACGGCAGTCCCTTGAGGTTGAGCGCAATGCGCACCCGATACGAGGCTGAACTGCGAAAGTAGCTGTAGAGCTGGAGCATGGGCCGGGTTTCCTTCAAGCGAATGCGCGCGCAGGCAGCAAAGTGCCACGCACTTCGCCAAACCCTATGCGCACGGCACCATCAGCCACGCATGCACCCCTGAAGACGATGGTGTCGCCGTCTTCGAGAAAGGTGCGCTTCTCGCCATTGGGCAATGTGATGGCTTCTTTGCCGCCTTTGGATAACTCCATCATCGAACCCGCCTCGTCCGTAGCAGGGCCGGATTGGGTACCACTGCCCAGCAAGTCGCCGGGCTGCAGGTTGCAGCCATTGACCGTGTGGTGGGCCACCATTTGTGACACCGACCAATAGGCATCGCGAAAATTGCTGTGCGACAAGCGGTGCTCCGCCAAGCCTTTGTCCCGCATCGCAGCAGTCTGGATGAAGACTTCCAGTTCGACATTCACAGCGCCCTGTGCGTGCAGCTCGGGTGAGTCCAGGTAGGGCAGGGGCTGTGGGTCGCCCTCGGCACGCGTCCAGGCCTGGCGAAACGGTGCCAAGGCTTCCATCGTCACGACCCACGGGGACACTGTACTGGCGAAATTCTTGGCCAGGAAAGGCCCCAGTGGTTGGTATTCCCAGCCCTGTACATCGCGGGCCGACCAGTCGTTGAACAGGCACAGACCAAACACATGCTGCTCGGCCTGCGCCATGGAGACGGGCTCCCCCAATGCGTTGCCGGGGCCGACGAAAATACCCATCTCCAGCTCGTAGTCCATGCGCGCGCTGGCAGCAAGTACGGGTTCGGTCGCGCCAGGGCGCATGACCTGGCTCACAGGGCGGCGCAGCTCTTGACCCGAAATGCCTATGGAAGACGAACGGCCGTGGTAGCCAATGGGAATCCACTTGTAGTTGGGCAGCAGCGGGTTGTCCGGGCGCAGCAACTTGCCAATATTGGTGGCGTGGTGGACCGAGGTGTAGAAGTCGGTGTAGTCCCCAATCTGCGCGGGTACCGCAAATTCCGCATCGGCCTGTGCCACCAGACAGGTGCTCAGCGCGGACTGCAGCGCGTAGCCCTCGCGCAGCGCGCGCGACAGCGCCAGACGCAATGCGGACCAGGCCAGCGAACCCAGGGCCATGTAGGCGTTCAAAGTGGGTGCACAGCAGGCCTGCATGGCTTGGTTGGCACCGTTCGTGAATAGGCTCTTGGCCTGCGCCGCGGTCAGGTCCAAAATTTGATCGCCAATGGCCACACCTACACGAAACGCCTCTGCGCTGCCATAGCGGCGGAACACGCCGAAAGGTAGATTCTGGATGGGGAAGTCAGTGCCATCGGCATTGGCCGAGGCGACCCAACTGCGCAACTCGGGGTTGTGGGTTTCGTTCAATGGGCTCACGGGATACGTCCTGAAAATTGCGGTTGCTATGTGCTTATTTGCCGGATAGCTGGCCTGTGACTTCGGTCACCAAATCAGCACCTACATCTTTAGCAAACATGTCCCACACCGGCTTCACCTGAGCGCGCATGCGCTGGCGTTCCGCAGGCGAGATGTCGTTGATCAACAAGCCCTTGCCCGCCATCGCGGTTTCGGCGGACTTGGCCTGGTCGCGGGCCACCCCACGTTGAAAAGCCCGGGTTTCGACGGCCGCTTCGCGCAGGATGGTTTGGTCTGCGGCGGGCAGGCTGTCCCAAAATTTCTTGGAGACTAAGGGCAGGAAGGCGCCGTAGCTGTGCTTGGTCAGGGACAGGTACTTTTGCACCTCATTGAGCTTGAGCGCGGAGATCACGGCCGATGGCGTACCTTGGCCGTCAACCGTGCGGGTCTCCAGCGCGGTGTACAGCTCAGGCACGGCCAGTGGCACTGGGTTAGCGCCCAGCGCCTTGATGGTTTCCTGCGATATTTTTGCTTGTACGGCGCGGAACTTCAGCCCTTGAAAGTCTTCCCATTTCTGGATCGGCTGCTTGCTGTTGGTTGCGTTGAAGAAACCGTTTTCCCAATAGGCCAAACCGATCAAGCCCTTGGCGGGCAGCTTGTCCAATAGCTTCTGGCCGGTGGCCCCGTCCAGGACTTTCTCGGCGTCTTGCTCATTGGCAAACAAGAAGGGGAAGTCCAAAATTTCGAATTCCTTGACCATGCCGGTCAGGGTGCTGGTCTGGGGCACGGTGAACTCAATGGTGCCACCCTGCAGGGACGAAGTGACCTGCACATCGTTGCCCAGTGCGCCGTTGTAGAAGGGCTTGATCTTGATGCGACCCTGGCTCTTCTTGTCCACCAAGTCGACAAAACGGGCTACGCCCTGACCCTGATGGGTTTTCTCGGACAGGGTGACGGCGAATTTGGCGGTGACATCGGCAAAGGCCGAGAGGCTGATCACGCTGGACAGCGCCAGAGCTGTTAATTTGGCAAGGTGAGAAGTTTTCATTGTGCGATTCTCCTGGGGTTGTTGTGTATGGAAATCAGAACGGAAAGCGGGAATGCCTGTGGCCACGGGTTAGCGCCACCAGCCGGCCGGCACCATGACCAGCGCCGGGAACAAAATGAGCGCGATCAAGATCACCGACTCAGCCAGCAAAAAGGGCAACACGCCCTTGACTGCTTCAGCCATGGAAACCTTGCCGATAGAGCTCACGACATTCAGCACCACGCCCACCGGAGGTGTGATCATGCCGATGGAGCAGTTGATGATGAAAATCACGCCAAAGTAAATCGGGTCGACACCCGCTTGAACGGCAATGGGCAGGAAGACCGGGGTGAAGATCAGCACGATGGGGATGAAGTCCAGCACCATGCCGGCCAGAAACACCACTACCATCATGGCCGAGACCAATAGCAACTGGTTGCCCGCGAACACCTCCATCCAGACGCCCACTTGACCGGGAATATCGGCCACCGTGATCATGTACGACGCCACCATGGCCATCGCCGCCAACAGCAGCACGACCGCCGTGGTGCGCGCAGTGAGCAACAGGCATTCATAGACCTTCGCAAGGCTGAGTTCCCGGTACACCACCAGTCCCACGAACATGGCGTACATGGCCGCCACTACAGCGGCCTCGGTCGGGGTGAAGATGCCAAATTTCAGGCCTCCGATGATAATGACCGGCAGCAGCAGTGCCCAGAACCCCTTGCCCAACAGGGCCATGCGTTCACCCCATGCCAACTTGGGCGTGAGCTGTGTGTTTTCACGCCGCGATACCAGCCACCACGCCACAACGAGTGACAAACCCATCATCACGCCAGGAACCATTCCTGCAAAAAACAGCTTGGTGACCGATACGTTGGCAACGACGCCAAACAACAGGAAACCAATAGACGGGGGAATGACCGGCGCAATGATGCCGCCCGCCGCCATCAGGCCGCAGGCGCGCCCTACGTTGTAGCCGGCAGCGCGCATCATGGGCACCAAAATGGCGGCTAGAGCGGCCGTGTCTGCCACCGCCGAGCCCGACAGACTGGCCAACAACACGGCAGCGATGATGGCGACGTAGCCAAGACCCCCGCGCAAATGCCCTACAAAAGCACCCGCCATTTCCACAATCCGTTTGGATAAGCCCCCTGCGTTCATGAACTCGCCCGCAAGAATGAAGAAGGGCACGGCCATCAGCACGAAATTGTCTGCACCGCCAATGGTGTTCTGGACCACGATCTGGGGGTCAAACTGACCCAGTACCAGCATGATTGCGATACCCGAGAACAGCAGGGCAAAGGCAATCGGCATGCCGATTGCAATGGCACTGAGCAACGTAGCCAGAAAGATGAGTGCGCTCATGCTCTTGGTTCCTGCGCTGCAGGGACTTGCGTCAACGCGTCCCAGATGTTGAACACGATGCTGATGCCCATGCCGATGCCAAACACAATGGCAGAGCCGTACAACCAACCATAGGAGATGCCCAACACGGGGTAGCTGTTGTCCAGGTTGATGGTGGTCTGCTGCCACCCACCCACCACGAAGATGACGCAGGCTGCCAGCATCAAGAGACCGGTAAAAGTGGTTGCCACCTTTTTCCAGCGGTAGGGCAGGTTCTGTACCAATGTGTCAAAGCCGATATGGGCGTGTTGGCGAGTCGCCAGGATGGCACCCAAAAGGACCAACCAGACAAACAACAGGCGGGCAAGCTCTTCGGACACAGCAATGCCAGAATTGAATCCGTAACGCAACACCACGTTGCCGAAGACCAGCATGGCCATCACTGCCAGGCACGAGACGATGGTGAGTTCCAAAGCGCGGGTAACTGCCCGCTTAAGACGGATGTACATGGGGTGCAGGGAACGATCAGGCTGCTACAAAACCCTTGCCATCGTGCATCCACGCGGCGTGTTTGGGTGCCTTTTTGGTGCGATCCCACTCGTTGAGCATGTCCCACTTGACATCATCGAGGGCCTTGTTCATCGCCGGCGTGGCGATGTTGACGGCCAGCTCCAGGCGATGGCCATTGGGGTCGAAGAAATAGATAGATTTGAAGATGGCGTGGTCGGTCACACCGATGACTTCAATGCCCGCTGCCTCCAGTTTTTCCTTTTGCGCCAGCAGTTCATCCAAGGTGCCAACTTCAAAGGCCAGGTGCTGCGTCCACGATGGTGTGTTGTGGTCGCGGTCCATGGGGGGGCTGTTGGGCAGCTCGAAGAACGCCAACACA
Source organism: Burkholderiales bacterium (assembly GCA_038317285.1). Classification (GTDB taxonomy): domain Bacteria; phylum Pseudomonadota; class Gammaproteobacteria; order Burkholderiales; family Burkholderiaceae_C; genus Allorhodoferax. Next base: position 1,224 of record JBBQBG010000193.1, on the reverse strand, counting down.
TTGCCATTGCCGGCATCCAGAAACACATGCATGTAGGGGTCGGGCGCCTTGGTGGACGGCACTTCGTCTTCGGCAATCGCCAAAACAAAGTTCATGTCCAGGTGCTTGGCATACCACTCTACCGTTTGTTTTGCGTTGATGCAGCGGTAGGCGACGTGGTGAATTTTTTGAATGACCATGGGTTTTCTCCAGAACAGGGCGACAGATACGCAGTTGCAGCCATTAGAGGGTAGTTTCATCTATCATTCAAACAGATTTTTTTGATGAATTTATATGGATAACTAATGAATATAAGCTTGCGCCAATTGCGAGCCTTCGTGGCCCTGGCCGATACCTGCAGCTTCACCGATGCTGCGGCCATCCTGCACGTGACCCAGTCAGCTCTGAGCGGCCTGATCAAGGAAGTGGAGCAGACGCTGGGCGTGCAATTGGTCAACCGTAGCACGCGCAAGGTCAGCCTGTCGGAGGCGGGGCGCGAATTCTATCCATTGGTGGCACGTCTGCTGCAAGACCTGGATGGTGCGCTGGACACCATCACCGACCTGAAGGCGCTCAAGCGCGGGCTGGTCCGGGTGGCCGCGCCGCAACTGATGTCGTCCTCTGTGATGCCTGAGGTGATTGCCGGTTTCAAGTTGCAACACCCGGATATCGAGATTCGTTTATCCGACTGCATGGTGGAGCAAGTCTTGCCCAAGGTGCACAGCGGTGAGGTGGACTTTGGCGTGGGGCCGGAGCGCGAGCCATCGGCCGATATCGAGTCCCATACGCTGTTCGAGATTCCGTTTGCCGTGGTGTTTCGCGCCGACCACCCTTTGAACAAAAAGAAGCGCGTAACTTGGGACGACGCGCTGAAGTTTCCAGTCATTGCGCTCAAGGGTGAGTTCACCCACCGCCTGCGGGTGGATTTGCATGAATCGCTACACGACGAGGCACTCAATCCGGCCAACGAGGTGGGTTTTATGACTACTGCCTTTGCCATGGTCAGCGCGGGCTTGGGGGTTACGACTTGTCTGCCCTACGCCAGCAGCCTGATCCGTCTGCACCGGCTGCAATGCCGCCCGCTGGTGGACCCGGTGGTGCGGCGCAAGTTTTTTGTGTTTACACGCCGTGACAGACCGTTGTCACCGGCAGCACAGGCGTTTTCAGCCTATTTGTTTGACTACGTAAGAACGCAGGATTGGTACACGACGCCAACGTGAAGCGGGATTCAAATAGCGGGGTGTG
>JBBQBG010000192.1:0-7631 GCA_038317285.1 Burkholderiales bacterium | reverse complement strand
GATACAACATGCTGCAGCATGTGTTGCAGTTCCTGCGCCTTGATGGGCTTGGACAGATACTCATCCATGCCAGCGGCCAGACAGTGTTCGCGGTCGGACTCCATGGCATTGGCCGTCATCGCAATGATGGGAGTGCGGCGGCCCGTCTCTTGTGCGCGTATGCGCCGTGTGGCCTCCAGCCCGTCCATCACCGGCATCATCATGTCCATAAGAATGACATCAAACTGCTGCTCGGCCACCCTTTCCAGCGCTAACTGGCCATTGCTGGCCACCTCTACATGGTGTCCCCAGCGCGTTAAAAGAGTCACTGCTAGTTTCTGGTTAACGACATGGTCTTCCACCAGAAGCACATTGAGTAGCACCTGGCTCTCGCGGATCAGGTGGCTGGTCACAAGTGCCTGCGATTGCGATCTGTCCAGATTCAGCACGCGCGCCAAAGCCTGCAGCAGTTCGTCACGCGCGATGGGTTTGCTGAGGTAGCCCACAATGCCCACATCTGTGGCGCGTTGTGCATCGCCCTTCATGCCGGCTGACGACAGCATCACCATAGGGACTTTTTGGTAGAGGGGCATTCGCGCAATATGTTCGGCAACCGCAAACCCATCCATACCGGGCATTTGGGCGTCCAACAGCACCAGGTCGCATGCCGCCTCCTGCCCTGGCGTAGCCTGCGCCAACCAGTCGAGTGCTTCTTGGCCATTGGGCATTGCATGGGTGATCACGCCTTCACTCTCCAAGGTACTGGCCAATACCAGACGGTTGACCGCGTTGTCGTCCACAATCAACACCGTGCAGCCGGCAAAACGCACCATAGGCGCAATCGGTGTGGCGGCACTGGCGTCCACGCCCATTCGCAGGGTGAAGTGAAAAACACTGCCTTTGCCCAGAACACTCTCAACCCAGATGCGCCCACCCATGGCGTTTACCAGTCGAGCACAAATCGTCAAACCTAATCCGGTGCCGCCATATTTGCGGGTGGTGGAGCTGTCTTCTTGGGAGAATGCATCGAATATGGCGGCCTGTTTGTCCGCTGGGATGCCGATGCCCGTATCGCTGACCGAAAAATGCACCGTAGCAGGGGCCTCTTCGGGCCCAGCAGGTCTAACGCGGACCACGATTTCACCTCTGTCCGTGAACTTGATGGCATTGCCGACGATGTTCAGCAGAATCTGGCGCAAACGGCCCGGGTCCCCCAATACCCCCATAGGCATGTCGGCCGCCATGTCGGACACCAATTCCAACCCCTTTTCACTGGCGCGCAAGGCAACTGATTTGAGGATGTCTGCCACCGACTGCCCCAAATGGAAGGGGATGTGTTCGATCAGCAGTTTGCCCGCTTCGATCTTGGAGAAGTCGAGGATGTCATTGATGACGCGCAGCAAGGCATCGGCTGAAGACTTCACAATACCCAGGTACTCGCGTTGTTCGGCGTCTAGCGTGGTGTCCAGCAACAGATCCGTCATGCCAATCACGCCATTCATGGGCGTGCGAATTTCATGGCTCATGTTCGCCAGAAAATCTGATTTGGAACGGCTTGCGGCCTCGGCATCTTCCTTGGCCTTTTGCAATTCAGTCTCAGCCTGCTTGGACGCGGTTATGTCGGTGAAATAGCCGTTCCACACCCAGCCGCCATGGGAGAGCTGGCGCGGATGCGCCTCGCCATGCACCCATACCACGGCATCTGTCTGCGCGTGCACCATGCGAAAGTCCACCGCCTGCGCTTGCGTATCGACATTGGCCACGCCAAGCCCTGCGGAAAAGATGGTTTGGTCTTCGGGGTGCACACGTTCCAGAAGCAGGATGGTGTTCTCCAATACCGCGTCAGCACGTTCGCCGCAAATGGCCTCGATGGAATCGCTTATGAAGGTGATTTTGAACTTTCCGTCTGGCTCGGCGTGATACTGGAACACGGCTACGGGAATGTTCTCGGTGACTTGGCGTAGGCGTGAATCCGCCTCTTTGAGGGCGGTGATATCCTGGCAGATGCCGGTAAACACCGTGGCACCATCCGGCGCCAAGTCCGGCTCCGGGTCAATTTCGGTGCGGATCCATCGCAGCTCGCCCTGCTGCAGCCGCACCCGGTAATCTCCGCGCCAAATAACACGCCGCCGTGCCGCATCCAAAACGCCATTGACCACCCGCCCCCGGTCGTCCTCAAAAATTTGGGCCATGGTCAAAGTCGCGTCAAGTTTCAGTTCTTCTGGCGTAAACCCCAAAACCTCGCGCACACGCTCGCTGACGAAGGTATACCGGTAATGGTCCGGCCCCACATGCCACTGGAAAACCGCACCCGGAACGGTGTTGGTGATGTGGCGTAAACGCGCTTCGGCCGCCTTCATGGATGCCTCCATGCCTTTGCGCTCGGTAATATCAGTGCGGATTGCAATGAACATTGTCGGCTTGCCAGCGTCGTCGGCCAGCGGCACGATGGTGGCGTCCACCCAATAGAGGGAGCCCCCCTTGTTGCGGTTGCAGATCTCGCCATGCCACACACGACCCGCAGTAATGCATTGCCACATGTCAGCAAAGAACTTAGGGCTATGGGTATGCGAGTTGATGAGCCGGTGGTTCTGGTTCAGCAACTCGGCGCGCGAGTAGCCACTGATCTCGCATAGCTTGTCGTTCGCATACGTGATATCACCGGCCAGATTGGTGATGCTGACAATGGCGTGCTGGTCCAGCGCAAACTTTTGGTAGGCCAGGTCGGTCAGCGCCTCTTGCAGATCACGCTGGCTTTCCTCGTGCTGCTTGACAAGGTCGCGCATCAGGGCTGACAGGGTTTCCAGGTTGTCGTCGGCCGCCAGGGTCTGGTCGGTATCTATGGAGGCCATCAGGTCGCGGGCCGATGCGCGCAAGGAATCGATGGCCCGGGTACGACTGGCCAGATCTTCGCGCAAACGCGTGTTCTTCTGGGTCAGCTCAACCGAGCTCAGCTCCAGACTGCGGGTTTTTAGTTCCAGGTCGCGGTCGCTTTGCGTGTAGGCTTCGTCCACCCGTTGCAAGAATGCGGGCAGGCCATTGAGAAGATGTGCGGCCTCAGCCGACAACGCGCCACTTGCCACCAAGCGGCTGAACTCTTGATACAGGGCGGGCAGGCCTGTAGGCTCTACGTCCAGGACACGCTTGACCTGGCGTGCAAGTAACTTGTGCATGCAGTCCCCGCCGAACGCGGCCTCAGGCCGTTTCGGCAATGTAGGTAATGGTCATCGTTTGGTTATGCAATTTGCATTCGACGGCGGGGCTAAAGGGACTGATCTCGCCGTAAGAATAAAAACCCGCCAACGTCGCCCCCTGCCCAAAGACATCGGCCACGGCCTCTACCTCTTCGTCAACGCGGCCACCCATTACCAGTTTGCGCCCCACACAACTCACCAACAAGGCGAGACCTTCGTTCGGCTTGCCTTGCATGGCGCGCGCGGCCTCGGCGGCCGCTTCGGCGCCGTCCACCAGCGCGTCGGTACTGGCATGCATCAACCTCAAATAGCCGTCAGGATCGATGTCGCCGGCCAAGGTCAGGCTACCCGCCGCCTCGTCAACACCAAGAATGGTACGGATCAGCCCCACTTCCGAATGATCGCTGCCCAGCATGGCAAAGGGGAACAGCAGGCCAGACGCCGGTAGCCCGCTGGCATGGTCACCCAGGTAGCGCTTGTACACGGCCAGCGCAGATTCGCCATCGAGCTCAAACAGCACATTGTTTTCGGAGCGCGTCACTTTGCGAGCCGGCCCAAACGGCGACCAGCCGCCAAATGAGCCATGCGAAAACTCCAGCGCGTCACCGTAGAGACCGACACAGGTCAGTCGGTTGTCGCTCAAACCCTGCGCATCCAACACCCAGGTCTGGGCAAACGCCCCACCGTCACCCGCCAGGCCACCGGTGATGGGCACCTTGGATCCCAAAATATCGGTCATGCCGGACAACACCGCACTACCGTTGATCTGTACACCCTGGCCAAATATCAAGACCGCCCGCAGGCCCACGATAGGCAGAGCAGACGCCAGACGCCTGCCCGCCGCGAACGAATCGTCCATGCCATGCAGCACGGTACTAACTTGGGCCGCATGCGCATGGTCGAACTTCAGGGCCGTAACCACCAGACTGCCGTCTCCGACCCCTTTGCCGGATATCTCACCCGCCGTGGTGCAACCTGCGCGGAGGGACGTGGGAAAGGCCTGTGCAATCGCATCGGACCCGGCCTGCATGGCTGCCACCGACCCGAACGCCAGCACCAGATCGGGCGACATGGCGGCCAAGGCAGAGAAATCCTGCACGCCAGATTCGGCATGGTGCATAACGGCTTGTAAAACTTTCATTGAAGAATTTCTCCTAAGTTAGCGCATCGAACGGCGTTCGTAACCGCCATTTTTCCACGTGGCCCAAGGTGTGGCACGACAACTGATTTCCTGCATCACCAAGATGGGCTTTCTTCAAGTTTGCCAGCTTTGTCTTTAGCCCGGTCAATATATTTTGCAGGTCCCATTGCGCACCCGTTTTGGCCAGTTGGCACAAATGCCAGCAGCAACTCAAACCCTTTGCTGGAACCGCAGAACGCCTTCGGCCTTGCGTCTTTTTACTGCGCCAACCGGCTTCGTGCCAGGTAACTCAGCGCATCCACCAGCGCCACCAGCACTACCATGGCCATCAGCACCGAACTGGTCTCTCCCATTTGAAACAAGCCGAGGTGGTAGGCCAGCATCTGACCCAAACCGCCTGCGCCCACCACGCCCAGTACGGCAGCGGCGCGAATATTATTTTCCCAGCGGTAAAGCGTGTAGCTGATGAGCTGCGGCAGGATTTGCGGCAACTGCGCGTAGGCCAAAACCTGCAGCGCGGAAGCGCCCCGTACCCGCAGCGCGAAAGCCGGCTCGGGAGGTGCATTTTCTATCGCCTCGGCAAACAAACGGCCCAATACGCCGGAGGTGTGCAGGCCCAGCGCCAGCGTGCCGGCGAACGGCCCCAAGCCCGCCGCGATGAGCAGCAGTGCGGCCCACACCAGTTCGGGCACGCTGCGCAGGGCGTTGAGCAGAGCGCGCGTGAGGCTGCGCCAACGGGCCGGATCGTCGGTGTGTGTTTTGCTTGCGGGCAGTGCAAGAGCAAGCCCCAAGACCACTGCAATGAGGGTGCCCAGGGCCGACATGGCAAGGGTCTCCAGAGTGGCTTGTAATAGTTTGCCCAAAAAGGCTGCGTCCAGGTTGGGATGCATCAGTTCGCCGATGAAATGCCCCATGCGCACCAGCGCACCCGGCGCGAGGAACTTGCTCCACTGCAAATCCAGCGAGACAAAGCTGGCAACGATCAAGGCGAAGATGCCAACGACAAACCAGCAAGCCTTGCAACGCGCATCAAACAGTGGCGGCGGCAGCTTGTAGCGTTGGTTGGCCGCAGTCCGAGCCGGGGTGGGGGCCGTCATGCCAGGCCCCGCCGCAAAAACGCGCTGGCACGATCCGCCAGCGCCACCAGCGCAAAGAACACCAGCAGGATGGTGGCGACTTCACCACCGTTGAACATCTTCAAGGAGGCATCCATCTGCTGCCCGAGACCACCGGCACCAACGAAGCCCAGAACAGCCGAGGAGCGGATGGCGCATTCCCAGCGGTAGACGGTGTAGCTGGTCAACTCCGCCCCGTTCTGCGGCAGCAGCGCGTACAAAAACGCCTGCAGGCGTCCGCTGCCATTGCGCAGCAATGCTTGCGTGGCGTGCACATCACCAGACTCCAAAATGTCGGCGTAGACCTTGCCCAACATGCCCGCATAGGTTAAGGCAATCGCCAACACACCAGCCGTCGGCCCCAAGCCCACCACCCGCACGAACACCAGAGCCCAGACTAGCTCGGGCACGCTGCGCAAACCAATCAACAGCCATCGCACCAGTTGCCGGATGACGGTGGGCACTGCGCCCATGCGCCCGCTGAGGGCCGAGCGTGAAAGCACACGCACCGACAGCAGACTAAAGGGCACCGCCAGTATCCAGGCCAGCGCCATTCCGGTAGTAGCCATGGCCACCGTACGCCACGTCTCACGCAGCACCAAGGCCAAAAAATCCGCTTCCAACTTGGGTGGCAGGAAGTCGGCCAGGAAGCGTAGTGTGGGGGTGAGGCTTTGTGCCGACAGAAGTTCCCAAGGCTTGAACTCGGTTAGCACCCCCAGAGGCCACAACAACAGCAGGGCCAGCAGCGTTGCACCCGCGCGACCGCTCCAGGCGGGGTCGCGCAAGGTGTGGTGTGGTGTGTTGTCCATGCGTCAGCGGCACTGCACCGCGACGGGCGCCGCGGCCGTAGGCACGGCCGACAACTCGGAGGCCGGCCCATGCAACTCGTGTAAATGTTGGGCGTAGAGCGCATTCAATAGCTCGCCGCTCACTTGACCCGTGGGCAGGTCAAAGACCACCTCGCCCTGGCGCAGCCCGACCACCCGTGGGAAATGCGCCAGCGCCATCTCCACGTGGTGCAAGGAAGCGACCAAGGTCACGCTGCGTGCACGCGCTGTCTGGGTGAGGCTGCGCATCGCCTGCTCAGCATGGTTGGGGTCCAGCGCCGACAGGGGCTCATCCACCAACCACAGGCTGGTCTGAGACACCAACGCACGCGCCAAGCCCACACGCTGGCGCTCACCGCCCGAGAGCCGGTCCACCCGTTCAAACAACTTGTCCGACAGGCCAAAGCCCTCCAAGGCTGCGTCTGCTGCAGGAATATCCAGCGGGTAAAACAGATTGCGCAGGCTGCGCCACAACCCCATGTGCGGCAGTTGGCCAGCCAACACGGCGGTCACGACACGCTGGCGTGGTGGCAGCGGCGGCACCTGTGGAGCCAAAAACAGGCTACGCCGCAAGGCTTGCAGTTCGCGCGGGGATACTGCCCAAGGATCTTGAGAAGCCAGCAGCACGTCGCCAGCGCTGGGCCGCATGGCACAGGCCATGACCTGCAGCAGGCTGGTCTTGCCCGCACCGGAAGGGCCAATCACCGCAACCTGCTCGCCAGCCGCCACCTGCAGCGTGACATCCTTCAGCGCCGGACGCAGGTGTGCCGCGGACGTCGGGTGGCGGGCACTGCACGACACGAGCGAGACTTGCATGCTGCGCCCTGTATGCTCAGACTCTTGGAATCAGCAAGGGACGACTACTTGATCAGCCCGGCATTGCGACCCGCCGCCTCGATGCCTTTGTAATTCTCCGCCTTGGTGGGAATGAAACGGGTGGCGCGCTGCAGCTCCAAAATTTCCTTGCCCTCGGGTGTGTCTTTGTTGAGGTCGGTGAAGGCCTTTGTTATCTTGTCACGCAAGGCTTGGGGCATGTCCGCGTGCACCGTCCAGTTGTAGTCGTAATAGGTGGGGGTTGTGAAGAACACATGCACCTTGGTCGGATCGACCTTTTTGTCCGCAACGAACTTGTCCCACACCGAGATGTTGAGCGCGCCAGCATCCACCTTGCCAGCCGCGACTGCGGCAATGGTGGCATCATGTGCGCCCGAAAACGCGACACGTTTCAAGTCCTTGTCGGGGTCGATCTTGGCCTCCAGCAGAAAGTGACGCGGCATCAGGTGCCCCGAAGTGCTGGACTGCGAACCAAAGCTCAGCGTCTTGCCCTTGAGGTCGGCAAGTGATTTGATAGCGGGGTCAGCGCTGATGAAGACAG
>JBBQBG010000191.1:0-7696 GCA_038317285.1 Burkholderiales bacterium | reverse complement strand
TTTCCACACTGGACATTTGGGCATCCTTACCCTTTTCGATTTGGATCAGCGTAGTACGGCTGATGCCCACCGCAGCGGCCAAGGCTTGTTGCGACAGGGATTTGGCTAGGCGAGCAGAACGGAGCGCTTCTCCGATATTTGGACGGGCTGGACTCATGACCAGTATTCTATACATGTACAAAATTCTGGTCTACTAGCACGAGTGAATCAATGGGTAACGGAGAGGCACCTCAATCAAACACACATCCCGCCCGAACTCAATCCGCTGGGCATTGACCCAGCGGTTGCCCTCACCCACCAGCGACGCCACCATGGCCCCGATATCATCCGCCTCGCCCACGCGCCCCAGCGCGGTTTGTGACGCCACGAACGCATTGAGCTGCGCGTTGTCACGCACCGCACCGCCGCCAAAATCGGTCGCAATCGCGCCCGGCGCCACGGTGTTGACGGCGATGCCGCGCGGGCCTAGCTCCTTGGCCATGTAACGGGTCAGCACTTCGACCGCGCCCTTCATGGCGGCATAGGCGCTGTAGCCGGGCAGCGCAAAGCGCTTCAGGCCAGAGGACACATTGACGATGCGCCCGCCGTCCGCCATCAGCGGCAACAGTGTTTGCGTCAGGAAGAACACGCCCTTGAAGTGCATGTTGACCAAGCTGTCGAACTGCTCGGCCGTGGTCTCTATCAGCGACGCATGGTGGCCGGCGCCAGCGTTGTTGACCAGGATGTCAAAGGTCTCACGGCCCCACTGCGCTTGCAGGCCTTGGCGCAACTGCGCAGCAAAGGCGGCGAAGCTGCTGCTGTCGGCCACATCCAGCGGCAGCGCCAAGGCCTTGCGGCCGAGCGCTTCAATCTGCGCGACCACGGCGTCCGCGTTGGCCTTTTGCGATTAATAGGTCAGCACTACATCGTGGTCGCGCTGGACCTGGGCCTGCCCAAGGGTGGCCCGCTGACCGTCAACAACGCCGAGGCCTACCAGAGCGCCTGTCTGGCCGATCTGGGCCTGATCGCGGCGCCGCTGTCGGGCTGGGGCGATGCACCTGCCGATAGTCGCTTGGTAGAAGTGTTGCCCGGCTTGCGTGGGCGAACCATGCCGCTGGCCTTGGTCTAAGAGAACTGGCGCAACCAGTCGGCACGGGTGCGAGTGATCATGGACTGGCTCAATGTCGTAATGCGTGACTATGTCAATCGCTCATAGTTACCATCCTTTGACTTCCAGCGTGCCCGTGTCGACAGCTGGCATGTTGAAGTTGACACCATTTTTGTCGAGACGCGCCACAAATGAGTGGTACGAACTCTTGAATTGATCCGAATAGTGGTGCTTTGCGTTCCACTGAATAGAGATGTTGCCATCGGGCTTGGATATAGCCGAACCGATCAACGTCTCGCCGCCTGCGATATTGCCACCGCCACCATGCTGATATGCATAGAAATTGACCTTTTGACCAGAGATCGCTATGGATATCCCGGCGACGGGCTGAGTCTTGAGCCAGCCGCTGATGACCACTATTTGGCCCGGCGAGACACTCTTGGGCATGAAATCAACTGACAATTTCAACGGGGCACCCATAGTCGAGCCCTTGATATTGAGAATGTTGGACGCTGCCGGAAGCAGCTTATCGCCACCGTCGAACACAACTTTCACTGGGACTGTGCCAATCGCGTTGTCGGGCCAGATCGCATGAAAAGTAAAGTTTCCTGAGCTATCAACGGGATTGACGGGTTCGAGAGCGACTTCTGAATTACCCACCAATAAACGGATCTTCCTGCCGGCCAATCCCTGACCGTCGGTATGGCGTATCAGTTTTCCGGACACGGCAAACTTATCACCCTTATAAGCAACCTCTGGGTGGTCGGTTGGGAGCAGCCCGGAATTTGCATTCAAGGTCAAATCGACCGAGGAGGCAATCAAGCCGAAGTTACTTTGTGCTGTAGCCGGCAACAGCGCACCAGTACCTGCAAAGTTTGCTTCCATTTTGTGGGCGCCCAGCGCCATATTGGACGGTGCCTTATGCCCCTTGACCCACGCCAGTCCACTCGCGTCGGTCTTGATGACCGCTGCAGGCACGCCGTCGATGGTGAAGGTCACGGTCTGATCGTTCAATGGCGCATTGCTGACCTTGTCCCGCAATGTGGCCTTGAGGTCGACGGAGCCGCCATCTGCAAGGATGGCATTGTCAGCAGACAACACAACAGAAGCGCGAACGCTCAGTACGCTATTCGTATTGGCCACGACTGCGGATGGTGCGCCCGGCAACGGAGGTGCGCTTCGTTGGGCGATGGGAATCGGCATCTGGCCTATGGGCAGGGTATTGCCCGCGTTGGCTTGCAGACATAAAAGGCTTGTGGCAAGCAGGGCGGCGGTTGAGCGGATCGTCATATTCTTCCTTGTAAGTACGACAAATTAGTCGCGGGATGTGTGAGGGTGTTCATAGGTTTCAATTTCGGGCACGGCAAGCCGCGGCCTAGTTCTGGTCCACTTTGAATTCGAGCCAGTCCCTCCAGTCAAACTGATGGAGCTCGGCCTTCTCCAGCATGGTTTTTTCCACGGGCACCGCGGGCTTGATGCCAGCCGGCAGCGCTATGGCGCCAGGCAGTGCAAGAGCGGGGTTTGCAGCGGGCCCAACAGGCTTTGTAGGCCCAGCCAATGCGACTGCGCAGGTCAACCAGGCGGCCGACACCAGGGCGGTGCCGCGCAAGACAGGCCCCATGGGCCAAGTCGACGACCATCCGCGAGTCCGCGTTGAAGCGTGCCGGACGTAGTCGGAAAAGGTGGGTGGTCGACAAGTTTTCATAGTGACTTTCGTTGTGGCAAGTGGCCGAAAAATGGCTACGCCTGTCAGTCGGAGCGAATGCCCCATCGGTTCAATGCACCAACCTATTGGCTCTTAGCCTGATGCCAGGCTTCTGACTGCGTTTTCTCAAGCAGGGCAGTACCCAAGAAACGTGCCAGAAAGAAAAGTCAATTAAATCAATGACTTAGACTACCTTTTGTGTCGGTTGTTGTCGGTGAATCCCGACGGAGTCGGTGTGAATCGGCGCCGCGACCTGCGCGCAGATGAAATCACCATTACCCGAGGTGGCGCTGCTCTGGCGGCGGTTTGGATCTGCCTTTGCAGGCCACGCGGCTTTGCCCTACCCATGGTGGACTGCGCCAGCCCCGCATACTTGGTGCGCCGAGGCCTACCAGTCCGCCTGCCTGGCTGGACTGGGCCTGATCCAGGCGCCGCGCTGCGGTCTGGGCGACGCACTGTCCCAGGGACATCTGGTGGAGGTACTGCCCGACGTACGTAGGTTGCTATTGATTTACTAGCGCATCAGGCATATTCCACGAGGGCTATCGGTGAGATATTGGCTCGCCTTCATTTCGGAATGCGCACAACCCCTCCGCGCTGCCGTATAGTCATGCCACATTGACTGTGTAGGCGGGTATCCGAGCACGGCCCACACAGGCATCTACAGGAGGGGGCTTGTACAAGTTTGTCTACCGCGTACGATTTTCCGTATCGGTATCGGCGCTGATTGCACTTCTCATGGGCCTGTCCCTCACGGGCTTGTTGTTCGTGTCCGAGCGCAGATCCGAAGTCGATCAATTCAATCTCCAATTTCAGCAACAGGCTGGGCTGAGGGTGGCCGCAGTCACCACCGGGCTGCACGATGCCGTGGACCAGGTCCGGGTGGTGAACCACTTGTTCCATGTGGTTGGCATCGTCAACCGTGAACAATTTCGTTCGTTCACCACGCCGCTGTTGGAGCGCAACCCCAGTATTCAGGCACTGAGCTTTCAGCGGATCGTTGCCCAGCGTGACCGGCGCGCTTATGAGGCAGCCATGCAACGGCTGTACCCTGGCTTCGCCATTACCGAAGTGGCCAACGGCAAGCCACAGACTGCGGGCGTGCGCAAAAGCTACAACGTCGTGGACTACATCGAGCCCCTGACCGGCAATGAAGCGGCTCTGGGTCTGGACACCGCCATGTCGGCAGATCGGATTGCGGCGCGCAATGCTTCCGAGTCCAGCGGGCAGGCGACAGCCACGGGCTTGACGGCGTTGGTTCAGCAAAAAGGGGGGCGCGCCGGATTCGTAGTTGTGGCGCCGGTCTACCGACTCGGTGAGACCGCAGTCAACCGCGAAAACATCCAACAAACGGCAATCGGTGAAACGGCGGCTGTTTTTCAGGTCAGCGGCCTCATCGAGTCCATTCTGGGGGCGGGTGGTCTGCCCACCATTCCCGGAATGCAGATTGCGGTGTACGACAGCCTAGAGGCCGATTCCGCGCACCTGGTCGCCAGCCATGGAACGCCGCTGGATCACGCGCCCGGACCTTGGTGGGGCGCCATTACGGCACTGCCGTCCTGGCTCTTTTTCAATAACGTTGAGACGACCCACCAGTCGTTTGAACTGGCAGAAAAACCCTGGCTTGTCCAGGTGGTGCAACAACCCGTGCTGTTCACACGCCACAACCGCGGCTCTCTGTACGTCTTGTTTGCCGGTCTATTAACCAGTCTGCTGGCAGCGGCCTATGTCTACACACTGGCATCGCGCAAGGTGACGATCGAGCGGGTCACTGCCGAACGCACGGCATCGCTGCATTTTGCCAATCTGCGCCTGACCGAAGACCTGGCCGTGCGGGAGCGCACGGAAAAGTCCCTGCGTTTGCGCGAGCGGGTGATCGAGGTGTCCACCCATGCGGTCATCATCTGTAGCGCGGATGGACCAGACTATGCCATTGAGTATGTCAACCCGGCCTTTGAGCGGATCACGGGTTACCTGGCTGCGGAAGTGGTGGGCAATAGCCTGGCCTCGCTGCAAGGCAGTAGCAAAGACCAGCGCAACATTGACGAGATCCGCGCGGCCCTGCGGGAAAAGCGCGAAGGGCGGGCCCTGCTGCGCAACTACCGCAAAGACGGAACCGGCTACTGGAATGAGCTTTTCATTGCCCCCGTGCAGGATACCGATGGCTCCATCAGCCACTTTGTGGTGGCCCAGTACGACATCACGTCCGTGATGCAATTCGAGGCTGAACTGGAGTTTCAGGCACACCACGACAACCTGACGGGTTTGGCCAACCGCAACCTGCTGCGCGACCGGCTGACCCATGCCATAGCAAGCGCGGAGCGGAACAAGCAGCCCGTGTGGGTGGTGTTTGTCGACGTAGACCGGTTCAAGTTCATCAACGATACCGTGGGCATCGCCGCCGGCGACACCCTGTTGAGAGCGCTGGCCGCACGATTGCAGTTCGCAGTGCGCGACGCCGACACCGTGGCCAGGCTGGGGGGTGACGAGTTTGTGCTGGTGTTGCACGGGCAACTGAGTGAGGGGCCTGGCATGGCCTTGCTGCAGCGTATTCTGGACGCCGTGGCTGAGCCCCTGACGGTCGAAGGCCATGAATTTGTGCTGACTTGCAGCATGGGCATTGCCAGCCACCCTGCGGACGGGGCCACCGCCGAGAAGTTGATACAACATGCGGACATTGCCATGCACCGGGCCAAGGAAATGGGCCGCAACACCTTCCAGTTCTATGCACCGCAGATGAACGCCCGCACCTTGGACCGTCTGACCCTGGAAGCCGATCTGCGACACGCATTGGCGCGCAATGAGTTTGAAGTCCACTACCAACCCCAGGTCAGCATTGACAGCGGGATGGCGGTGGGGATGGAGGCCCTGGTCCGCTGGAACCATCCGGTGCACGGCCTGATTGCTCCCTCGCGCTTCATCGGCCTGGCGGAGGAGACCGGACTGATTGTTCCCATTGGCGCGTGGGTCTTGCACACCGCATGCCACCAGACCAAGGCCTGGCAAGCAGCAGGGTTTGGGGACCTGCGGGTCGCGGTGAATCTGTCGGCGCGCCAATTTGCACAAGCCGCGCTGATTCAGACGATCTCGGATGCGCTGGCAAGCTCGGGCCTGGAGCCCAACTATCTGGAGCTGGAGCTGACCGAGTCGATGATCATGAGCGATGTGGATTCTGTGATTGCGGTGTTACGCAACCTCAAGTCCCTGGGCATTCACATCGCCATTGATGACTTTGGCACGGGGTATTCGAGCCTGTCCTACCTCAAGCGGTTCCCCATCGATGTGTTGAAAATCGACCAGTCTTTCGTCGCTGATATCACCGTGGATGCTGACGATGCGGCCATCGTTGGGGCCATTGTTTCACTGGCGCACAGTTTGCGCCTGAAAGTGATTGCCGAAGGTGTGGAGACACAGGAGCAACTCAGTTTCTTGCGCGCGCACGGTTGCGACCAGATGCAAGGCTACCTTTACAGCAAAGCGATCCCGGCGCTGGCCTTTGAGGCGCTGTTGCGAGAAAAAAATGGTGGAGCCAACCACCCGCCTTCAGCCTAGTCTGCGTGCGACAGGTCCTTCGACCCATCAACGCAACCGGTACCATTGGGGCAAGCCCCTTGCGAGGCATCGATGGATTCCTTGACCCCTTGAAACATGAACATGATCTTTTTTCCCACAATGAAACCTGTATCCCTGCAACGGCTTATGCCCATTCGCAACCTGGTGGGTGCCGGTATCGTCGCCATCTGCGCACTGCTGGTTTTGCCCACTGCTGCCATGGCGCAAGGCAACACCGCCACGACAGAAGAAACACCGGATTCAACCGACAAGTACAACGCCTACGTCAAGGCGTTCAACGCGGTCAATGGCATGTTTTACGGGGGCACCAAGGGAATGCCAGACCTGCTGGCCAAGTACAAATCACAGAACCTGGCGAACCGCTCATCGGGCGGTGGCGGTGAACCCACGCGCTACATGAACACCTCTATGCTGCGCAACGCGGTAGAGGCCTTGCGTATCGGAGTAGCCATTGCCGATGCCGGGCCTTACGCCAAGCTCGATGCTGCGGCCAAGGCCCTGTTTGCCAATGGCGACCCCTTGCTGCGGCTAAGTCGCAAAATGGAAGATTACGTTTCGTCCAAGAAATACTTGGAAGACGAATTTGCCCTGGGCCGCGAAATGGACGCGCCCTATGTTGCCGGTTGGGCCAGGTTCATCGAGGACCATGCCCGCATGGGCGAGGAGCTAGAAGTCGCAGCGCGCGCCGACCGCATTGCGCGCATCGCCAGCTTGCGATCAGCCAAAGAAGACCTCAGTGCCGCCGCCGCTGAAACCCTGCTGTACTCCAGCGACTTGATTGATTTGTTTGACGCGCCGTCTGACTTCCGTGACAAAAGCAAAACGGCTGCAGGCGACCCTTTGGCCCAGAAGCTGGAAAAGTCCACTGCGGAAGTTCGTGACCTTGCACAATCCGACAGCAGCAACGCCAGTCGGTACAACTCGCTCGCTGACTACATGAGTGAATTGCTGGGCCGTTACCGGTCACTCAAGTCATCGTTCTTCCCGTCCAAAGGAGACTTTGACGACATGATTGACCGGTACAACCGCGCTATACGTCAATCGAATCGACTGCCCTGAAAGGCATCGGCCAGATACGCCACCCAGCCCTGGCCGAGTGATGGCCGGTAGACCATGGCCACCTCTTGCACACAACGGTAGGGGCAGCCGGTGACGGGCACGGTCTGTAGTTGCCAGGCAGTGATGGCGTAGTCGGGCAAATAGGCCAACGCGCGGCCTTGCTGCAGCAGTTGCTGCACCAGCAACAGGTTATCCGTGCGGTAGCGGATCTTGCGGGCGAACACATCGTCGCGCCAGCCATCGGTGGCGCTTTGGTTGTACAGACTGGCAAA
>JBBQBG010000190.1:0-7739 GCA_038317285.1 Burkholderiales bacterium | reverse complement strand
CTCTGCCAATTGCTGCTGGGTCAGGCCCCGCGCGGTGCGCAGTTCCTTGAGTACGTTGTTCATGCTGGCCTCCGCAGCAACAGGCCGTCCTTCACGATCTGGCGGATCTGGTCATTGAGCGTGTCGGCTGCCGTATGCCATTGCAGACCCAGTTCTGTCTGGCTGCGGGCGCTGTTGAAGTACAGCGGATGACCGACGTTGCGCGCTATATATTTTCGACGTAACCCTACCAGCGGGCCGATCAGCCACATCAGCCATTTTGGCGCTTCATTGCGTGGTAGCTTGTCGGCGATGCCCAAGCCCTGCAGTTGCATGCATTGGGCCATTTCCAGCAAACGCAGGCTGTGCGCCACCACCAGGTAGCGACCACTTGCTGTCGGCAGCAACGCCGCCTGCACATGGGCCTTCGCCACATCACGCACATCCACCACGCCCAACCACAGGCGCGGCACGCCGGAGCGAAAGGCACCTTGCAGAAATTGCACCACCATCGCGACACTGCTGGCGTCGACCCGGCGCGATAGCGACGGACCAAAGATCGCACCGGGGTGGATGCTCACCAACTCCCAACGCTGCTGCTGGCGGTGCATCGCCCAGGCGGCTTGTTCTGCCTGGGTCTTGGAGTAGGCATACGGGTTGTGGCTCACCTGCTGGTTGGGGTTGGTGTTGCCTTCCTGCACGGTGTGCTGTGCGTCGGCGCCGACATCGCGGGCGTCGTTGTACAGCGCGGCGATGCTGCTGGTGAGTACGACACGGCGCACGCTTTTGCAACGGTTAACGCTAACGAGCACATTGCGCGTGCCCTCCACCGCGGGCTGCACCAGCTCGCGCTGGGCGTCCTTGGGTGGATTCAAAAAATACGGGGAAGCCGCATGCACGACCAGGCCACAACCCTTCATGGCGGCCTCAAAGCTGCCTTCTTGCATCAGGTCGGCTTCGAACAACTGCAACTGGCCAGGGTGGCGGGCGGCCATGTCTTGCAGGTGCTGCACCTTGGCCGCGTCTTGCAGACTGCGCACGGTGCCATGCACGCGATGACCCTGCTGCAAAAGCTGCAGCACGATCCAAGAGGCAAGGTAGCCAGACGCGCCTGTTACCAATACGGTGGCGGGGGAATATACAGGGGTCTTGGAATGGGATGGTGTGGTCATGTTGTGCGCCTTCATGCTTTGTGTTGGTGGTCCGCCCAGACCAGCGCCAGGGCCCACACCACGATGACGAAACCCAGTGTCCAAAATTGGCTGAACATCGGCAACCAGTCTGCTGCCTGCAGCACGCCACACACGGCGGTGGCCGCTGCACACCACGCCAACGCATGCATGCTGGCGCGCTGGTGCTGAAGTTGCAGCATCTCGTCGCTGCGTTGATAAGCGCGCCGCGCCACATGCGATAGGGCCAAGGCGGCTAGGACTAGTACCGCTGTAGCCGTAAGTTGCTGTGCAGCCGTCAGGTTGCCCAGCGGCAACCAAATTGCCAGCAGCACTAAACCTGTTAATGCCAACAGCCAGGCCAGGACCTTGACTAAGTAGGCGAGCTGCGCTGCAGCGGGGGTGTCGTCGTGGTTCATCAAATCTCCATGTAAAACAAACTTTACAAATTGTGGCGTGGCCTACTGTGAATGTCAAGCACGCTTTACAACTTAAATAAGTCGCACTGGCCTTGGGCTGTTCAGACTGCGTTCATGGGGGGCGGATAATCGGACGGATGACAAAGTCTTTCAACGAACTCGCGCTATCTCCCGCGGCCCTCGCCAATCTGCAACAGCTTGGCTACAACGACATGACGCCGATCCAGGCCGCGAGCCTGCCCATCGCACTGGCCGGCAAGGACCTGATTGCCCAGGCCCAAACCGGTAGTGGCAAGACAGCGGCCTTTGCGCTTGCGCTGTTGGCCAAGCTCAATCCGCGCTGGTTTGCGGTGCAGGCCATGGTGCTGTGCCCTACGCGCGAACTGGCCGACCAAGTGGCGGTGGAAATCCGCCGGTTGGCGCGGGCCGAGGAAAACGTCAAGGTCGTCACCCTGTGTGGCGGCATTCCCTTGCGGGGCCAACGCGCCTCGCTAGAAAACGGCGCGCATATCGTAGTGGGCACCCCCGGCCGCATCATGGACCACCTGGAGCGCGGCTACCTGACCCTGGAAGGCCTCAACACTTTGGTGCTGGATGAAGCCGACCGCATGTTGGACATGGGCTTTTTTGACGACATCACCAAGGTGGCCAAGCAGTGCCCGGCCGATCGCCAAACCTTGCTGTTCTCGGCTACTTACCCAGAAGGCATCGAGAAACTGGCTAAACAATTCATGCGCGACCCGCAACGCGTGGAAGTGGCGCCACCCAAGACCGAAAGCCTGATCGAGCAGCGCTTTTACGAGGTCACCCACCCGACCCGCCTGCATGTAGTGGGTCAGTTGCTGCGCCACTTCCGCCCAGTTAGCACGCTGGCCTTTTGCAACACCAAGCAGCAGTGCAAAGACCTGGTGACCTTGTTGCAAGCCGAAGGTTTCTACGCGTTGGCGCTGTATGGCGAGCTGGAGCAACGTGAACGCGACCAGGTGCTGGCCCAGTTTGCCAACCGCAGTTGCTCGGTACTGGTGGCGACTGACGTGGCCTCACGCGGGCTCGACATCAACCAGTTGGAGGCGGTCATCAACGTCGACATCACGCCCGACCCCGAGGTGCACGTGCACCGCGTGGGCCGCACCGGGCGGGCTGGTGCCACTGGCTTGGCGCTCAGCCTGGCCATACTCAATGACATGGGCCGGGTCGGCAAGATTGAACAGTACCAGAACCAACCCTCGACCTGGTACCCGCTGGACACGTTGACCGAGACCAGCACCGCACCGCTGCTGCCGCCCATGGTGACGGTGCAGATTTTGGGTGGACGCAAAGAGAAGATTCGCCCAGGCGATGTACTGGGTGCCTTGACCAGCGAAGAGGGTGGACCGGCCTACACGCGCGAGCAGATCGGCAAGATCCAGGTCACCGAGTTCTGCACCTTTGTAGCGGTAGCCCGTGACGTGGCCACGCGGGCCTGTGCCAAGCTGAATGCGGGCAAGGTCAAGGGCAAGAGCGTGCGGGCGCGCATCCTCACAGTAGCCGACCAGATCTAGCCCTGGCGCTGGGCCGTGTAAGGCAAATTCCTACACGCTTTCTATCCGTTGGCTGACTCCAGTTTCGCAGCGGAGTGACTACAGTTGCATCAAGCGCCAAACCTTTTCCTTGGCGCAGGATCCAACCGGAGAACCACCATGACAACAGCAGCCCTGGCACTCAATCCCTTCAGCCTGATGATGGAACCCGAATTGGTTCTGCGAACCATGGAGCGCTCGCAGCAACTGCGTGGGCTGCGCCGCCACAAGCTGCGCCCGCTGGACAAGCCGCTGATCCCTTACACCAAGGAAGCCTTGGCCAGCCGGGCCGCCTTTGATGCAGCGATTGATGCCGACGACTTTGAGAACCGCGCAGAGTCGTTCCTAAACTGACACACAGCGGTGGCGGGGGGCAAAGGATGCGGATAATCTCCACATCCCCATGCATACACAAAGGCCTCCATGCGCAAGCTGTACCGCGACTTTGAAACCCAGGCGCAAATAGACGCCCAGTACAACCCCAGTCTGGCGCTGGTTCCCACCGACCAGCCCATGCAGCACTTCACGGCCCAGGCCAACCGTGCCAGATCGGAACTGCGTTGCGTGCTGGATGTGCCCTACGGGCCCACGGTGGAAGAGACACTGGATATTTTCCCGGCGGATGTGCCCAACGCGCCGGTGTTTGTCTTCATCCACGGTGGCTATTGGCGCGCCTTGTCCAGCAAAGATTTCAGCGGTGTAGCGCTGGGTCTGCACGCGCTGGGCATCACCACGGTGGTCGTCAACTACGCGCTGTGCCCCACGGTCACGATTGATGAAATTACACGCCAATGCCGATCGGCCTTGGCTTGGGTGCTGCGCAATATTGACCAGCACGGTGGCGATACCAAGCGGGTTGCCATCGGTGGCCATTCGGCCGGCGGCCATCTGACTGCCATGTGCCTGCAAACCGAGTGGGCGCGCGACTACGGTTTGCCGCAAGATCCTTTTGCTGGGGCGATTGCCTTCAGCGGTTTGTTTGACTTGGAGCCGTTGCGCTTCAGCTACCTGCAGCCGATGATCCAATTGGACGATGGCATCATCCGGCGCAATTCGCCCGCGTTCATGGCGCGCCCGTGCGCGACGCCGCTGTGGATCACCTGGGGCGGGTTGGAGAGTGCCGAGTTCGCCCGTCAATCAAGTGCCTACCATGGCGCCTGGCAAGCTGCGGGCAATACATCTACATTGCAAGAGCATCCAGGCACCAATCACTTCACGGTGATACATGGACTGGAGGATGCCAACAGCGCTGTTTGCCAGTGGCTGGCCCGCGTACTCAGTGGGGCACTCAGTTCCGCGCGTGACTGATCTGTAGGCTGTCCACACCCTCCACCTCGCGCAGTTTGCGCGATAGTTCAAACAGGGAGTTGGGCTCGGGCTTGCTGCGCAGCGCCACCATCACAAAATTCCACTGGATGGTGTGCTGGTTGGCAGTGATATTGAGCGAGCCTTCGGCGACGATGTAGCCCCACTGGCGGATAGTGGTTTTGAGTGTCGACTCGTGTGGCTCAAAGCCCGGTCTGAAGCCCAGCACCACCCCCATGGCACGGCGCGATGGCAGCCGCGCTTCGAGTTTGGGCGCCCACATCATGAGCGACAGCAACATCAAAGTCATCAGAATACCGGCGCCGAAGAACCCCAGCCCCACCAGCACACCAATCGCGCTGGATGCCCAGATCGATGCCGCCGTAGTGAGGCCACTGATGTTGAGCCCTTCCTTCATGATGACGCCCGCGCCCAGGAAGCCTACGCCCGTCACGATGCCCTGTATGACCCGCGTGGGGTCTATGGCAACCGGCATATGGCCGCCGCCCCACCAGAACCCGGGGTAGCCGCAAAACACGGTCAACGCGGCCGATGCCATGCAGACAATGCCATAGGTGCGCATGCCCGCCGCCCGCCCGTGGTAAGAGCGCTCGTAGCCCAACAACAAACCCAATGCAAGGGCACCGGCCAGGTACAGGAAGATCAGCAAGTTGACCTCGAGCATGGACTGTGACCAGAAGGATGTCAGGTAAGACGGATTCAACGACGCCATCGCTAAGCTCCCTATTATTTTTGTTCCGCGCTACTGCATAAAACCCATGGAGCCCTTCTTGCCTCCGGGCCGGGGCAGGTCGGCCACGGTGATGTCGGCGCGTCCATCCAATCGCGCATTGCCAAAACCCGTCATCAGCGCGCGGCGCATGTCGCGCGGGGGCAGCATACACAATTGATCCAGCACGTCGTCGCCGGGCTCTGGCCCAAAGCGCGTACCCCAGCCGTGGTCGTTGCGGATGCTCTGGTACAAATCACGCGCAATCTGGCGCGCAGCCTCCAGAGTCGGTGCTTCCACCTGGAACACATTCATGCGGTTCAAAATGGGGGCCGGAATGCCGCGTTCGTCGTTGGCCGTGGTGACCCAGAT
This sequence comes from Burkholderiales bacterium, assembly GCA_038317285.1. Classification (GTDB taxonomy): domain Bacteria; phylum Pseudomonadota; class Gammaproteobacteria; order Burkholderiales; family Burkholderiaceae_C; genus Allorhodoferax. The sequence continues at coordinate 2,206 of JBBQBG010000190.1, read as the reverse complement.
CACCTGGCTGGCATCGATGGACACTTCGGCAAACTCGTCAGTAAAGTTCTGCGCAGTGTCGTGCTCCAGCAGGCTGTACAGCGCGCCCAGCGGGTCGTATTGGGCATCGGCACTGGCCTTGTCAATTTCGTCGACCACGATCACCGGGTTGGCATATTCGCCATCCACCAAGGCCTCAAATACCTTGCCGGGCTTGGCACCCTTCCATTGCGAAGAAGAACCCGACAGCAGCCAACCAGCGGTCATCGAGCTCATCGGCACCAGGCTCATGCCAGTGCCCAGCAGGTCGGCCAACTTGCGGGCGAAATGGGTCTTGCCAATGCCGGGTGGGCCTAGCAACAGCATGGGCGTGACCTCCAGTGCATCGCGGCTGTCCTGGGCCAGCGCGACGTGGCGTTTGACGTCGTCCAGCACCTCGGTGAAATTGGGCAGGGTGTTGTACAGGTTGGCCATATCGGGCACACCGGAAGGCTTGACCGAAAAGCGCTGCGGCCCGCGCTCCAGCATGCGCCGGTAGGTGGCGCGCAGGCTGTCGTGGTCGTTGTCCTGCAATTTGGCGAGTTTGCGTTCGACCTCATCGGGCTGGAACACGCGGCGCATCTGCGCGATGGGAAGCTGGAACAAGGAAGACTGCGGAACAAGACTGCGAGATGAATCCATGGCGGCCTCCTTTGCAATAACTATGAACCCAGTACAACGGCAAAAACAAACGACTAAGAGAACAACTCCATTGAAGCACAGGTCTCGCCAGTGGCAAATGCAAGAGTTGGGCGGCGGTGACTATGTACTTCAAGGCTTGTGGCCAACTTGCCACGATTGCAGCTACCCATGGCGGCGCTTGGCGCTAAAGTGCTGAGGCGCAAAAGGCCGATCGGGCAACACGGGGACCACCGGCTGGATGGGTCAAAACCATTTTTCCGAGTTGCCGGTTGCGCTGACCGGGTTGATACCTGCTCGGCGGATTGAGAAAGTGCTGCAGCACTGGCAGCACTCTCTGCCTAGCTATGCAACCGAAACGCCTCCCCCTTGAAAACCCGGCCGGCGTTGCCCCGCTCCACCTGGTGGTGCTGGATGCGTCGCTCGGCGCGGCTTTGGCCCGCTGCGTCCTGGGCCAATGCCGCCAGCTTGTGCGCCAGCAGCGCGCGGGCCAGGCGCTTGTTGGCGTGCTGGCTGCGCTCGGTTTGCACCTTCACGCTCAGGCCCGTTGGCATGTGCGTGGCGCGCACGGCCGAGTCGGTGGTGTTGACGTGCTGGCCACCCGGGCCGCTGGAGCGCAAGGTCTCAAAACGCAGATCTTTGTCCAGCAGGGCCGCGCTATCCGCGGGCGCGGTGTCGGGCTCAAAGATGTCGGCGCCAATGAACCAGTTTTTGCGCGGGTGGCCGATCCGGTAGGGGCTGGCGCACACCCATTGCACGCTGCCTTGCCAGCGCTGCGCCAGGGCCTGCGCCTGCGCACCGTCCAGCGCCAGCAAGACGGAGCGCAGGTTGCCAGGTTTATTGCCCGGAACCTGTTCCACCACCGCCACCTGCACGGCCAGTGTGGCTGCTTCCTGGGTCAGAAAGGCCAGCGCCTTGCACACCGCCAAACAGCATTCTTCGGGGCCTGTGTTGGCCGAGAGTTGTAGCAACACCATCATGCGCAGCACTCCCCGCGGGTCTTGTAGGTGAGCACCGGCTTGGTCCGCGCCAGCAGGCGAATCAAGCCTGCACCCACCAGGTCTTGCACCACACTGTCCACGTTCTTGTAGGCCTGGGGTGCCTCTTCGTAGATCAGCGCGCGGTCGTTGCAGATCACGCGGCTGCCCAGTGCGGTGCGACCCAGTTGTGTGGGCGTCATCAGCTTGAACAAGCGGTCTTTGCAGGCCGTGCGCATCCACTTGCGACCGGCCCCATGGGCCAGGGACCGCAGTGAGGCGTCGTCAGGCTGCGTGGCTTGCACCAGGTAGCTGTAGTCACCACGCGAACCGGGTATCAGCACAGCGCCCTGGTCCGAGGGTGTGGCGCCTTTGCGGTGCAGCCAGCCCGTGCTGCCATCCACCGTGGCCTGGGCCACAAAGTTGTGGTGCACGTCCAGCAGGCTGCGGCCTTCGCCGCGCACATTGGCCAGCAGGCGCTGTGCAATCCACTGCCGGTTGTGGCGGGCAAATTGCAAGGCGGCCCCGTGCTGGCCCAGGTAGGCCGCGCTGTCTGCTGTGCCGTCTGCCAG
>JBBQBG010000189.1:0-7745 GCA_038317285.1 Burkholderiales bacterium | reverse complement strand
AGCGTGCCGTCGAGGTCGAACAGCACTGCGCTGGTGTTGGTAAACATGTGGTGCACCGTCAGGCTTCAGCGGGCATGCGGGCCGCGAACATGTAGTTCACGCTCGTATCCCCGCTCAACCAGTAACGGCCCCTCAACGGGTTGTGCTCCATGCCTCGCGTGGCCGTGAGTTCGAGCCCCGAAGCACGGCAAAACCCCGCAAACTCACTGGGGCGGATCAGCTTGGCATATTCATGCGTGCCGTGCGGCAGCATGTTGAGCACATATTCGGCACCCACGATGGCCAGCATGAATGACTTTGCGTTTCGGTTCAGCGTGGAAAAGAAAACCCAGCCCCCTGGTTTGACCAAACCCGCACAAGCCCGCACCACCGAAGCCGGATCTGGGACATGCTCAATCATCTCCATGCAAGTCACCACATCGTATGAGCCCGGCACTTCGGCTGCCAAACCTTCCACGCTGACCTCTCGGTAGGCAATATGGGGGGTCTGCGCTTCCAATGCGTGCAGTTCGGCAATTTTGAGGGCTTTGGTGGATAGGTCAATGCCCAATACATCGGCACCCCGACGGGCCATGGAATCAGCCAGAATGCCACCGCCACACCCTACATCCAAAGCAGTCGCGCCAGATAACGGGCAAATAGACTGGATCCAGTCCAGCCGCAACGGGTTGATCATGTGCAGCGGGCGAAATTCGCTGTCCATGTCCCACCAACGGTGTGCCAACTCGGAGAATTTAGCCAGTTCAGCGGGATCTGCATTCAGTGTCGTGTTACTCATACCCCAATTATGAACACATTGGAGTGTCAATCGGGGCTCCAGCGCGCGCGTTGCGCTCCATATTCGCTCAGGCAACAAAAAACCCGCCGAAGCGGGTTTTTTGACGATGGTAGAAACCGTTCCAATTACTTGGTAGCGCGTGTTCCCACGACTTCGATTTCAACGCGGCGGTTCTTGCTACGGCCTTCTGCTGTCTTGTTGTCAGCAACAGGTTGCTTCTCGCCCTTGCCTTCTGTGTAGATGCGGCTCTTTTCGATACCCTGTGACACCAAATAGGCCTTCACAGCTTCTGAACGACGAATCGACAGCTTCTGGTTGTAAGCATCGGTACCGACCGAGTCAGTGTGACCCACGGCGATGATGACTTCCAAGTTGATGCCCTTGACCTTACCGGCCAGATCGTCCAACTTGGCCTTGCCTTCAGGCTTCAACACGGATTTGTCAAAGTCAAAGAAGGCGTCGGCTGCGTATGTCACCTTGCTGGCCACTGGCGTGGGAGCTGGTGCTGGCACTGGTGCGGGCACTGGTGTTGGTGCTGGAGCCATCTTAGGAGCGGGAGCAGGAGCGGGAGCGGGTGCTGGAGGCACAATTGCGCCGTCGCATCCTGGGGCAGCAGTGGCTGGTGTCCATGCGCTATCGCGCCAGCACTCGCCTGCGGAGTTTTTCCACACTTGGCCAGAAGAATTTCTCCAGTTGTGGATTTCTTGAGCACCGGCCGCAGTAGCGAGGACTGCAGCAGCGAGGGCGATTGCTACTCTATTCAATTGTTTCATGGCGTTCCTTTTGCGTAACAAACTGCAGCATCGCTGCGAATAATTTTAGGGACGCCCCAAATAAGGGACGTTCCGGCCATTGTGCCATACCAGAACGACGACTTTTGGACCCCATAGCAATCAACTGCGCACAATTGGCCCGATTGTTGCCATCTAACGACATCTTGCGCGCCGTAGAATCAACGGTTGTCCCAGACACAGCCTTAAGCCATACATGACCCAGTTCGCCAAAGAAACCCTGCCTATCAGTCTTGAAGAGGAAATGCGCCGCAGTTACCTCGATTACGCCATGAGCGTAATTGTGGGCCGCGCCCTGCCCGACGCCCGCGACGGCCTCAAGCCCGTGCACCGGCGCGTGCTGTTTGCCATGCACGAGCTCAACAATGACTGGAACCGGGCATACAAAAAGTCCGCCCGTATTGTGGGTGACGTGATCGGTAAATACCACCCCCATGGCGACCAGTCGGTATACGACACCATCGTTCGTATGGCGCAAGACTTTTCCATGCGGCATGTGTTGGTGGACGGGCAAGGTAATTTCGGCTCAGTAGACGGTGACAACGCAGCGGCCATGCGATACACCGAAATTCGGCTCGCAAAAATCGCACACGAACTTCTTGCCGATTTGGACAAGGAAACCGTAGATTTCGGCCCAAACTACGATGGTTCCGAAAAAGAACCGCTGGTTTTACCGACCCGGCTGCCCAATTTGCTGGTCAATGGCTCCGGCGGTATTGCGGTCGGCATGGCCACCAACATCCCCCCGCACAACCTCAATGAAGTCGTTGATGCGTGCCTGCATCTGCTAAAGAATCCGGAAGCATCCATCGACGAACTGATGGAAATCATCCCGGCACCCGATTTCCCCACGGCCGGCATTATTTACGGCATCAACGGCGTAAAAGACGGCTACCGCACCGGCCGCGGCAAGGTGGTCATGCGCGCACGCTGCCACTTTGAAGACATCGACAAGGGCCAGCGCCAATCGATCATCGTGGACGAGCTGCCCTACCAAGTCAACAAAAAGACGCTGCAAGAGCGCATGGCCGAGTTGGTCCACGAGAAGAAGATCGAAGACATCAGCCACATCCAGGACGAGTCCGACAAGTCGGGCATGCGCCTGGTCATCGAACTGAAACGTGGCGCCGTACCCGAAGTGGTGCTCAACAACCTCTACAAGCAAACGCAGTTGCAAGACACGTTTGGCATGAATATGGTGGCGCTGATCAATGGTCAGCCCAAGCTGTGCAACCTGAAGGACCTGATTGAGGTGTTCTTGCAGCACCGCCGTGAAGTGGTGACACGCCGCACCGTGTTCAATCTGCGCAAGGCGCGCGAACGCGGCCATGTGCTGGAAGGCCTGGCGGTTGCGCTGGCCAATATCGACGACTTCATCCGTATCATCCGCGAATCACCCACGCCACCGGTGGCCAAGGCCGAGTTGATGACACGCCCGTGGGACAGCAAGCTGGTGCGTGAAATGCTGACCCGCGTGCGTGCCGACGGCGGCCTGATCAATGCTGACGACTACCGCCCCGATGGTTTGGAAAAGGCTTACGGCATGGGCAGCGACGGCCTGTACCGGCTGTCTGACACGCAAGCACAAGAAATTCTGCAAATGCGTCTGCAACGTCTGACCGGGCTGGAGCAGGACAAGATCGTCGCTGAATACAAAGAAGTCATGGCCGAGATCGATGACCTGCTGGATATTCTGTCCAAGCCCGAGCGTGTATCGGTCATCATCACCGAAGAACTGGGCGTTATCAAACACGAATTTGGCCAAACCAAGCTGGGCGCACGCCGCAGCCTGGTCGAGCACAGCTCCTATGACCTCTCCACTGAAGACCTGATCACACCCACCGACATGGTGGTCACGCTCAGCCACAGCGGGTATATCAAGAGCCAGCCGCTCAGCGAATACCGGGCACAAAAGCGTGGTGGACGCGGCAAGCAGGCCACGGCTACCAAAGAAGACGATTGGGTGGACCAGCTCTTCATTGCCAACACCCACGACTACATCCTGTGCTTCTCCAACCGGGGGCGCTTGTACTGGCTCAAGGTCTGGGAAGTGCCCCAGGGGTCGCGCGGCTCGCGTGGTCGCCCCATCGTCAACATGTTCCCCTTGCAAGAGGGCGAAAAGGTCAATGTGGTCTTGCCGCTAACCGGCGAAAAGCGCAGTTTCCCGGCCGACCAATATGTGTTCATGGCCACGTCTATGGGCACGGTCAAGAAGACCGCACTGGACGAATTCAACAACCCGCGCAAGGGTGGCATCATCGCCGTCAACCTGGATGACGGTGACTACCTGATCGGTGCCGCGCTGACCGACGGCAAACACGATGTGATGCTGTTCAGCGATGGCGGCAAGGCGGTTCGATTTGATGAAGACGACGTGCGCCCATTGGGCCGCGCGGCCCGTGGCGTGCGCGGCATGTCGCTGGACGTGGGCCAAAGCGTGATCGCCATGTTGGTCGCCGGAGACGAACAACAGAGCGTGCTGACCGCCACCGAAAACGGTTACGGCAAACGCACCAGCATTACCGAATACACCCGCCACGGACGTGGCACCAAGGGCATGATCGCGATCCAGCAAACCGAGCGCAATGGCAAAGTCGTGGCTGCCACACTTGTCCATGTGGACGACGAAATCATGCTGATCACCGACAAGGGTGTGTTGGTGCGTACCCGCGTCAGCGAGATCCGTGAACTGGGTCGCGCTACCCAGGGCGTAACGCTGATTGGTTTGGACGAGGGCTCCAAGCTCAGCGGCCTGCAGCGTATTGTCGAAAACGACGCCAATGTAAGCGAAGGCGACGACACCTCCGCTGCGGCGGACGGTACGGTGGAAAGTAACGACCAAGAACCATGACAGACCCGAGCGCACCTCTACCGAGCCTTGCGGACCTGCGCGTTCAAATTGACGCCATTGACCAGCAGTTACTAACGCTGCTCAACAACCGCGCACTGGTAGCCGAAAAGGTAGGCGAGGTCAAGAAGCGCGAAGGCACTGCATTTTTTCGGCCCGACCGCGTGGCCCAGGTCATCGACAAAATCCAGCAGGCCAATCCCGGGCCCCTGAAGGACGCCCATGTTGCAGACATCTGGCGCGAAATCATGTCCGCATGTCTGGCGTTGGAAGCACCGCAGCGGGTGGCCGTACTGGGCCCGGCAGGAACCTTTTGCGAGCAAGCTGCAATTGAGTTCTTTGGTGGTGCCGCCGATTTGATTTATTGCGCCAATTTCGACGAAGTATTTCACGCCACCGCCGCTGGCAGCGCCCAATACGGCGTGGTTGGCGTCGAAAATTCGACCGAGGGCATGGTGACGCGTTCGCTGGATTTGTTTCTGCATTCACCGACGCACGTCATTGGCGAAGTCACATTATTGGTGCGCCATAACCTCTTGCGCTTGGAGAATTCTCTGGATGGCATAGAGGTGGTGCTGGCCCATCCGCTGGCGCTGGCGCAGTGCCAGGCCTGGTTGACCAAACATCTGCCGCATGCAGAGCGGCGTCCCGTGTCCAGCAATGCCGAAGGGGCACGTCTGGCCACTACCAACCCCGCGTGGGCTGGACTGGCCAGCGAGCGCGCAGCAACCCAGTTCGGTTTGCACATTGCCGCCCATGCGATCCAGGACGAAGCCTACAACCGCACACGCTTTGCCATCATTTGCCTGCCGCAAACCGTGGGCACGCCGCCGCCTTCGGCCAAGGATTGCACCAGCCTGATCGTGTCTGTGCCGAACAAGCCAGGTGCCGTGCACGACCTGTTGGTGCCGCTCAAGACCCACGGAGTGTCGATGACGCGCTTCGAATCCCGCCCCGCACGGACCGGTCAATGGGAATATTATTTCTACATCGATCTGCAAGGGCATCCCTCGCAGTCCAACGTGGCGTCGGCACTTCAAGAGCTGCAGCGCCTCTGTGCCTTCTACAAAGTACTGGGCACTTACCCAGTGACCGATTGATGCCAACATTCAGGAATTTTTATGTTTGAACAGCTTGGCTTAATTGGATGCGGCCTGATGGGCGGCTCTTTTGCACTCGCACTCAAACGCGCAGGCTTGGTAAAGCGCGTTGTGGGCTACAGCAAATCCCCCAGCACCACAGAGCGCGCACGCCTGATGGGCGTTATTGACGTGGAAGCACCGTCCGCCTTGTTGGCCGTCTCCGGCGCCGACATTGTGCTGATAGCGGTGCCCGTTGCCGCGACCGAAGCCACATTTAAAGCGATCAAGCATTTGGTCAACGACAAAATGTTGGTCATGGATGTGGGCTCCACCAAACGCGAAGTCATTGACGCCGGTCGGCGCGCGCTGCGCGAACACATTGGTTCCTTCGTCCCCGCCCACCCCATCACCGGCAAGGAAGTATCGGGCGTAGACAACGCCGATCCCGACCTGTATGTGGGTCGGCAAGTCATCCTGACTCCCATCGAGCGCACACTGACTGTGCAATTGCAAAAGGCCGTGGACGTGTGGACTGCGCTGGGTTGCCGCGTGTTGAAGATGTCGCCTGAACAGCACGACGCCGCCTTTGCCGCCGTCAGCCACCTGCCGCACCTGATTGCCTTTGCGCTGATGAACGCGATTTCTGGGCAGCCACTGGGGCAAGACTATTTGTCATTGGCCGGCCCAGGCTTCAGGGATTTCACCCGCATTGCTGCCAGCGATCCCAAGGTCTGGCGCGACATCCTGGTCTCGAACCGCGAGGAGCTGCTGGCCCAATCCAAGATCTTTCAACGCAACCTACATGCCCTGGAGTTGATGATTTCCAGCGGTAACACCGAGGCGCTGGAAGGCCTGCTTGAGCAAGCCAGCAACACCCGCGGCACCTGGAGCATGACCTCGCGACACAACCCCTGATGTATTCCACCGCATTCCTAGACCTCCCCCCTCTGGCTGGCGCATCGGGAACGGTGATACTGCCAGGCTCCAAGAGCATCTCGAATCGCGTTCTGTTGCTGGCTGCCCTCAGTCAAGGCACCACAACCGTCCACGACCTGCTGGATTCGGACGATACCCGTGTCATGCTGGACGCCCTGCGGATCTTGGGCTGCGGCATTCGCCAAGGTGGCAATACCGTGGAGATTGACGGGCTGGCTGGCCAAATGGATGTTGGCCAGGCCAAGCTGTTTCTGGGCAATGCTGGCACCGCCATGCGCCCATTAACTGCCGCATTGGCGGTCCTCGGTGGTGATTTTGAAATGGGCGGCGTTGCGCGCATGCATGAGCGCCCCATAGGCGACCTGGTGGACGCGCTGCGCCAACTGGGTTGCCACATCGACTACCTGGGCAACCCCGGCTACCCACCTTTGCGCATCGGTCAGCCCACCCTGAAACTGGATGCCCCCATCCGTGTGCGCGGCGACGTTTCCAGCCAATTTTTGACGGCGCTGTTGATGGCGCTTCCTTTGGTTGCCCGCGCCGACATCGTCATCGAGGTCGTCGGCGAGCTGATTTCACGCCCCTACATCGAGATCACGCTGAACCTGCTGGCACGTTTTGGCGTGCAAGTGCAACGTGATGACTGGCAACGGTTCACCATTCCGGCCGGTTGCAAACTGCAGTCGCCGGGCGACATCCATGTCGAGGCCGACGCTTCATCTGCTAGCTATTTCATAGCGCTAGGCGCAATAGCGACGAGGGCTAGCGGTCAGAATTCTATAAAGATACTGGGCGTAGGGGCTGACTCCATCCAGGGCGACATCCGCTTCATGGATGCGGCGCAGCAAATGGGCGCGAACATTGTCAGCGGACCCAACTGGCTGGAAGTGTCCCGCGGGACGTGGCCGCTCAAGGCCATCGACCTGGACTGCAACCATATACCCGATGCGGCGATGACACTGGCCGTGATGGCGCTGTACGCCGACGGCACGACCACGCTGCGCAATATCGCCAGTTGGCGCGTCAAGGAGACGGACCGCATTGCCGCCATGGCGATCGAGCTGCGCAAGCTGGGCGCCACGGTGGTCGAGGGTGCGGACTATATCCAGGTCACGCCACCGACAGACACCGCGCAGTGGAAGGCGGCGTCCATTCACACCTATGACGACCACCGCGTTGCCATGTGCTTTTCGCTGGCGGCCTTCAACCCGGCCGGCCTGGCAGTGCGCATTGAAGACCCAAAATGCGTGGCCAAGACCTTCCCGGACTACTTCGAAGCGCTATTTTCGCTGGCACACACGCCGCAAGCC
>JBBQBG010000188.1:0-7788 GCA_038317285.1 Burkholderiales bacterium | reverse complement strand
AACCAAACTGCTCCACGGCCAGCGCGGCGCTGACGATGGCCACATCCTGTGGCTGGGCCATGGCCAGCAATACGAACACGGCATTGGGAACGTGCATGAGCAGGATCAGTGGCCACAGCGCGCGCTTCAAGCCCACTTTGGAAATGACCCAGCCACCCAGCAAACCGCCCAGGGTCAACGCCGTCAGCCCGACGGTGCCATAGGCAATGCCGACCGCCTTGGTACTGAGCCCCAAGCCACCGAGCTCGGCCTTGTCCAGCAAAAAGGGGGTGGCCAGCTTGAGCAGTTGCGCCTCGGGAAAGCGGTAGAGCAACAAAAATCCCAACACCACCCAGATGCCGGGCCGCCGGAAGAATGCTGTAAATACTTGCCAGAACCCGCGGGCCAGCTCGCCCAGTCTGGCGTTTCCTTCGCCGCGCACATCGGCGCTTGGCCGGGGCAGTACCAGCCAGTGGTACAGCGCCATCGCCACAAAGAGGGCGGTCAGCACCGCAAACACCACACTCCACGCGGTCTGCATGCTGCCGGTGCGTTCTTGCAACTCCCCGGCCAGATACACCAGACCACCCTGGCCGCCGATGTTGGCCAGCCGGTAAAACGTCGAGCGGACACCGACAAATGCGGCTTGGCTGTGTTCCGGGAGTGCCAGCATGTAGAAGCCGTCGGCCGCAATGTCATGCGATGCCGATGCAAATGCCATCAGCCAGAAAACCGCCAGCGTCATCTGGAAATAGCCTGGGCCTGGAATGGTTAGCGCTACACAGGCTAATGCAGTGCCCACCGCAAACTGCAGCGCGACGATCCACACGCGCTTGGTGCCGAACAACTCAATCAGCGGGGACCATAGGGGCTTGATGACCCAGGGCAAATACAACCAACTGGTGTATAGGGCAATGTCGGTGTTGTTGACCCCCATGTTCTTGTACATGATGACGGACAGGGTCATCACCACCACATAAGGAATGCCCTGCGCAAAGTAGAGCGTAGGAATCCAGGCCCAGGGGCTTGGTGCAGTTCTGCGCTGGGTTGTCACGCCAGTTCCAGTGCGCGGCGCACGCTGCCGCACGCTGCGGCCAGTCGTTCGCGTGCCGTGTCCACGCCGATGCCCAGCCGGATGGCCACCACGGCCACCTTGACGTGGTGATCACAGGCCAGCAATGTCTCGCGGGCCAGGGCGTCGTCGCACCCTGCTGCATGCATGGTCAACGCAATCGCGCGCCGCACCAGTTTGGCATTGGTGGCCTTCAGATCAACCATCAGGTTGCCGTAGACCTTGTTCAACCGAACCATCAAGGCACTGGAGAACGTATTAAGTGCCATCTTCTGGGCGCTTCCGGCCTTGAGCCGGGTGCTGCCAGAGATGACCTCGCTGCCAGTGTCAAGGGTGATGCCGATATCGGCCTGTTGGGTGACGGGTGCATTCGGGTTGTTGGCAAAGCCTACCGTCAGAGCCCCTGCGCTGCGTGCGGCCTGCAAGGCACCCAGCACATAGGGCGTGGCCCCCGATGCTGCCAGTAGCAGGACAACATCGTTTGCCGCCACGTGTACGGACTGCACGTCACGTGCGCCCTGTGTTGCATCGTCCTCGGCCCCCTCAACGGCGGCAAACATGGCGCTGGCACCGCCGGCCAGCAACCCTATGGCGCGATCGTGTGGCCAGGAAAATGTCGGATACAGCTCCACACTGTCGAGTACCCCGAGGCGCCCGGATGTACCTGCACCGACGTAGATCAAACGTCCGCCTTCCAGCATGCGCGGTACGGCAGCATCAACGGCACTAGCCAGCTCGATCCCGGCGGTACGCACCGCATGCACGGCATGGACCTGGTCCTCTATCAAAACCGAAACCAGATCTTTAGTGGCATACAAGTCCAGCTCGGTATGCTGGGCGCTGGGGCTTTCAGTATTGAGCATACGGTCCGTCAGTTAATGGTTCGGGTGCTGGGGTGGGCTAAGTAGAACCATTCGTTCCCCGCGATGCCATTTGCATCGGGGAACACGATGTAACCGTCACGTGGCGCGCGCACTTGCGCGCCGTCGTGGCGCACGCCAATGACTTCGCCTGCATTGACCCGGTCGTAGCTAGACCAGGCGCGGGTGAAGCGGTCATCCGAATGGTGGCGGTCAAGGACCTCGGTCAGTCGTAAAAACTCTATGTCCTTCCGTGGGGGTGGGGGCGCTTCGTCCACCAACCCCAGATGCGCCAGTGTGTTGCGAATTGCCCGGTAGGCCACCTCAGGTGCGCAGGGGTCGCTGTGCTGGCCGCATTCCAGCGTGACCGCATAACCACCCTCGGTGCGCATGTATTCGGTGGTGCCCATGCCGTAACTGGGATGGGTGTTGAGCAGCTCGGCGCGCTGGGTGGCCTGGCTGCGGGCCAGCCGTTGTTGCACACCCACCGCATATGTGGATAGCCAGCCCTCAATGATGCGCCTGGGACCCAGCCGCAATGCCATGGCCAGTTCCAGTGCCGCGTGGCGCACCGGCTCCAGTTCGCCCGTGTTGTTGGCCGGGCCGATCATGGCGAATGGTTCCCCCTCGGCCCTGAACGAATGCAAATCCAGCAGCACGTCATGTTGCGCCAGCAGGGGGCACAAAACGTTGGCTATGCGGTCTTCGTTGTCTTGTGGATCGTCCCAGGGTTTCAGGTTCCGGTTCAGGTTGCGGTCCCCATTGCGTTCGCCCTTGCTGTAGGCCAAAGGATTGGCAACAGGAACCAGCGTGAGGCTGCCACGGACCACCGTGAGAGCTCCACTCTCCAGCTCGGACAACACCCTTTCAATGCCCCGTGAGCCGCAGGTTTCACTACCATGCACGGCGCCGGTCACAATGAGACGCGGACCGGGTTGCAGCGCCAAAAACTGGTGAATCCGAAGGTTCCCGGTGGGATAGTTCATCTGGGGATGCTCGGCGAAAAACGAAAAATCATTGTAGTCACGCCCTATTGGGTGAGCCTATTGAAGCGCAGCTACCGGCCATAATCAAAAGATATGGTTGGCACTTTGTTTCCCATGTCGAATGGTTATGTGTCGCGACGCGTTTGACATAGGAGCGACGCCCTGGCACGTAGTAAGCTGAAATGATATTTGGCTAATGGATGCACACTGCTATGGATTCTGGTCTTTCTAGCCCCATGCGAGCCCTCAGGCGCTGCGCCATCAGCTGCAGTTGCATCGTCGCAGCACTGTTGTTGAATGCCTGTGCCTCGGGCGTTCGCATCGATACCAGCTACACATCGGAAAACCAGGACAGCCGGGCCCTGTTTCTCGTCCTGCATTACACGGTAGGGAATTTCGAGAGTTCGTTGCAGACGCTGACCAAGCCCTCCAATCGCGCAGTGTCCAGTCACTATCTGGTGCGCGATGAGCCCGTGATCACCTATAGACTGGTAGATGAGAGCCGCCGAGCCTGGCACGCAGGCCCGAGCTACTGGAAAGGATTCAGCAACCTGAATGCCAGTTCCATCGGCATTGAAATTGTGAATGCGGGACCGGTCACCAGCGCTGACGGATCAGTCCGCTACAGCCCCTTTGGTCCCAAGCAGTTGGATGAAGTGATCGCGCTGTGCAAGGAGATCGTGGCACGCCACCAGATCAAGCCGGATCGCATCATCGGACACAGCGATATTGCGCCGGGGCGCAAGCAGGACCCGGGCCCGCTGTTCCCGTGGAAGCGACTGGCCGACGAAGGGCTGATAGCCTGGCCGGATGCAGCCATGGTGGCAGCGAAGCGACCGCTTTACGAATTGCAACTCCCGGATGCGCAGTGGTTTCAGGACAAGTTGGCGAATTACGGCTACAACACGTCTCGCAGCGGCGAGTGGGACGCTTTAACGCGCGACAGCCTGGTCAGTTTTCAGATGAAGTACCGGCCCGGCAAATATGACGGTCGGCCTGACGCAGAAATCGCAGCATTGCTGGATGTGGTGAATTCTGAGCAGGGGATGGTTCTTGCCAAGCCCCGTGCGGATAGCCAACCCTACACCGCTCGCTGGTAGGCATATTAATTTATGGCACTGTCCTATATCTGGTCGGGCTTCTTCTTGGTGGGATTTGCGGCTGCGTTGGCGCAATGGCTTTTCATGGGCGATGTAGAGGTTTTCAAGCGCATCATCGACGGCACCTTCACTTCTGCCAAGGTGGCAGTGATGGACATCGCGTTGCCGCTGGCTGGGGTCATGACACTGTGGCTAGGACTGCTCAATATTGGCGAGAAGGCCGGGGCGATTGAATTTGTTGCCAAACTGATAGCACCATTTTTCTCCCGCATCTTCCCAGGGGTGCCCAAGGACCATCCGGCATCGGGCCACATGGTGATGAATTTTTCTGCCAATTTTCTGGGCCTGGACAACGCCGCCACCCCCTTTGGGCTCAAGGCCATGGACAGTTTGCAAAGTCTCAATCCGAACAAGGAGGAGGCCAGCGATGCGCAGATCATGTTTTTGGTGTTGCAGACATCGGGGCTGACGCTCATCCCCTTGTCCATCATTGCCCAGCGCGCGATTCTTGGTGCCAAGGATCCGTCGGATGTGTTTCTTCCCATCCTGATTGCAACCTACGTGGCGACTTTGGTCGCTCTGGTGAGCGTCGCCATCAAACAGCGCATCAACTTGTTGGATCGCGTCATCATTGGCTGGGTGGGGGGCATCACAGCCGTCATTGGCGGCATGGTGTGGTACCTGGTCAACTTTATGAGCCGCACCGAGATTGAACTGTTTTCCAAGGTGGCCAGCAACCTGGTGCTGGCGTTCATCATTGCGGCCTTTCTGATCGGAGCGCTGAGGAAAAAGGTCAATGTGTTTGATGCCTTCATTGATGGCGCCAAAGGGGGCATTCAAACCTCATTAACCATCATTCCGTATTTGGTGGGCATGCTTGTGGCAATCAGTGTGTTACGCAACTCCGGCGTTTTGTCCTTTGTGGTGAGCGGGTTTACCTGGACTTTTTCGCAACTGGGCTGGAACACCGACTTCACCCCTGCATTACCCACTGCCCTCATGAAGCCTGTCAGCGGAAGCGGTGCCCGCGCCATGATGCTCGACTCCATGCAGACCTATGGCGTCGATTCTTTTGTCGGTCGGCTCGTCTGTGTGTTGCAGGGCGCAACCGACACCACCTTCTATATCATTGCGTTGTATTTTGGTTCGGTGGGTATCAAGCGGGCACGTTACGCCATCGGCTACGGTCTGTTGGCAGATCTGGCCGGCGTGATGGCTTCCGTTTGGGTCGCCTATCTGTTTTTCCATTGACGGAGTTCCATGCGACTGCGACATATTGAGGTTTTCCACGCCATCATGCAGGCAGGAACGATCACGGGTGCTGCACAGATCTTGCATATATCGCAACCCGCGGTGACCAAGGTCTTGCAGCATTGCGAACTGCAACTGGGTATTCCCCTGTTCAACCGGGTGCGCGGCAAGTTGTATCCGACTCCCGAGGCGCAGCGACTGCGCATTGAGATCAACAAACTCAACAAGGACCTGGACTCCATTCGCCGTCTCGCGTCTAACCTGCGCACCGGCGAGTTTGAACTCTTGCGCCTAGTATCAACGCCCGCTCTCGGGGTCTCGGTTTTACCATCGGCCATTGTGCAGTGGTGCACCGCCTACCCCCATGCGCGCTGCACACTGGCAACACACCATACGCGCGAAATCATCAGCGCACTGTTGTTGAACGAGGCAGATCTTGCCTTGTCCCTGCACGACCCGTGCTATCCCGGCATCGTTGCCGAACCCCTTGCTGCCGGAATGATGATGGCGTTGTGCCCATTGAACAGTCCCGAAGGTGCTGTGAGTGGCGCATTGCGGATCGCCGATATCCGCACGCCATTGATTGCCATCGCCGAAGGGGATCCATTAGGGAATCTGGTGATGGAAGCCTTTGAGTCAGAGGATATTCATCCACAGAGCCGTATCACGGTGCAGACCTACCAACTGGCACGATCGCTGGTAGAGGCCGGCGCTGGAATGACGGTGGTGGACCCTTTCACTGCATTCGCAGCGGACCACACCCGGGTGCGGGTGCGTGCGCTGGAGCCCAGTGTGCCGGTGCAACTCTATCTTTTGTCCGCCGTTAATTCACCCCCAGCGCAGTCGGCCCGGCAGCTCGTCAAATTTCTGCGCGAGACTGCGCGTGCCAGCTTGGCCGCAGTCGGCGTGTAAGCACTGTTGCAAGAGGCGGACCATGATTGCGTGTGAAGACATTCCCACCCACGCTCACTTCATGGCGCTCAAGGAGCTGGCCAATATTGATGTCGATTTGCGCTACACCACCAGCAATAACTTTTTGATGCGCGTGCTGTACCAGGGAATTGACTGCGCCTACCTGCGAGTGGAGGCAGCACTGGCCTTGGAGCAGGCCGCTCGGTGGGTGTCAACCCATCGCCCGGCAACCCGCATCCGGGTCCTGGATGCTTTACGGCCACAGCGGGTGCAGGAACAACTTTACAGAGAGCTGGAAAACACGCCACAGTCTATGTACCTGGCCCACCCGCAGCGCGGCTCGATTCACTCTTTTGGCATGGCGCTTGACGTGACCCTACTCGGCGATAACGGTCAGGAGCTCGATATGGGGTCGGCGTTCGACGAAATGACACTGGTTTCCCACCCCGATCGCGAAGCCGAACATCTCGCCACCGGCATATTGACGCGAGAGCACCTTATCAACCGCGGCTGGTTGCGCGCGGCCATGCGTCAGGCGGGCTTTCATAGCATTCACTCGGAGTGGTGGCACTTTGATTATGGCGACCGGGTTGCGGTGCGCCGCGACCTTCCCCGGGTGATGTAGCCCGACTTTCTTCACCCTATTGCGAGCAGGATGCATTGCCCATGACCGTACAACGACGCCAGTTTGTTCAGTCCCTGTCTCTCGGCGCAGCGACCATTGGGAGCGCTTCAGCGGGTGTGGTACCTGCTGTTGATACGAGCGCTGTGGCGTGGCCTACCTTGCTGGCTCCGCGGCTGCGTCCGGGCGACACACTTGGTTTGGTCAGCCCTGCCAATGCCACGTATGAGCGCGAGCCCTTGCAGATTGCCATCGAGGCTTTGCAGGCTCTAGGGTTCAAGGTCAAAGTCGGCACCCATGCGCGCGCACGCTATGGCCACTTTGCCGGAACCGATGCCATGCGGGCCAGTGACATCAACACTTTTTTTGCGGACGATGCGATCGCTGGTCTCATTGCCGTGACCGGCGGCTCCGGCTGCAACCGGATTGTTGACAGGCTGGACTACGCGCTGATACGCGCCAGACCGAAGTTTTTTGGCGGCTTCTCGGACCTGACGGCGTTGGTCAATGGCATTCAGCGCCAGACCGGGCTGGTTACCTTCCATTGCCCGGTGGCCGAGTCGGAGTGGAACGACTTCAGCGTGAGCCACTTCAAGGCCATGGTCATGCAAGCGCAGGCGCCGCTGTTGCGCAACCCAACTGGCGAGCGCAGCGACAATCTGGTGCAAACCCACGACCGGATCATGACCTTGCGTCCGGGTAAGGCCCGTGGTCGCCTGGTGGGAGGAAACCTGGCGGTACTGACCTCTCTGGCAGGTTCGCCCTATATGCCCGAATGCCGCGGTGGCGTGCTGTTTCTGGAAGAAATCAACGAGTACATCTACCGCGTAGACCGGATGCTGTCGACCTTGCGCCTGTGTGGTGCGCTGGACGGTCTCGCCGGAGTCGTCATTGGGAAGTTCACCAAATGTGAGCCGGGTGAAGGAAAGTACGGAACGCTGACATTGGACGAAGTTTTTGATGACTACTTCCTGCCCCTTAATGTTCCGGTTTTTCGCGGTGCAAT
>JBBQBG010000187.1:0-7837 GCA_038317285.1 Burkholderiales bacterium | reverse complement strand
ATGTTGTGGCTGTAGTCGTCGCTGATGTATTTGAAGACGCTGGCCTTGCCAAACGCGAAGGCAATGCCCAGGATGAACATCAGGCCGGTGAACACATAGACATTCAGACCGATGTGGAAAGTAGCCGGTCCGGTCACGGTCATGACCGTGAAGTCGGTCTGCGGATAGGACAGCAGGAACAGACAGATCCAGCTCACCCACATCACCCACCAGGTCACGCTGTGCGCACCGTATTTGTCGGACAAAATTCCACCAAAGGCGCGCAGCACGCCGCCGGGTAGCGAGAAGCAGGCAGCCAGCAGAGCCGCCACCCGTATGTCCAGGCCAAACTCGCCCACGTAGTACTGCACCATCCACAGCGCCAGCGCCACATAGCCACCAAACACAATGCTGTAGTACTGGCAATACTTGATGACCTTGGGGTCCTTCAGTGCTTTGAGCTGGTCTTTAAAGCTGACCGTGTTGGGCACCAAGTGGGCGGGGTCGCTGTAGCTGAACATCCAGAACAAAATGACTGCGCCCAGCATGATGGCCGCATACACCTGCGGCACCGTCGCCCAGCCAAAGGCCACCAAAATGACGGGTGCCACAAACTTGTTGACGGCGGAGCCCGAGTTGCCCGCGCCATAGATGCCCATGGCTGTTCCCTGTTTGCCCTTGGGAAACCAGCGCGCTACATAGGGCGTGCCGACCGAGAACGAACCACCAGCCAGGCCGACGAACAGACCGATGGTGAGGAAGTGCCAGAACTCGGTGGCGTAGCTCATCATCCAGATGGCCGGCACGGTGATCGTCATCAATATCGCCATCACAATACGTCCGCCAAAGCGATCGGTCCAAATACCCAGTGGCACGCGGATCAGCGAACCCGTCAGCACCGGCGTGGCCATCAACAAACCAAACTGCGTGGAGTTGAGGTTCAGCATTTTCTTGATCGGTATACCGATCACGCCAAACATCATCCAGACCATAAAGCACACCGTGAATGCCAGCGTACTGACGATCAGCACCGACCATGCTCGTTTGCTTTGGTTCAGATCAGAGGCCATATTCCTACTCCTAAGGGGATGGCATGACTGTCGCGCGTCAAGCTGCTCTTGGCTATCCACCAAAGGAACGTAGGCGGTCGGTAAATGGAACTATGTCGACACGCAACACGTAGTTCCAACGAACTACCAGGCCCTGTATTGGCGCAGAGTTTGATCTGAATCAATACGTGTGGCGTTAAGCATTTTCGTGTCGCTTGCGTTGCAACCGCGTGGGAATCTTCCCTTTGACAATGCCGCATGGACTTTGCACCTTCCCCACGATCCCAGGAGCTAGTCGCCCGTTTGACGGCTTTCTTGCAGCGCTACGTATTGCCACACAACGCAGCGTGGTACAGCGCCGTACGCGATGGGGATTACCCACCGCCGTTCCTCGAAGATCTGAAAACCTTGGCGAAGGAGGAGGGGCTTTGGAATTTGTTCCTGCCCACGCCAGAAGCCGGTGCGCTGGGCACCTCCCTATCAAACCTGGATTACGCGCCGTTGGCAGAATTGATGGGACGCATTCCATGGGCGGCAGAGGTCTTCAACTGCAGTGCGCCCGATAGTGGCAATATGGAGTTGTTGCAGCGCTTTGCCACGCCGGTCCAGCGCATCATGTGGCTTCAGCCGCTGCTGGCCGGCAGCATACGCTCCGCCTTTGCGATGTCTGAGCCCGATGTAGCGTCGTCTGACCCGACCAATTTGCAAACCACGGTTCGCACGGAGGGTGGTGAGCTGGTTTTGAATGGCAGAAAGTGGTTCATCACGGGCGCCGCGCACCCGCAATGTAAATTGCTCATTGTGATGTGCCGCAATGCGCCCGACAGGGGTGAGACAACGCAGCCGGCCGGCGAAAGCAGCGCTGCCAAGCATCACCAACACAGCATGGTGCTGGTACCACTCGGGACGCCGGGTGTGCAAGTGATCCGCAATATCTCCGTGGTGCACCATGTGGCTCCAGAGGGCCATTGCGAGATTGTGTTGCGCGAGGTGCGCGTGCCTTGTGATCATTTGTTGGGTGAGTGGGGAGAAGGCTTTGCGATGGCCCAGGCGCGATTGGGGCCGGGCCGCGTGCACCACTGCATGCGCACCATCGGCCAGTGTGAACTGGCATTGGAGTTGGCGCTGGACCGCACATTGGAGCGACATGCTTTTGGCAAGTACCTGTCGGAATACTCCAATGTGCAGAATTGGATTGCCGAGTCGCGCATCGAGATCGACCAGGCCCGCTTGATGGTTTTGTACGTTGCGTGGGCTTTGGACTACGGAACGCTTGAGCCAGCGCAGTTGCGCGCGCAAATTGCCGCCATCAAAGTCATTGCTGCAGGCTTGCAGTCGCGCGTTGTGGAGCGCGCCATGCAAGCCTTTGGCGCGATGGGGCTATCGCCAGACACGCCCTTGGCGCAGTTCTGGACCTGGGGCCGTGCCATGCATCTGATGGATGGCCCCGATGAAGTGCATCTGCGCACCTTAGCGCGCCACGAACTGAATCTGGCACGCGCCCGCCAGGGCGCGAGTGCTGCCTACTTCACTACACCCGAGCAAATGGATGCACCGCCGCGCATCCGTTGAAGCGTCCGACGATCAGGAGCAACCGCACCCGCCAGAACCACAGCCCTTGGCTACCGCTGGCGAGGCAGCTTGCACCGACTCAAACTTTGGGAACAATACATTGTTCTCTAGATGGATGTGGTTGATCAGGTCGTCATTGAGTTGGGCAATGCCGGCATACAGTGCACGCCAGGTATTGCAGGCGCCCTGCGGGGGTGTTGCGTCGTTGGTCAGACCCAACACATGGTCGAGCAATTGGGCGTGGCCGGTGTGTTCTTTGCGCATCATCGCAATGGGCTGGGCGACAAATGGATTGCCCCCCGCCTTCATGATGGGAAACAAAATCTGCTCTTCCTTTTCCATGTGCGAGAGCAACTCTTGCTCCATGGATTCCAACAATTCGGTCAGACCGGTTGGCACATGGGGGTTGTCGCGGTGCACCGCCTCGACCCGGCGCGCCATGCGGATGAGCTCAGGCAACTGCTCGCGATGGACCGCATGGTAGCGCTCCAAGATGTAGTCAATCAGGGCCGAAGGCTCGGTTTCAGTCGGCATCGCGTCATTGCGGTGCAAGGCGGACAACTCGGTCAGTACCGCATCCAGATCCAGCTTCTTGTCGGCAGTGGCCTGGCGCAAACTGATTTGACCACCACAGCAAAAGTCCAGCTTCAAGCGGCGAAAGATGGCGGTCGCACCAGGGAGCTGAACTGCTATTTGGCCAATCGCCTGTTCGGCGTCGATACCCGCAGGGGCAGCCCTGGCAGGCATTGCGGATTCAAGACGTGCATTCATAGTCAGCTTCCTTTAAAGATACATATGCTATGAACATTATATCGAATAAAATTCACGGGACATGCATCTTTAAATTGATCTAGGACAACTTCCATGCGACTTACCCAATGGACCGACTACACACTGCGGGTGCTGATGTACTGCGCCGCCTGTGAAGGGAGGGAGCAACCGGTCACCATCACCGAGATTGCCGATAACTACGGCATATCGCGCAGCCACTTGACCAAGATCGTGCAGGAGCTGGCGGCACAAAAGTTGCTCGAAACTACCCGTGGGCGCGGCGGCGGTATGCGATTGATGAAGGCAGCCCATGAGATCAATCTGGGAGCGGTGGTGCGCGCAACCGAAACGGATTTCACCATGGTGGAGTGCTTTGACCCCACCACTAACCAATGTCGCCTGAGCCCACACTGCGGGCTTAAGGGCGTTCTCAATCAGGCCATGCAAAGCTATTTTTCGGTACTGGACGGAGTGACCTTGGCAGATCTTGTGGCGATCCCGGCAGCAACCATTGCCCAGCCCAAGTCGCGCCGAATGCTAGGCGTTCCGGGATTGCCGACGGTACCAAACTGAGCAGACTTCGGGCGCCATGCGCGCGCTGAAACGGCCGCGATGAACCAACGGATTGGCATCCTTCAGTTTGTGAGTAGAGGTTGATCCATATCAGGACGGGTGTGGCGACAGTGGCATATCGTGCGACCCGGAACTTCGGTGATCTGCCGGATATTCCGTTCAGCACTCGACCTCTCTATTGCTCCGCATGCACACTGCCATACCCCCGGACAAAGCCGCCGACCCAGCGGCGCTTGGCAAAGCCGCATTGTCCGGCAATCCCTCATCGGCTTCCATCGAACTGGTCTGTCCCGCAGGTAGTCTGCCCGCCTTGAAGGCCGCAGTAGACCATGGCGCCAGTTGCGTCTACCTCGGCCTGCGCGATGCAACCAACGCACGCAATTTTGCCGGCCTGAACTTCGACGAGGCCGCCATTGCCAGTGGCATCGCCTACGCCCACGCGCGAGGCGCCAAGGTATTTATGGCGCTCAACACCTACCCCCAGGCGGCCAACCCGGAGCTGTGGCGCTCGGCCCTGGACAAGGCCGTGGACCTGGGTGTGAACGCCGTCATCCTGGCCGACCCTGGGCTCATGCGCCATGCCACGTTGCACCATCCGGCAATGCGACTGCATTTGTCGGTGCAGGGTTCTGCCACAAACTTTGACGCGATTAATTTTTACCGTGAGCAGTTCGGTATCGTGCGTGCGGTGCTTCCTCGTGTGCTATCGCTCACACAGGTGGAGCAGGTGATTGAAAAAACCCCGGTCGAGATCGAAGTTTTTGGCTTTGGCAGCCTGTGCGTCATGGTGGAGGGGCGCTGTTCCCTGTCCAGTTATGTGACCGGTGAATCGCCCAACACGCATGGCGTGTGCTCGCCACCCAAGGCCGTGCGATGGGTGGAGACCCCCCAAGGACGTGAGTCGCGCCTGAACGGCGTGCTGATAGACCGTTATGCGCCCGGCGAGAACGCTGGCTACCCCACCCTGTGCAAGGGACGCTTTGATGTCGGCGATGACGAAAACTATTACGCCATTGAAGAACCGACCAGCCTGAACACGCTGGAGCTATTGCCCCAACTGCTGAAGATGGGCGTGCGTGCCATCAAAATTGAAGGCCGCCAGCGCAGCCCAGCCTACGTGGCGCAGGTGACCCAGGTATGGCGCGAGGCCATCGACCATTGTGTCGCCAATCCCCATCGCTATGCGCCCAAGCCGGTTTGGATGAGCAAGCTCGATGGTGTGGCCGAAGGTCAGCAACACACCCTTGGGGCCTACCACCGGCCCTGGAAGTAAATCCTATGCAACTCACACTTGGACCTTTACTGTATTACTGGCCCCGGGAAACCATCCTCAACTTCTACGAAGACATGGCTGTTACGGCGTTGGACACGGTGTATTTGGGTGAATCCGTTTGCTCACGTCGCCATGAACTTCGCTTGGCCGACTGGCTCGACATTGGCGCTCGGTTGCAGCGTGCGGGCAAGCAAGTAGTGCTGTCCACGCAGGTGTTACTGGAGTCCGGTGCCGAGGTGGGCACCATGCACAAGATCGCCAGCAACGGCAACTTTTTGGTCGAAGCCAATGATATGGGCGCCGTGCAGAGCCTCGCCGGCAAGCTACCGTTTGTGGCCGGGCCGCACCTCAACCTCTACAACATGCCCACTCTCGAATGGATGGCCTCATTGGGCGCCAGCCGCTGGGTGATGCCGTTAGAGATGAATCGTGACGATTTGGCGATCCTCCAGGAAGGTCGTCCGCAAGGGTTGCAGACAGAAGTGTTTGCTTATGGGCGCATGCCACTGGCGTTTTCGGCGCGTTGTTTTACGGCGCGCCACCGCAATCTGCCCAAAGACGACTGTCGCTTCAGCTGCATGGATCATCCCGATGGCCTGTTGCTGAAGACGCGAGAACATGAAGGATTCTTGGTACTCAACGGCACGCAAACCCAGTCGGCCAAAGTCTATAACTTGGTGGACACGCTGGACGATATGGGTGCGATGGGGGTAGACATGGTGCGTCTAAGCCCGCAGTCACAGGACATGGCACGGGTGATTGCCGTCTTTGATGCCACGAGGCGCGAGGTACTGTCGCCGCAAAACGCTTTGACACGTCTTCAATCCCTCATGCCCGACGAAGGCTGCAACGGCTACTGGTATGGGCACCCTGGCCTGGAGCAGGTTGCGCGAATGGATCACGCGCTTGTTGCTGCTTTAGACACCTGAACCGTCAACATCGCTATGAATCACTCCAGCGCCACGTCCGACCAATTTTCCTTGCCTGAAACGGTAGGCCAGTTGTTGTCCCGTCTACCGGCCTACCCGGGATCGATGTTGCTGGTGACTGCGCTGAACCGTGTGCTGAAAGACCAGTTGCCCACCGATGTGCGGCGCTATCTGCAACACAAGAAGTTGCGCATCCACGTGCGCGATGCCCGGTTGACGTTTGACTTTACATTCACAGGCATCCATTTTTTGCCCTGCTCGCGGCAGGCAGTAGTAGACCTTTCCATCAGCGCTAGCGCGCAGGATTTCTTGCGCTTGGCACAGCGACAGGAAGACCCCGACACGCTGTTTTTCAACCGCCGTTTGTCCATGGAAGGCGATACCGAACTGGGTCTGCTGGTCAAGAATGCGCTGGACGCGCTGGAGATGCCGGTACTCGACTTGCGGCATTGGGCCCCGCAGACCGTGCTGGCCCGTCTTGTGTCACGTCAGGGCTGGCGCCAGAGGTCACCTCGCCCAAGGGATGTGGAGTGAAGAAAGTCACGGCCAGTCTGCCCTTGGTGTATTCCTGCTCGGGATGCTCCAGCGCGGCACAGCTGGCCAACCAGGTGGCCGTGTGCCTGGACCACAAGGGTGTGGCGGAAATGTCGTGTATTGCCGGCGTCGGAGGCGATGTGCCGCATTTGCTCAAGACCGCATTGTCCGGTCGCCCCATCTTTGCGCTGGACGGCTGCCCGCTGGTGTGTGTCAAGAGCACTTTGGCACGCCATGGCGTTGTGCCGGACCGTCATTACCAGTTACAGCAATACGGTGTCCAAAGGCGAAAGCACGAAGACTTTGATGCTGAACAAGCAGTAACTCTGCTGGCGCAAATAGAGGTCGACCTGCAGACCGTGCCGATGGCGCCGGAGCCACACAACGTATGACACTTTCTCGCCGGGTCATCGTGGCCATATCAGGGGCCAGTGGTGCCGTGTACGGTGTGCGCCTGCTGCAGGTGCTGCATGAGACGCCCGGCGTCGAGACACACCTGGTGGTGTCTGACGCTGGCTGGCGCAATGTAGCGCAAGAACACGGCCTGCAGCGTGACGCCGTGGAAGTGTTGGCCTACCAGGTGCACGAGGTGCAAAACGTGGGTGCGGCAATAGCCAGCGGCTCATTTCAATGTAGCGCAATGGTGATCGCGCCCTGTTCCATGCGGACCTTGGCTGCCGTGGCGCACGGTCTGTCGGACAACCTGATCACTCGGGCTGCTGACGTGACGCTCAAAGAGCGCCGCCGTTTGCTGCTCATGGTGCGTGAGTCGCCGCTGCACCTGGTGCACTTGCGTAATATGGTGAGCGTGACCGAGATGGGGGCTATCGTTTGCCCGCCGCTGCCTGCGTTCTATCTGCAACCCAAGACGGTGGCTGACATGGTGGACTTCAGCGTCGCGCGAGTGCTGGATTTGCTGGAGGTGTCGCACAGTTTGACGGCCCGCTGGCTTGGCCAGGATTTACCGCAATGAGCCCATGAGTTACCACGATCTGCGCGACTTCATGTCCCAGTTGGAGCAGTCGGGCGAGCTGCGCCGCATCGCGCAGCCCATATCACCGCATCTGGAAATGACCGCTCTATGCGACCGCGTGCTGCGCGCAGGTGGGCCGGCTATTCTGTTTGAGAACCCGACCGGACACAGTATGTCGGTGCTG
>JBBQBG010000186.1:0-7839 GCA_038317285.1 Burkholderiales bacterium | reverse complement strand
GCAAGCCGATGCGGTGGCTGCCCTTGCAGATGAATTGCATGCCGCGCTGCGCGGGCATACGTTGGCGTGGCACCAGTCCACGCCAGCTCGGCTGACCAACGCAACGCCCGAGGAATTTCGGCTCGCGCAAGGCACGCATTTGCGCGATCTGGTGATGCGATACAAGGGGCGCGTACACACCTGGGATGTTCTCAATGAGGTCATAGATGTTGACGCTCCTGCAAGTGGAGGCTTGCGCAGTTCGGTGCTGTCCAGCCTGTGGGGTGTTGACCGGTACCCCGCTCTTTTCGAGCAGGCCCGAGCGTTGGACCCGCAAGCCAAACTGGCATACAACGATTACGGCATGGAGCAAGACAACCCTTGGTGTGAACGCCGTCGAAGCGCGGTTTTGCATCTGCTCGAAGACTGGGTCAAACGCCAGACCCCTATCGACGTAATGGGTCTGCAGGCGCATTTGGATATGTCACGCGCGTTCTCCGCATCGCGTTTGCAGAAGTTTTTCGACGAGTTACAGGCGCTAGGACTCAGCATTCAGATCACCGAGCTGGACGTTCGTGATATGACTGCCGCTCGTGATATCACTGCGCGCGATGCGGGTGTGGCGGCGCTGTACCGGGACTTTCTCGATGTCTGCATGGCGCATCCTGCGGTGGAAATGGTGGTGCTATGGAACGTGACCGACGCAGACACTTGGGTGAACCGCCGGACATCTGGACAACATCGTGCCGATGGCCTACCGATGCGCCCTACGCTTTTTGATAGCGAAGGGCGGCCCAAGCCGGCCTTTCAGGCGGTTGCAGCCAGCCTGCGCGATGCCAGCAGTACTTTTGTATGCCCTTTATCTCGGACTAAAGACCATCTATGTTCACCAAAATCCTGATCGCTAACCGTGGCGAGATTGCCTGTCGCGTAGCCACCACAGCCCGCCGCCTGGCCATCAAAACCGTCGCCGTGTATTCCGATGCAGACGCGGGGGCCAAGCACGTGGCCGCCTGTGACGAGGCCATCCACATCGGTGGCAGTGCCCCCAAGGACAGCTACCTGCGCTGGGAAAAAATCATCGCCGCGGCCCAGGCCACGGGTGCACAATCCATTCACCCTGGCTATGGTTTTCTGAGCGAGAACGAAGAATTTGCACAGGCCTGCGCAGCAGCGGGCTTGGTCTTCATCGGCCCCCCATCGTCGGCCATCAAGGCCATGGGTTTGAAGGCCGAGTCCAAACAGTTGATGGAAAAGGCCGGTGTGCCGCTGGTGCCCGGTTACCACGGTGCCGACCAGGACCCGGCGCTGCTGCAGCGCGAGGCCGACCGCATTGGCTACCCCGTGTTGATCAAGGCCAGCGCCGGTGGCGGTGGCAAGGGCATGCGCGCGGTGGACAAGGCAGAAGACTTTGCCGCGGCACTGGCATCGTGCAAGCGCGAAGCCATCAACAGCTTTGGCGATGACGCGGTGCTGGTCGAAAAATATGTGCTGCGCCCGCGCCATATCGAAATCCAGGTGTTTGGCGACACGCATGGCAACTACGTCTACCTGTTTGAGCGCGACTGCTCGGTGCAACGCCGCCACCAGAAGGTGCTGGAAGAAGCCCCCGCGCCCGGCATGACCGCGGAACTGCGTGCGCGTATGGGCGCTGCTGCGGTAGAGGCCGCACGCGCCGTCAATTACGTGGGTGCGGGTACGGTGGAGTTCATCGTCGAGCAGCCCGGCGGCTACCAGCACCCCGAGCAGATGAAGTTCTATTTCATGGAAATGAACACGCGTCTGCAGGTGGAGCACCCGGTTACGGAAGCCATCACAGGGCAAGACCTGGTGGAGTGGCAACTGCGCGTGGCAGCGGGTGAAAAGCTGCCGATGGCGCAGAGCGAACTCAAGATACACGGCCATGCCATGGAAGCGCGCATTTGCGCTGAGAACCCAGACAACAATTTTTTACCCGCCACCGGCGCGCTGCATGTCTACGGTCTACCCGCTTGCACCACGTTCGAGCGTGCCGACCACGCGGTGCGCGTGGACTCTGGCGTGCGTGAAGGCGACACCATCAGCCCCTTCTACGACTCCATGGTGGCCAAGCTCATCGTGCATGGCGCCACACGTGAGCAAGCGCTGGCCCGCATGGACACGGCGCTGGCGCAAACCCATATCGTCGGTCTGACCACCAATGTGCAGTTCTTGCGCCACGTGGTTACCAGCCCGTCGTTTGCGCTGGCGCAGTTGGACACGGCGTTGATCCCGCGCGAAGCGGCCGTGCTGTTCAACCAGGAAAAGGTGGGGCTGCCGATGGCCACCGCCGCCATGGTCGCGCAGACCTTGGTCAGCGAACTGGCCTTGGCGACGAAAGCGGACGCCGCTGGCTGGATAGACCCCTGGGCGCAACGCGACGGCTGGCGCTCGCACGGGGCTTCCCATCGGGAGTTCATGCTGGAGTTCCATGGCGAGCCCCACACCGCGCGCTTCACCCGCCTGCACGGTGGTGGCCTGGAGCTGACGGTTGACGGCAACACTGCGGCGCTGCAATACACGGCACTGGCCGGTGGCGCGCTGGACGTGCGCTACGGCGACCTGCGTTCTACTGTGCACCTTTACAAAAATGGCGAGGTAGCCCACGTATTCACTGCACAAGGCGCTACACAAATCGTAGCAATTGACGCGCTGGCACATGCCGGTGAAACCCATGCCGAAGTAGGGCGCCTGACCGCGCCCATGCCCGGCAAGGTGGTGTCGTTCGCCGTCAAGGCGGGTGATGCGGTCAAGAAGGGCCAGGCGCTGGCCGTGATGGAGGCCATGAAGATGGAGCACACCATTGCCGCGCCAGCCGATGGTACGGTGGCCGAGTTGCTGTTTGCGCCGGGTGACCAGGTGACCGAAGGCGCTGAGTTGCTGAAGCTGGACGTTGCTGGCTGATGTGTAGGCCCCCACGTTCACTTCGTTCACTGCCCCCCGAGGGGGTGCGTCAGTCCCTTGGGGCGGCCCGGCGGTCCTGACATGCGTATCACCTTCTGTTGTACCGATACCGCTGCCGAACCGTGGTTGCAGGGACTGCGCGCGGCACTGCCCGATGCTGAAGTCACGCTGTGGTCCGCTGGGGCTCCGCCCGCTGACTACGCCGTGGTCTGGGCACCACCCCAGCAGTTCTTTGACGAGCAATCGCAGCTCAAAGCGGTGTTCAATATCGGCGCTGGGGTGGATGCACTGCTCAAGCTGCGCTTACCACCCCAGGCACAGATCGTGCGGCTGGACGATGCGGGCATGTCGGTGCAAATGGCCGAGTATGTATGCCACGCCGTGATCCGCCATTTCCGCGAATTCGATGCCTATGAGGCCGATACCCGCCAGGGCAAATGGTCGTTTCGCAAGCCGCGTGCACGGGCGGACTTTCCCGTGGGCATCATGGGGCTGGGTGTTTTGGGCGAACGCGTCGCGCGTGCGCTTGGCACTTTCGAGTTTGCGGTGAATGGATGGAGCCGCTCACCCAAAGCGTTGGAGGGCGTACGCTGCTTCTCTGGCGCGCAGGGTTTGAAGGACTTTCTGTCCGCCAGCCGCGTGCTCGTCTGTCTGCTGCCGCTGACGCCTGACACGCGGGACATCATGAACCGCGAAACGCTATCGCAACTGCAGGCTGGGGGTTACGTGATCAATGTGGCGCGGGGTGCCCACCTGGTCGATGACGACCTGTTGTCGTTGCTCGAAAGCGGCCATTTGGCCGGCGCCACACTGGACGTGTTTCGCTCCGAGCCGCTGCCGCCAGAACACCCATTCTGGAAGCACCCAAACATCACCGTCACACCCCACACATCGGCCCGCACATTGCGCGGCGAAAGCATTGCGCAGATCGCAGGAAAATTGGCGGCACTGCAGCGCGGGGATTCGGTGGAGGGCATCGTAGACCCGGGGCGTGGATATTGATGCCCCCAAACCGGGGGCGCACCTTCATAGACAATCGTGGACATGTCCAGTACCTCAATACGTCGCTTCTTTGGCCCGCTGGGCTGGCTCTTGCTGTTACCTAGCGCGTTCACGGCGCTGGGCGCCGCTTGGTTGATTGCAACCGGTATGAATGTTGTGGGCGACATGCGCAGCGCCAAGGGGCACGTAGTGGCACACCAAACCGTGTCCCTTGCCCAGGGCCGGGGTATGGGCCTGCACAGCGTGGTGAAATTTACTGCCCACGATGGGCGATCAATGGAGTTCGTCGACTCTCTTGCGCGCCAGCATGCGGCGGTGCACACAGTTGGCGAAATCGTCAACGTGCGTTACCCAGTGGACGATCCATCGCAGGCGCAGATTAGCGGGTCCGCCTGGATCAAGACCATCATTGGCGTAGTCCTACTCATTCCCAGTAGCATCGGCGTATTAGTGGGCTGGCTGTTGCTGCGCCTGCGTCACCGGGCGGAGCCGACTGCCGCTGCGTCCTGACCTCATCGTTCCTGTCACTTCCATATTCCAATAAATCCCATGGGCATTCCATCCAAAGTCAAAATTGTCGACGTCGGCCCGCGCGATGGACTGCAAAACGAAAAGCAGCCTGTGCCCGCCGCCGTCAAGATCGAACTGGTGCACCGCCTGCAAGATGCAGGCCTGACCGAGATCGAGGTCACCAGTTTCGTCAGCCCCAAATGGGTGCCGCAAATGGCCGACAACGCCGAGGTCATGGCGGGTATCGTTCGCAAACCCGGCGTGCGCTATTCGGTGCTGACCCCCAATATGCAGGGCTTTGAAGCCGCACTGCAATCGCGCCCCGATGAGATCGTGGTGTTTGGCGCGGCCAGCGAGGCGTTTAGCCAGAAGAATATCAACTGCTCCATTGCCGAGAGCATCGAGCGTTTTCGCCCCGTAGTGCAGGTTGCGTTGGAGAAGGGGCTCACCGTGCGCGGTGCTATCTCTTGCGCCGTGGGCTGCCCGTACGAAGGCGAGATTGCGCCCGAACGCGTGGAGAGGGTGGCGCGGCTGATGCACGACATCGGTGTGCAGCATGTAGGTGTGGCCGACACCATTGGCGTGGGCACACCGCTGAAGGTGCAGCGGGCGCTGGAGGCAACGCTCAAGGTCTATGGTGTAGACCACATCTCGGGCCACTTCCACGATACCTATGGCATGGCGCTGGCCAATACGCTGGCCAGTTTGCAAATGGGTATCTGGAACTATGACACTTCGGTGGCGGGCCTGGGCGGCTGCCCCTATGCCAAGGGCGCCACCGGCAACGTGGCGTCTGAAGACGTGGTCTTTCTTTTGCATGGCATGGGTATTGATACCGGCATCGATCTCGATAAGCTGGTGGATGCCGGTAAATTCATCAGCGACTTCTTGCAACGCAAACCCAATTCGCGTGCTGCTACGGCCTTGCTCAACAAGCGGAGTCAAGCATGAACGCTACAGACTCTTTGCCCGAGGGCGTGCAGCGCGTTGCAGCGGCCCTGAAAGCCAAGAACCATCCCCACACACCCATCATGTTGGATGATGCGGCGCGCACCGCCCAGCAAGCGGCGGATGCACTCGGCATTGCCCTCGGTCAGATTGCCAAGAGCATCATCTTTCGCCGCAAGGAAGACGATGTGGCCGTGCTGGTCATCACCTCGGGCGACCGGCGTGTGGACGAGAAAAAGGTGGAGGCGCTGGTGGGTCGTATCGGCCGCGCCGACGCCGATTTTGTCAAAGCCAAAACCGGTTTTAGCATAGGCGGTGTGTCGCCGTTGGCGCACGCGCAGCCACCGGTCACGCTGGTGGACCAAGAGCTTTTTCGCTTCGAAGAGATATGGGCTGCAGCGGGGCATCCCCATGGCGTGTTCAAGCTGCATCCGCGCGATCTGGCGTTGTTGTCGGATGCGCCGACTGCAGATGTGACGCAGGCGGTACCGGCATGACGCACGAACTTGATGCTATGCAATCGATAGCTACCCGTGCTACGCTGGTGAGGGCTATGACCGAAGAGATTCCATCGCCCTGCGTCTCGGTGTGCCGCATGGACCTGCAACGCACGTACTGTGAAGGTTGCCTGCGCAGCATTGACGAGATCCGTGTCTGGCGGGCCAGCACCGATCTGGAAAAGAAAACCATCTGGGCGCGCATTGCCGAGCGGGCAGCAGTGCTCAGCCCTGTCATGCCCCAAAGCTAAGCACCATGAAACAGATCAACTTTTACCTGGACTTCATTTCACCCTATGCCTACCTGGCGTTTGAGGAAATGTCCGAAGCCCTCGAAGGGCTGAGCTACTCGGTGACCTATAAGCCGTTGTTGTTTGCCGCCTTGCTCAAGCACCATGGGCAACTTGGCCCGGCAGAAATTCCGGCCAAACGCGACTGGACCTACCGCCAGGTGCAGTGGCTGGCCCATAGCAAGGGCCACGCACTGGACATGCCCGCCGCGCACCCTTTCAACCCACTGGGTTTATTGCGCCTGGCCGTGGCCAGCGACCGCAATGGCGAGCCCAACCGCTATGTATGCGAGACCCTGTTCCGGCATGTGTGGCTTGGCGGGGCCGACGCCGCAGATACTGGCCGCCTCTCCGCCATTACCCAACAGCTCGCCCCCTTGCGGGATCCGTCGGATGAAACTGTGAAGGCGCAACTGCGCATGCATGCCGAAGAGGCTATTGCAAAGGGCGTGTTTGGAGTGCCTGCCTTTGAAGTCGACGGCAAGGTGTTCTGGGGGCTGGATGCGCTGCCCATGTTGCGCGCCTATTTGCAAGGCGACGCCTGGTTTGATGGGCCGCAGTGGGACGGTGCCCGTTCGGTCGGCGCAGGCGTGGTGCGCAATGTCCTTACACCTTAGTGCGGAATATCGGTGCTTTCCCTAGGTCAGCGTTAGATCGTCACTACGGCCCTTTCGGCCTTTCGGCCCATTTGAAGGGTCAAATTCCACATCAAGAAACTGCAGACGCGGGTAACTACCGGGTTTGTAAGTTCGCGTTCAGATAGCAGTAAGTTGCTGTTGGAAAGGTGTCAGAACTGGGTCAGACCGTACCTGCATAGTCCGCTCACCCAAGCGCGCCGCTGGGGCGCATTCACTTTAAATTGGAGACAAAACCATGGCAACAGCAGTCCCACGGCCGATGTCGGCGGAAGAAAAGAAGGTCATCTTCGCTTCCTCGCTCGGTACGGTATTTGAATGGTATGACTTCTACCTATACGGCTCGTTGGCAGCCGTCATTGCAAAGCAGTTCTTTGGCGGTCTGGACCCCACGTCGGCCTACATCTTCGCGCTGTTGGCCTTTGCTGCCGGTTTCCTGGTGCGTCCGTTTGGCGCCTTGGTGTTTGGCCGCTTGGGCGACATGATTGGTCGTAAATACACCTTCCTGGTGACCATTGTGATCATGGGCTTGTCGACTTTCATCGTTGGCTGTTTGCCCACCTACGCCACTATTGGATTGGCTGCGCCGGTGATCCTGATCGCGCTGCGCATGCTGCAAGGTTTGGCGCTAGGCGGTGAGTACGGTGGTGCCGCAACCTATGTGGCCGAGCACGCGCCCCAAGGCAAGCGCGGTGCTTATACCGCGTGGATCCAGACCACAGCGACCCTGGGTCTGTTCCTGTCCCTGATCGTGATCTTGGTGACACGGGAATTCACGAGCTATGCAGTGTCGGCACCTGGTGTAACGCCCGTGGTTACCGCCTTTGACGATTGGGGCTGGCGCGTGCCTTTCCTGGTGTCCATTCTGCTGTTGGGCGTCTCCGTCTACATCCGCTTGAGCATGAACGAGTCGCCCGCTTTCACCAAGATGAAGGCCGAAGGCAAGACGTCCAAAGCTCCGCTGTCCGAGTCTTTCGGCCAGTGGAAGAACCTGAAGATTGTGATCTTGGCCCTGGTGGGTCTGACTGCAGGACAAGCCGTGGTCTGGTACACGGG
>JBBQBG010000185.1:0-7875 GCA_038317285.1 Burkholderiales bacterium | reverse complement strand
GCGCTCCCGCCGTGTTGTTGGCATGGCCGGATGCCGCCACACAGAGCAACCGGTTTGAAGTGGCTATACCCAAGCTGGCATCGCTTTACCTGACCCACAGTTGGGACGGGGAAATCAAAGGCATAGACGCCTTTGGCACCCAGCATCCACCAGTGGCACCCCTGTTTTTCGCCTTTCGCCTCATGGTGGGCGTGGGCATGCTGATGCTGGCCGTGAGCTGGTTTGGCACCTGGCAGACGCGGGGCGGGCGCGGGCCCAACGTCTGGCTGTTGCGGGTGCTGGTCGCCATGACCTTCGCTGGCTGGGTGGGCCTGGTCGCCGGTTGGTACGTGACCGAGATAGGCCGTCAACCATGGCTGGTGCAGGGACTGCTACTGGCGGCTGACGCTGCGTCCACGGTGCCTGCTGCCAATATTGGGTTGACCCTGGCCATGTACCTCGCGCTGTATGCAGGGTTGCTGGTGGCCTACGTGACCGTGGTGTTTTACTTGGCAACGAGTGCTGCGGCGAAACACTTTGAGCCGCTCATTGCTCCTGATTCAGGAGCGGTTGACGCACATTCCACGAGGGCTGGAGGGCCAATTCATGCTTGATGTACTGCCGGACTTAACCCAACCGCAGGGTTGGTTGCCCCTGGTCTTCGCCACCGTCATGGCGCTGGCCATGCTGGCCTACGTGATCCTGGACGGTTACGACCTGGGTGTGGGTGTGCTGCTGCGTCGCGCCGATGATCGCGCGCAAAAAGACGCCATGATTGCCAGCATCGGCCCGTTTTGGGACGCCAATGAGACCTGGCTGGTGCTGGGCGTGGGTGTGTTACTTGTGGCGTTCCCCGCGGCGCATGGTGCCATCTTGGGCGCGCTGTATTTGCCGGTGGCGTTGATGCTGTTTGGTCTAACCCTGCGCGGCGTGGCCTTCGACTTTAGGGTCAAGGCGCGCGACCACCACAAGCCGCTGTGGGATACCGTCTTTTACATCGGCTCACTGCTGGCCGGTTGGGCGCAAGGATTTATGCTGGGCGGCCTCATCACCGGTTTTCGCACCGATGCATGGACCAATGTCTTCTGCGCACTGATCGGCCTATGCCTGGTGGCCGCCTATTGTTTGTTGGGCGCGGGATGGCTGATCATGAAGACCGAAGGCGTGCTGCAGTTAAAGGCCGTGCGCTGGGCCCAGGGCAGCCTGTGGCTGACAGCAGCCGGTGTGGTTGCCATCTCGGTGGTCACTCCGCTGGTCAGTCAGCGGATTTTTGGCAAGTGGTTTACGTTTCCCAACATTGTGTTGCTATTTCCAATCCCGCTCGTGACTGCCGCGCTGTTGGGCGTGATCGCGCGCAGCCTCAAGCGCTTGCCGGTACGTCTGGCCCAGGGCAACGAGTACGGCATAGGCGTGCCCTTCGCCGCGACGGTAGGCGTCTTTCTTCTGGCCTTTTATGGTCTGGGCTACAGCCTGTTTCCGTGGCTGGTGGAGGAAAAAATCACGATCTGGCAAGCTGCCAGCGCGACTGAGTCGTTGATGGTAATTTTTTATGGCGTAGCGGTGGTCCTGCCAGTCATCATTGGCTACACCGTGTACTCGTACCGCGTGTTCTGGGGCAAGGCGACCGCGTTGAAGTACTGATGCTTTGGCATCAAAGTTCAGCCCTCGGTGTAGTGCTGTGGACCGCCCAGCCACCCGCACAAGAACCAGAACAGCTTCTCGCGTGCGCCGCTTAGGTCTGGCCCGTGCACAGCCCGCAAGGCGGCATAGCCTGGTTCCAGATCCATCAGGTCGTAAAAGCGCTCGGTTAGGGCCATGACCTGTACCTCACCGCCTATCCACGCAAAGTGGGTGTCGAATGTGGGTTCCTCCTGGATAGCCATATTTCACGCGTAGCCCTGGTGCAAAACGACGTCGGAACAAGGGTAGGCGACGCAGGGCAGCACATACCCTTCGGCCTTCTCTTCTGCACTGATGCCGGGCCATTCTATGGCGTAACGCACCGTGCCGCTGGTCAATCGCCCGATGCAGGTGCGGCAGTTGCCATTGCGGCACGAGCTTGGCCAGTCACTGCCGCCCATTTCAAGCGACAGCAGCAAGACATCCGTATCCCAAGCATCGACCTGCAGTTGGTCTGGTTCGGTGCGGGCGTTGAAGAGGGTGGGTTGCAGCGACTCGGTCACGAGGGCTGGCTGAAGAGTTGGTCTTCGCTGCCCATCAGCCACGTCTTGGCGGGCTGCAGCATACGGGTCAGGAAATAGCCATTTTTTGCCGTGGCGTCGGCCAGTGTCTCGGGCGTGTGTAGCGTGAAGCTGACCTGGCGAGCCAAGGTGTTGGCAGCGTTTTGCATGGCCTGTGCGATGACGTCGGCATCGCCACCTGCGGTGAACAGCACCGCGTTGACCGCGGCCGGCTTGGAGTCAGAGCCAGCGCCCGTTTCGGCATAAACAAAAGCTGCGGAAATTTGGCGCTCAAGCGGCTCGAGGGACGCTTGAAGCACATTGGCAACCCCCATGGTCTTGTTCACCAGCGCAGACAGAGCCGCAAACACAGGCGCGTCAGCATTGGCTTGGTAATGCTTTTGCTTGCCCTGCTTGTGCACGCTCAATATGCCGACCGCCGCCAGACCCGCCAATTCACGCTGAACAGCGCCGGTTCCGGAATGGGCGAGGGCAATGACCTCGCCCATAAAAAAACTGCGTCCCGGCGCATTGAACATCACCGCCAACACGCGCTGGCGAACCTTTGGAAATAAGGCATCGGCCAAGCTAGGCCGGGCCGGAGGAGGCGAATTGTGTTTTGTACCCATAACGGGGTTTATTTTACCCAGAGTGGGTTTTGGTTTTTTACTCTGAAGAAGGAAATCCTGACTAGCCCTCATGGGTAGTTAATAGTGCGCTATCAAATATGCAGCGCACTTGGTCTTGCTATGGCAGCATTTATACCCTAGCCAATGACGCGCAACAGCACCGAGATAATTGCCACGATCAGCAGAATATGGATGAAGCCGCCCAGCGTAAAGGAGGTCACCATTCCCAGCAACCACAAAATAATCAAAATAACGGCGATGGTGTACAGCATGGCATTTCCTCTTTGGTTTTGTAAAACGATGGGGTATTGTTGATGTCAGTTGTGCAACCGTCCGTGCGGCAGCGCACGCACTAACGCGTGCCAGAGTTTTTTCAACCCGCTATAGCGTCCCATTCCAGTCCAAACTTCAACAAATATTTGCGCAAACGATCTGCATCGTTGATGACGCTGCGTTGCTGCCGCGAGACGTTGAATAACTCGCGACCCGCGTCGCTGATGCTGGCGTGGCGGCGGCAAATGGCAAGCACAGCCTGGAGTTGCAGTTGGTCAAATGTATCGAGGGCGCTAGCCTTGGCGTCGCCCAACAGATCTTGCAGCGATGGGCCCGCCGCGGTTTGCTGGTTTGTGCTCGCTGTACCTGGTCGTACATCAGTAGCCGGGGGTGACTGCCATTGCCAGCGCAGCCGTTGTGTCTCGGCCTGCACCAAGGCGATGCCAATGCGTCCATGGTCCGCCAATGTGGCCAGGCGCGTGATGGAGGCACTCAGGTCGCGAAAATTGCCACGCCATGTAGCATCTGCCGCCGTGGCAAAGCGCAGATAGGCCGTCTTCGCCTCGGTCGTAAAGCGCACCTGCTTGCCCAGCTCTTGCGCGGCCAGCGCGAGTTGGTGGTCCATATTGGGTTCAATGTCTTCACGCCGCTGAGCCAGGCCGGGCAGGGTGTAGGTCCACAGGTTGATCCGGGCGAACAGGTCTTCGCGAAAGCGCCCCGCCTGGATCTCTATGCGCAGGTCTTTGTTGGTACCGGCTATCAGTTGAAAATTGCTCAGCGCCTCGCGGTCCGCGCCCATGGGCAGGAAGCGCTTTTCTTCCACCGCCTTCAGCAGCATGGCCTGCTCATCCAGGCCCAGCTCGCCAATCTCATCCAGAAACAGCAGGCCGCCATGTGCCGTACGCAACAGGCCGGGGCGATCGGTGATGGCGCCCGTGAACGCGCCTTTTTTGTGGCCAAACAATGTGGAGCCTGCGCCGTCGCCCTGCAGCGTGGCGCAGTTCACTTCGACAAACTCGCCTTCAATCTGGTGGCGGGCTTTCTTCAACTCATACACGCGCCGCGCCAGCATGGACTTGCCCGCACCCGTGGGGCCAGTCAGCAGCATGGGCGCCTTACTCTGCACGGCTACGCGTTCGACTTCTTCGATCAGCGTGTTGAACCGCGCGTTGCGCGTGGCGATGCCGCTCTTCAAAAACGACACCGCGTCTTGCTGGGCCACATGCAGGCGCTGGTTGATGGCGTCGTAGCGCGACAGGTCCAGGTCAATCACCTCATGGCTGCCCGGTCCGCGCCCCTGGCGGCCCCGCGGCGGCGCGCTTTGCAGCAACACACCCGGAATGAAGCGCGCCTCGACCAGCAGGAACAGGCAAATCTGCGCCACGTGGGTGCCGGTTGTGATGTGGGCCTGGTAGGTCTCTTTATCGGGGTCAAACGGGTAGGCCGCCGCCCAGTCATACAGCGCGGTATAGACCTCGCCAAAGTCCCAGGGGTTGGCCATGTTCATCTCGACCAACTTCACCTCGGTCGTGGGTGACAGTTGTGCATAGTCGCTTTGCACTTGCTTGGCCAATGCGGTGCTGCGCACATCGTGGAACAGCTCCAGCCGGTCCACGACCAGGTCATCGTGCTGCGCCAGCGATACCGTGGGCCGCCACTTCTCCCAGCGCGTGGGGCTGAGGCCGGAATCGAGTTGGGTGCCCAGGAATCCGATGACGACGAGTTTCTTCATTTTGCTAGTTTACTAGCTTAAAAGATATGTCTTTTAAAAATAGTTCTAGCTTGTCACCATGGGTTGTCGTGGTATTCAATAAAAATATCAATAAATTCAATGACTTAAGAAATATTTCGCGTGAGATGTAGAACTTGGCACGCTGCCTGCAATACATATCTCGTCACCAAAACGGTGAATGCAAACAAGGAGTAAGAACATGGCAAACACACAACTATTTCAAAGCAGCAAGGGCAAGTTCTTGCCTGCAGCCAACACCGCCAATGAGGCCGGTGGCGTGGCTTATACGCTGGACCCCAAGCATGCCCTGGTGCAACTGGCTGTGACCGGTTGCCTGAACAACGTGTACTACGCAGGTGCTGCCGAGCAATTGGACAAAGTGTTGGAGCTGGCCGCCAAGGTGGACGTGGGCTTTGTAGCCAAGACAGCCATCTATGCCCGTGAGCGCGGCCACATGAAAGACATGCCTGCGCTGCTGTTGGCATCGTTGGCAACGCGTGACGTGGCGGTGTTTGCCAAGGCCTTCCCCCGCGTGGTGGATAACGGCAAGATGTTGCGTAACGTGGTGCAGATTCTGCGTAGTGGCCAAGTGGGTCGTAAGTCATTGGGTTCACGTCCCAAGAAACTGGTGCAAGCCTGGTTGTGTAACGCCAGCGAAAAGCAATTGCTGAACGCTAGTGTGGGTAACAGCCCCTCGTTGGCCGATGTGGTGAAGATGGTTCACCCCAAACCGGCTGAAGCCTGGCGTGCAGCGTGGTTTGCCTGGTTGATTGGTCGTGAATTTGATGTGAACCAGTTGCCCGAGGCGACGCGTGCTTTTGAAGCCTACAAAAAAGACCGTAGCGGCGTTGCGCCCGACGTGCCTTTTCAGATGT
Source organism: Burkholderiales bacterium (assembly GCA_038317285.1). Lineage (GTDB taxonomy): Bacteria > Pseudomonadota > Gammaproteobacteria > Burkholderiales > Burkholderiaceae_C > Allorhodoferax. Next base: position 2,207 of record JBBQBG010000185.1, on the reverse strand, counting down.
TGACCGCTTTGAATTTGACGACCAACCAGTGGACGCAGATTGCAAAGAATGGCTCGTGGCAGATGGTGCGTCAGAACCTGAACACCTTTGCACGCCATGGTGTGTTTGGTACGACCAAGGCTGAAAAGGCCATTGCCGCCAAACTGCGTGATGCGCAAAGCATTGAGAAGGCTCGTGTATTGCCTTACCAGTTGATGACGGCGTACAAGGCTACGGATGCTGCTGTGCCTCAGCCAGTGCGTGAAGCACTGCAAGATGCGATGGAGATTGCGTTGAAGAACGTACCGGAGTTGGCGGGTGATGTGGTGGTGTGTCCTGATGTGTCGGGCTCCATGAGCACGGCGGTGTCTGGACACCGGGGGTCTGCAACCAGTGCGGTGCGCTGTATTGACGTGGCTGCCTTGGTGGCTGCGGCTCTGTTGCGCAAGAATCCGACGACCATGGTGTTGCCGTTCGAGCAGAAAGTTGTCAGCTTGTCACTGAACCCTCGTGACTCGGTGATGACCAATGCTGAGAAGCTGGCAGCGGTGGGTGGTGGCGGAACCAACTGCTCGGCCCCGTTGGCGCTGTTGAATGCCAACAAGGCAAAGGCGGATCTGGTGGTGCTGGTGTCGGATAACGAGTCGTGGGTGGATAACAAGCGAGCCGGTGCGACGCAAACATTGCGTGAGTGGGAGGTGTTCAAGCAACGCAACCCGCAAGCCAAGTTGGTGTGTATCGACATCCAGCCCTATGCCCATACACAGGCGCTGGAGCGGTCTGATATCTTGAACATCGGTGGTTTTACCGATGAGGTGTTCAAGGTACTGGCCTTGTTCGCTGCAGGTGCGTTGGGAGCCGACCACTGGGTCGGATTGATTGACGAGCTGGCCTTGTAGGCCACGACTCGAAGTGTTGAGCGTCGTCGCCTGAGGAATGCCGGTGTGATTACATCCAAACTGTAACGATCACACCAGTTGTTAGTCCTCAGGCGGGGACCTTTTATAGAAGGTAGAAGAGAAAGAGAGTTTTCAAAAACGCGAATGCTGGTGGGACTACATTGGAATTGTCGGGTTCGACCCTGACCGTGTGTACTGTAGGAGACTGCATGCAGACGAAATCTCACCGATCTTGTCGCGTTTTTGAAAGCTCTTGATTTGAAGAGCGAAAAGTTTTGATTGCCAGTGGCAAATGCGGTTGGAATTACAGCACTGTCAATGCCGAGGTCGCGGGTTCGAATCCCGCCGGTTCTGCAATGGGTTAGTGCACTAGCCCATTGCAGCACCGTAGCTCAGTCTGGTATAGCGCGTCTCCATTTCAACAATTTTGTTGCTGCTGGTGATCAAAAAATCAGTGATCCGTTTTTATGAAGAAAAGAGAAGAAAAATGAGCTACCAACAACTCAACGTAGCCGGCGGCGTGCCGGTGAAAATGTGGACCAACGGCGTGCCGGTGGAAGCCGAAGCGCAGCGTCAACTGGAAAACGCGGCCAAGTTGCCCATTGTGTTCAGCCACGTTGCCGTGATGCCGGATGTGCACTACGGTATCGGCGCCACCATCGGTAGCGTCATCCCGACGCTCAAGGCCATCATCCCCGCTGCGGTGGGGGTGGATATTGGTTGCGGAATGATTGCCTGCAAGACCACCCTGGTGGCCAGCGATCTGCCGGATAACCTGGGCCCGCTACGTAACGAGATTGAAAAGGCCGTGCCGCACGGTATGTCGCCCAAGCAATACCGCCGCGAGGGGAGCAACCGCGACAAAGGTTCGTGGGAAAACACGCCCGCTGCTGCTGACGCCGCTTGGGCGCAACTGGTGACCGAGTTTGATGCGCTGTGCGTGGACTACCCGCGCCTGAAGAACACCAACAACCACCGCCATATGGGAACGCTGGGCGGCGGTAACCACTTTGTGGAGATCTGCCTGGACGAGCGAGCAAGCGTGTGGATCATGTTGCACAGCGGGTCGCGTGGTGTGGGTAACGCCATTGGTACGCACTTCATTGAGCTGGCCAAAAAAGACGCCGAGCTGCACCAGCGCAACCTGCCGGACCAAGACCTGGCCTACTTTGAAGAAGGTGCCCAGTATTTTGGTGACTATGTGCGCGGTGTGGGTTGGGCGCAAAAGTTCGCGCGCCTGAACCGCGAGGTGATGATGCAAGCCACGATCGGCGCCCTGCGCAAGGTGATCAGCAAGCCATTCGAGACGCACCTGGAAGCGGTGAACTG
>JBBQBG010000184.1:0-7915 GCA_038317285.1 Burkholderiales bacterium | reverse complement strand
AGGTGCCAACCATGACCACGGTTTTGGCGTTCTGGCTGATGTTGATGAAGCCACCGGCGCCGGCCAAGCGTGGCCCGAATTTGCTGACATTGAGGTTGCCGTGGGCGTCAGCCTGGGCCAGGCCCAGCACCGCGATGTCCAGGCCGCCGCCGTCGTAAAAATCGAACTGGTTGGGTTGGTCAATCACCGCGTGGGCGTTGGTTGCTGCACCAAAGCTCATACCGCTGGCCGGTATGCCGCCAATCACGCCGGGCTCAGCGGTCAGCGTGACCAGGTCGATGATTTTCTCCTCTGCCGCCACGCTGGCTACGCCTTCGGGCATTCCGATTCCGAGGTTGACGACGCTGTTGGGGCGCAACTCCAGCGCGGCGCGGCGGGCAATTACCTTGCGCTCACACAATGGCATGGTGGGCAGTGAGTCCTGCGGCACGCGTATCTCGCCGCAATACGCTGCGTTGTACTGCTCGGAAAAGGTTTGCATATGGTGCGCCGGCTGGGTGGCCAAGACCACAGCGTCGACCATGATGCCGGGCACCTTGACCATGCGCGGGTGCAGCGTGCCGCGCTCGGCAATGCGCTCCACCTGCGCGATGACGATACCGCCCGAATTGCGGGCCGCCATGGCAATCGCCAACGCCTCCAGCGTCAGGGCTTCGCGTTCCATGGTCAGGTTGCCATCGGGGTCGGCGGTCGTCGCGCGGATGATGCCCACTGAAATGGGGAAGGCTTTGTAGAACAAATACTCTTTGCCATCGATCTCCATCAGCCGCACCAGGTCTTCCGTGGTGCAGGCATTGATCTTGCCTCCGCCCCAGCGTGGATCTACAAAGGTGTCAATGCCCACATGGGTTAACGTCCCGGGTTTTCCGGCGGCAATGTCGCGGAACAGGTGGGCAATCACCCCTTGCGGCAGGTTGTATGCCTCAATCGCATTCGCAATGGCCAGCTTTTGCAGCGCGGGAACCAGACCCCAGTGACCACCAACCACCCGCTTGACCATGCCCGCATGGCCCAAATGGTTGAGCCCACGGCTGGCACCGTCGCCCTGGCCGGCGGCGTAGACCAAGGTTAGGTTACGTGGTGCGCCGGTGCCGGTCTCCGCCTGGGTCTCCAAAAAGTGCTGCTCCAGCGCGACGGCCACCGTCTCCGCAAAACCAATACCCACAAAGCCACCGGTGGCCACCGTGTCACCGTCGTGGATCAAGCGCACCGCCTCTGCGGCGCTGACAACCTTGTTGCGCAGTGCGCCTTGCGGGCTGTTGTCTTGGAAAAGCGTGTGCATCATTAACTCCGTTCGTCGCGGCGGGGGCTTTGATGCTAACGGTACCGACCCCGTCCCGTCTACGCTGCACTATTACCTATGCAGGTCTTGCACTCCGTGGAGAGTGAGTGCCTCAGACAGTTTGACGTGAATACCGCCGAAACCGCCGTTGCTCATGCACAAAATGTGGTCTCCCGGCAGCGCCTGTGCCAATACCTGGCCAATGACGGCGTCGACACTGTCGCCTACGAAGGCCCGTGCGCCCATGCTGGCCAGTGCTTGTTGTGCGTCCCAGTCCAGGCCGCCCGTATGGCAGAAGGCCAAGTCCGCTTCTTCCAGACTCCAAGGCAACTGGGATTTGACTGCGCCCAGCTTCATGGTGTTGCTTCGGGGTTCGAAAACGGCCAGTATGCGGGCGGTGCCCACCTGCCTGCGCAATCCATTGATGGTCGTGCGGATGGCCGTGGGGTGGTGGGCAAAGTCGTCGTAAATGGTGACCACGGCGCTGTCTGTGCCGTCTTGCGAGGGAGCGGCGTAGGGAACGCGCGCGCGCACTTCCATTCGGCGTTTGACGTTTTCGAACTGGGTCAGCGCCTTCGCCGCTGCGCTGGGCGCCACGCCCACATGCTCGGCCGCCGTGATAGCGGCGAGCGCATTGAGCTGATTGTGTACACCGCTCAGTGACCATTCCACACGCGCCACTGTTTTGCCGCCTTGCAAGACATCAAAAGCATGGGGCTCGCCCACTGCTGTGAAATCGCTCACCGCGCTGCCGAAGCTGCGTAATTCGCTCCAGCAGCCTTGGTGCAAAACACGGGTCAGGCTTTCTTCCAGGCCATTGACCACGATGCGCCCCGATGCGGGCACCGTGCGCACGAAGTGGTGGAACTGGCGCTCGATGGCCGCCAGGTCATCAAAAATGTCGGCGTGGTCGAACTCCAGGTTGTTCAGCACCGCGGTGCGCGGGCGGTAATGCACGAATTTGCTGCGCTTGTCAAAAAAGGCGGTATCGTATTCGTCGGCTTCGATAACGAAGAGGGGGTGGCGGTGCGGTGGCGGGCTCTGCTCCGTGTCCCCCGCCCGCTTTGCGGGCTCCTCCTTTACCTGCGCAGAACCCACTGTCGACCCACCACCGAGTCGCGCGGAGATGCCAAAATTCAGGGGCACACCACCGATCAGAAAGCCGGGCTGCAATCCAGCGCTTTCCAGGATCCAAGTCAGCATAGCCGTGGTCGTGGTCTTGCCGTGGGTGCCGGCGACCGCCAGCACATGGCGGTCTTGCAATACGTGCTCGGCCAACCATTGGGGACCACTGGTGTAGGGTGCGCCCGCATCCAAAATGGCTTCCATCAACGGATAACGCGGTGTGCCATCGGCCAGGCGCGCCCGGCTGACTACGTTGCCAATGACAAACATATCGGGCTTGAACGCCATCTGGTCGGTGCCATAGCCCTCGATCAGCTCAATGCCCAAGGCGCGCAACTGGTCGCTCATAGGGGGGTAGACGCCGGTGTCGCAGCCCGTGACCCGGTGGCCCGCCTCCCGCGCCAATGCGGCCAAGCCGCCCATGAACGTCCCACAGATGCCCAGAATGTGAATATGCATGCGTGCATTCTACCGAGTGGCTATGCATGATTTATGCCGCTAGCCCTCGTGCAGGCTCCACAAGCCGCTATCAAAATTGAAGCGAATTCATTGTCATACAAGCATTGCTTCTCGGGCGCAAAATGTAGCTATGGATGCATTGAAAGATGAAGTGGCCGCCGTTGCTGCCCGCATGGTCGTGGAAGAGGGGCTGGAGTATGGTGCGGCCAAGCGCCGCGCCCTCAAACAAATGGGTCTGCCTATGCGCACCGCATTGCCCGATAACGCCCAACTGGACCTGGCTGTTGAAGATTACATTTCCATTTTTTGCGCTGACACGCAGCCCGGCGAATTACATGCGCTGCGCCTGTTGGCGGTGGAATGGATGGAGCGCCTGGAGCGCTTTCGTCCGCACATTGCTGGCGCGGTTTGGCACGGTACGGCAACGCGCCGGTCCGACATCTACCTGCAATTATTTTGCGATGACTCCAAATCGGCTGAAATCGGTCTTATTGACATGCAGGTGCGCTATGAACCCCGAACTGTGAACGGTTTCCACGGTGAGCCCGTCGATGCGCTTAGCGTACAAGCCTATTGCAGCGAACTTGGAGAGCATGTTGGTGTGCATCTGCTGGTCTACGACTTTGACGATCTGCGTGGCGCCTTGCGGGTCGATCTGAGGGGCCGGCGGCCGCGCGGCGACTTGGCAGCATTGCGCAGTTTGTTGCATGATGTGCATCCATGACAGCCACAGACTCCAACCTCGACAGCGTGGAAGCCGCTTTTCCGCTACGCAAGCGCCGCCTTCTTTTGGGCGCTACTGCAGCCAGTGCGGCGCTATTGGGCGTGGGCGTTGCCTGGTTACGCAACCCATTACCCGATGTGGAGCCGGTCACCGAGCCGCTGGATGGGTTTTGGTCCATGCAATGGGACACACCGCAAGGCGGCAAGTTGGCGATGCAGACTCTGAGAGGCCGGCCTTTGCTGTTGAACTTCTGGGCCACTTGGTGCGCGCCCTGTGTTGAGGAACTGCCTTTAATCAACGACTTTTACCTCCAAAACAAGTCCAACGGATGGCAAGTATTGGGATTGGCAATCGATAAATTGGCGCCGGTCCAAGCTTTCCTGCAAAAAAAGCCGCTCGATTTTTCCATCGGCATGGCTGGTTTGGCCGGGGCAGACTTGGTCCGCGGCTTAGGTAATGCGGCTGGTGGTTTGCCTTTTTCGGTCGTGTTTGGCGCCAATGGAGCGGTGCTGCACCGCAAGATGGGGCGCCTCCATGCCGACGATTTGTCTCACATGCTTAGTCTAAAATAACGACTAAACAAACAGTCAGGGGGCTCCTGAAGGTGTTTGCAGTGCTTTGATGATGCGCCCTGCATCTGCATTTTGCGGGGCGTTGTCGGTTGATAAAAAGATTTATCGACAATTCATGGGTTTTTGCTGTAAATTCGCCCCCTACTGAATAACGGCTGTTGGAGAAGACATGGATTTACGCAAACTCAAAACCTTGATCGATCTCGTATCGGATTCCAATGTTTCGGAACTGGAAATCACCGAGGCAGAAGGTAAAGTCAGAATCGTCAAGGGTGGAGGTGCGGTGGTTCACAGCTACGCGCCAGCGCCTATGTACGCCCAAGCCCCGGTTACCGGCGCTCCCACAGGGCCAGTCGCGGCCCCGCCAGTCGCAGCCGCCGTGGAAGTGGCGCCGGGACACATCGTTAAATCGCCCATGGTGGGCACTTTTTACCGCTCGTCTTCACCCGGCGCCAAGGCCTTTGTCGAGATGGGCTCGGTGGTCAAAGAAGGTGAGACCATTTGCATCATCGAAGCCATGAAGATCCTCAACGAGATCGAAGCCGACAAGTCCGGCACTATTACCCGCATCCTGTGCGACAACGGGCAGGCGGTTGAATACGGCCAACCGCTGTTCATCATCGAATAAGCAGGGCGTTCATTATTCCCATGTTCAAAAAAATCCTGATCGCCAACCGTGGCGAGATTGCGTTGCGAATCCAGCGCGCCTGCCGTGAGTTGGACATCAAGGCGGTAATGGTCTACTCGGAGGCCGACCGTGATGCCAAGTATGTCAAGCTGGCCGATGAGGCGGTTTGCATTGGCCCTGCTCCTTCGGCTCAAAGTTATCTCAATGTACCGGCGATTATTTCTGCGGCTGAAGTTACCGATGCGGAAGCCATCCACCCTGGTTACGGCTTCCTGAGCGAGAACGCAGACTTCGCGGAGCGCGTCGAAAAGAGCGGCTTCCAGTTCATCGGGCCAACGCCCGAATCCATCCGCATAATGGGCGACAAGGTGTCGGCCAAGCAATCCATGATTAGGGCCGGCGTTCCCTGCGTACCGGGGTCTGAGGGCGAACTGCCGGACGATCCGGCGTTGATCCGACGCATCGCCAAGGCTGTGGGTTACCCAGTCATCATCAAAGCTGCCGGTGGTGGTGGCGGGCGTGGCATGCGCGTGGTCCACACAGAAGCTGCATTGATAAATGCCGTGGCCATGACCAAAGCCGAAGCCGGAGCTGCATTTAACAATCCGGCGGTCTATATGGAGAAGTTTCTCCAGAACCCGCGCCACATTGAAATCCAGATCTTGGCCGACAAGCATAAGAATGCAGTCTACTTGGGCGAGCGCGACTGCTCTATGCAACGGCGCCACCAGAAGATTCTGGAAGAGGCGCCTGCGCCGGGTATCAACCGAAAGCTGATCGAACGCGTGGGTGAGCGCTGTGTCAACGCGTGCAAGAAAATTGGTTACCGGGGCGCCGGAACTTTTGAATTTCTGTATGAGGACGGTGAGTTCTATTTCATTGAAATGAACACGCGCGTGCAGGTGGAGCATCCCGTCACGGAAATGATCACGGGCATCGATATCGTGCGCACCCAGATCATGGTAGCGGCTGGTGAGAAATTGCCGTTCACCCAGCGTCAGATTGAAATCCGCGGCCATGCTATTGAGTGCCGGGTCAACGCTGAAGACCCTTACAAGTTCACGCCCTCGCCCGGCCGCGTGACCACCTGGCATGCGCCGGGTGGCCCCGGTGTGCGCGTTGATTCGCACGTGTACACCAATTACTTTGTGCCGCCCAATTACGACTCCATGATTGGCAAAATCATTGTGCATGGCGACACCCGCGAGCAGGCTATGGCGCGCATGCGCACCGCCTTGGCCGAAACCGTGGTTGAAGGTATCAATACGAATATTCCACTGCACCGCGAATTGCTCGTGGATGCCAAGTTCATGGACGGCGGCACCAACATCCACTACCTAGAGCAGTGGCTGGACCAGCGCAAGCGTTGATCCCAATGGCATTGTTCGAACTGAGTCTGATGTGTCCTGAGGAGCGGGTGGAGCATATGAGTGAGGCGCTGGACGCATTGGACGCGTTGAGCGTCAGCGTAGAAGACGCCGACGCACAAACGGATGCGGAGCAGGCCTTGTTTGGCGAACCCGGCATGCCGCCGCCCAAGGATGGTTGGCAACGGTCGCGCGTCACGGCGATGTTTGCCGATGAGTCTTCGGCACGTGAAGCCGCCGAGTTGCTGAAGCTGCAAGACTTCTTTGAAGCTTGCCAGGTGCTGGCCATGACGCAGGTACCCGAGCAGGATTGGGTTCGTTTGACGCAATCTCAGTTCACTCCGGTGGAGATCACGCCCGAGTTCTGGATTGTTCCCACCTGGCATGAGCCTCCGGCGCAGGCAAAACAAGTGATACGTCTTGACCCTGGGTTGGCTTTTGGTACCGGAACACATCCTACTACCCGCATGTGCTTGCGTTGGATCGCGACGCACGCCATGGTTGGAAAGGTATTGGACTACGGCTGCGGTTCGGGCATCCTGGCAATTGGCGCCGCAAAGTTTGGTGCATCTGAAGTCGTTGCGGTGGACATCGACTCTGCGGCAGTGCAATCCACTGAGTTGAACGCGTCTGCGAATAGTGTGGCAGTGGTAGCGGGGCTGCCCGAGCGTGCAGTCGGACAGTACGACATGGTGCTGGCCAATATTTTGGCAAGCCCTCTGAAGGTCTTGGCACCTCTGTTGTGCTCCCATGTCTCCCCTGGCGGCCATCTGGTGCTAGCTGGTATTCTTGAACGCCAAGCGGATGAGTTGATCGAAGCCTACGCGCCTTATTGCCGTCTTGCCGTGGCGGACCGTGAAGACGGTTGGATACTGATGACGGCCGGACTGTAGGCGCGTTTTTCGACTTCCCAGGCTCTCTACAATGGCGTCCTGATGAGCAGCCTGATCACCCGATGCCCCGCCTGTGCCACGATGTTCAAGGTCGTTCCGGACCAGTTGCGCGTGTCCGATGGTTGGGTGCGCTGTGGCCAATGTAACGAAGTCTTTGATGCCAACAGCAACCTGCAACCGCGTGCAGAGGTTGCACTCAAAAGCGGTATTGCGCCGTTGTCGCAAGACCCTCAGCCCGAAGCGCCACCCGTTCCGCCGCCAGTCGCTCAGACCCTAGCCGAAGCAGGGTTGGACGTCAAGGTTGTGGCGAAGTCCGCCGACGAGGGGAAGTCGGCTGCACCGACGACGGCAGATGACCATCGTGGCGCGCCACTACCCACTGCACCATTTCTTGACGCCAGTCCACGTGCCTTGCATACCGAGTCTGAAACTGAAGAGGTCGTTGTCGCGCCGCGACCAGTCACCTTGGGTGAGCAAAGAAGCTCTTTGCTGAGCAGTGAAAAACCACGGCGTGTGCGCAAGGAGCCCGCCGCTCAGAACACGCAGGAGCCTTCTCAACATTCCTTCATGGCGAATCGCAGTGCCTCAGCAAACCGGGACAAACCGTGGATTCGAGGGGGGTTGTGGCTGGTGTGTCTGCTGCTGGGTGTGGGGCTGATCGCGCAGGTTGTAGTGCAAGAGAGGGATCGCATCGCCGCGACCGAACCCTCTGCATTGCGCGTACTGGAGCCGCTTTGTTCAGTCTTGGGCTGCAAGATTGCTCCGCTGCGACAGATCGAGTCCATCTTGATCGACAGTTCTTCCTTTGCGAAGACGCGCGCCGATGTGTACCGATTGAGCTTCACACTGAAGAATACAGCGCAAA
>JBBQBG010000183.1:0-7986 GCA_038317285.1 Burkholderiales bacterium | reverse complement strand
TTCCTGGGCTACACCATGCTGCACCCGGCCTTCCGCACGGCCGGGGGCGATTTGCCAAAAGCGTTGACCCCCATCTACCCCACGGTGGCAGGGCTGTCGCAGCCAGTGCTGCGCAAAGAGGTGTTGGCCGGGCTGGCGCGGGCAGAGCTGTCGGACACGTTTGCGCCCGGGGACTTAAGCCAAATCAACCACCAGGCCTCGTGGACATTGCGTGAGGCGCTATCATTTTTGCACCACCCCGCGCCCGATGTGTCGCTGGACACACTCATGGACCACACCCACCCGGCTTGGCAGCGGCTCAAGGCCGAGGAGTTGCTGGCGCAGCAAATCTCGCAATTGCAGTCGCGCCGCGAGCGGGCGGTGCTTCGGGCCCCGGCGCTGGCCATGGTGGCGCCCGAGGCATTCAACCCGCCCCCAGACTCCGAGCAGCCCGAACCGCCCGAACTATTACCCCTGTACACCGAGCTGGTCGCCATCCTGCCGTTCAAGCTCACAACAGCCCAGCACCGGGTCTGCGCTGAGATCGCACTTGATTTGGCGCGCCAGGTGCCGATGCACCGGCTGCTGCAGGGCGATGTGGGTTCGGGCAAGACGGTGGTGGCCGCGCTGGCCGCCTGCATATGCATTGACGCGGGCTGGCAATGTGCGCTGATGGCACCGACCGAGATTCTGGCCGAGCAACATTTCCGCAAGCTGCTGGGCTGGCTGGAGCCGTTGGGCATCACCACTGCCTGGCTGACCGGCAACCAGAAGGCCAAAGAGCGCCGCGCGATGCTGGCCATCATCGAGAGCGGTGAGGCGGCGCTGGTGGTGGGCACCCATGCCGTTATCCAGGAAAAAGTGCAGTTCAAGAACCTGGCACTGGCCATCATCGACGAGCAGCACCGTTTTGGCGTAGCCCAGCGCCTGGCCTTGCGCAACAAGCTGACGCATGACGGGCTGGAGCCCCACATGCTGATGATGACCGCCACACCGATACCGCGCACGCTGGCCATGAGCTACTACGCCGATCTGGACGTATCGACGATTGATGAACTGCCGCCAGGGCGCACGCCCATCATCACCAAGGTGGTCAACGAATCGCGGCGCGACGAAGTGGTGGAGCGCATCCGTGCGCAAACCGCCGATGGCCGCCAGGTCTATTGGGTCTGCCCCCTGATTGAAGAGAGCGAGGCGCTGGATCTGACCAATGTGCTGCAAACGCATGCCGAGCTAAGCGCCGCCTTGCACGGCGCGCAATTGGCCAGTGGCGAGCCGGTGCAAGTGGGTCTTTTGCATTCGCGCATGCCGCCAGAGGAAAAAAAAGCCGTCATGGCGGCGTTCAAGGAAGGTCACCTGGCCGTGCTGGTCAGCACCACAGTCATTGAAGTGGGTGTGGATGTGCCCAATGCCTCGCTGATGGTGATTGAACATGCCGAGCGCTTTGGCCTAAGCCAGTTGCACCAGTTGCGCGGCCGGGTCGGGCGGGGTGCAGCGGCATCGGCCTGTGTGCTGCTGTATTCGACGGGGGATGCCCCGCGCCTGGGCGAGACCGCCCGCGCGCGCCTCAAGGCCATGGCCGAGACCAATGATGGTTTTGAGATCGCCCGGCGCGATCTGGACATACGGGGTCCAGGAGAATTTCTGGGCGCGCGACAATCAGGGGAAGCCATGTTGCGTTTTGCCGACCTGAACCACGATACTGTGCTGCTAGAGTGGGCCCGACGCGAGTCCCTGATGTTGTTGGACCACCATCCCCACCTGGCCCAACGCCATGTGGCCCGTTGGTTGGGCGGCAAGGCGGAATTTTTAAAGGCCTAGGCTTTATGCAAATGACTGAATTTCTCCCGCTGATGTGGTGGGCCCTGGGCGGCGCCGCCATCTTGGGGGCCTGCGTCTACCTGTACATGGAGTACCAGGCCTACTTACTCAAAACGAGCGTCATCAGCGTGCCGGGCGGCCTGCGTTTTGTGGCCCAGGGCCTCACCGTGGAGTCGCGGCACGCGGGCAAAGAGATCACGGTCATCACCCGCAATGGCCGATATGCGCGCCAACCCCTGTCGGGTGGCGATGAAACGGTGCAAAGCGGCCCGCTGACCGTGACACTGTCAGCGATCGGTCTGCAGATCGAGGTGTCGCGCATTTCGGTCAAAGATGACGACGGTGGCGCGGCCAAGGCCACCGGTTTGAGCCGGATTGTGTTTGCGGCAACCGACGAGCCTCTGCAAAAGGCGCTTGGGCGCTCGGGCGGCGACCGCTCTGAATTGCGCATCGACCGCGTACCCGACGCCGTAGCGGTCAATTTTCAACAGTTCGCCAACGGTTTGCGGGCCTGGATCGACAAGGTAGAGCAGCAACTGGCGGCCAAGGTCGCGGAACAGCGCAAGCGCGAGCAAGAGGCCGCCGCCGCCGCTGCCGGCTTGACCGTGGAGCCCGAAGAAGACGCCACCACTCCACTCAGCGAGGCCGACCGCGAAGCCCGTGCGGCTGCCCAATTGGAAAAGTGGCGGGCTGCGGCTGGATTTAAAGGCACATCGACCGAGATGCACTATGACAACCGTGGCCAAATGGTCTGGCTGATTGACCTGGACCCCACCGGAAACGTCATTTTGCATGCGGACAAACGCACCTTCAAAGGCAGCCTCAAGGGTGCTACTGTCAATGGATTCGGGTCTGAGCTGGAAGTGGCAGTGCGCGACGACTACTGGTCGGAGGATGACCCGCGCCTCGTGACCTTTCGTATTCTGGGGGGCAGCAAGCCGGAAAGCCGCCGGGCCTGGAAAGAGCGGTTGGACCAATTGATCCAAAGCTTTGGCGGTAGTGCTGGCCAGCAGCCACGCTAAACCATGGCCACCTATTCGAGACCGTTATGACGCTGACTGAGCTGAAATACATTGTGGCGGTAGCCCGCGAGCGCCATTTTGGCAAGGCCGCAGAAGCCTGCTACGTGTCGCAACCGACGTTGTCCGTCGCCGTCAAAAAACTGGAAGAGGAGCTGGAAGTCAAGTTGTTCGAGCGCAGTGCCAATGAGGTCACCGTCACCCCGTTGGGCGAGGAGATCGTGCGCCAGGCGCAGAGCGTGCTGGAGCAGGCCGCCAACATCAAGGACATTGCCAAGCGCGGAAAGGACCCGCTGGCCGGGCCGCTCAAACTGGGCGTGATCTATACCATAGCGCCCTACCTATTGCCAGACCTGGTGCGCCAAGTCATCAAGCGCACGCCCCAAATGCCGCTGATGCTGCAAGAGAATTTCACTGTCAAGCTGATGGAAATGTTGCGCACGGGCGAGATTGATTGCGCCATCCTGGCCGAGCCATTTCCAGAAGCCGGGCTGGCCTCTGCGCCTTTGTATGACGAACCGTTCCTTGCGGCCATTCCCATGCAGCATCCCCTGGCATCGCAGACCAGCGTGAGTGCCGACGCGCTCAAAAAGGAAACCATGCTCTTGCTGGGCAATGGACACTGCTTCAGAGACCATGTGCTTGAGGTTTGCCCCGAATTTGCCCGCTTCTCCAGCGACACCGAAGGCATACGCAAGAGCTTTGAGGGCTCGTCGCTAGAGACCATCAAACACATGGTGGCGGCAGGCATGGGCATCACGCTGGTGCCGCGCCTCAGCGTGCCGTCTGGCGCATTGGTGGCCAAGACGCGAAGGCATGCCGACTCGTTGGTCAAATACCTCCCGGTGGAAGACGGCCTGGGGGGCGAGCCGCCGTCGCGGCGCGTTGTGCTGGTATGGCGGCGAAGTTTTACCCGCTACGAAGCGATTGCCGCGTTGCGAAACGCCATTTACGCCTGCGAACTTCCGGGCGTCAAACGGCTTTCGTAACAACCCATGGTCGTACGCCAGAAAATCACCCTGTATTTACAGCTGATCCGATGGGACCGTCCTGCGGGGTGGTTGCTGTTGCTTTGGCCTACGCTCAGCGCACTGTGGCTGGCGGCCGGCGGCTTTCCGGGGTGGCACCTGCTGACGGTGTTCACCTTGGGCACCATACTGATGCGCAGTGCCGGTTGCTGTATCAACGATGTGGCCGACCGCGAGTTTGACAAGCACGTCAAACGCACGGCGCAGCGCCCAGTGACCAGCGGCGCGGTGTCGGTGCGCGAGGCCTTGCTGCTGGGCGCGGTGTTGGCGCTATTGGCCTTTGCCCTGGTGCTGACCACCAATACGGCGACGGTGCTGTGGTCCTTTGCCGCATTGGCGGTAGCACTGGTCTATCCCTATGCCAAGCGCTTGGTCTCCATGCCGCAGGCAGTGCTGGGCGTGGCCTTCAGCTTTGGGATTCCCATGGCCTTTTGCGCGGTGCTGGGCAGCATACCGCCGCAGGCCTGGCTACTCTTGATCGGAAATTTGTTCTGGGTCCTGGCCTACGACACTGAATACGCCATGGTGGACCGCGATGACGATTTGCGCATTGGCATGAAGACCTCTGCCATTACGTTGGGGCGCTGGGATGTGTCTGCGGTGATGCTGTTTTACGTGCTGTACCTGTTGATCTGGTCGTGGGTTGCCGCGCCGCAGGTGCAGCCGCGCGCTTGGTGGCTGGGCGAGGCGGTCGCGTCGTTGCAAGTCTTGTGGCACTACCGCCTGATCCGTCAACGCACCCGCGACGGCTGTTTCAAAGCGTTTCGCTTGAACCACTGGGTCGGCGCCGCGCTGTTTGCCGGCATTTTTGTGTCGAGCGTAGGGTGATTCGAACGGGCGCATGATGCAACTACTCTCGCCTGCACCAAACCCGGCAGACCCCACTGTGGACATGTCTACTGCCCTGCGTTCCCTGCGCCTTGCCCAGTTTTCTGCACTGGTGGCCCTGGCGTTGTGCGTGTCTATCCCCTTCTTTGTGTACCTTCAACGATGGCAAATGGTTGCTCCGCAGTTGGGCGGGCTAGCGATGGCGGCATTCTGTTTTGTACTGAACCGCAGGGGAAATACCAAGGAGGCAACGCTCCTGTTGTTGACATCCATCACGGCGATGTCTGCCGCCCTGATGTGGTTAGGTGATGGCTTGAAAGATGCCGCGCTGCTGACCTACCCGGTGTTGCTGACCATGGCAGGCCTGCTGGTCGGCAAGCGCGGGTACTACATCCTGTGGGCCAGCATGATGGGTATCGTGGCCGTGATCACTTTTGCCACCACCCACGGTTGGCGGGCATCGCCCGTATTGCCGCGAGACCCAGTGGAACTGTGGCGCGATGTGAGCATCATTCTGGGAGCAGGCGGCCTCGCTGTATTGTTCATCGTCAGCGATATCCAGAAGACGCTGATCGACTTGCGGGAGCAAGTGGTCAAGGTATTGGCATCGCAAAAACATTTGGCCTACCTGTCTCAGCATGACGCGCTGACGGGCCTGCCCAACCGGGCGATGGGTCGGGACCATATTCAGCAGGCCATTGTGAACGCAAGGCGCCGGCGCTCCAGGGTGGCTTTGCTGTTCGTCGACCTGGACAACTTCAAGGCTGTGAATGACTCCCTGGGGCATGCTGCGGGCGATGATCTGCTTAAGCAGGTTGCCATTCGCCTGGAGGGCGCGGTGCGCAAGTCCGACATCGTGGAACGCCACGGGGGTGATGAATTCGTCATTGGCTTGACCGATATTGGCGACGTGGAAGACGTGTCAAAGGTTGCCAACACGCTGCTGGGCAGCCTGGCCGCCCCGATGGTGATCAACGGTGCCGAGATTGGTACGACGTGCTCGATCGGCATCGCGCTGTTCCCAGACGATGGAGCCGACTACGAGTCCCTGCTGCGCGAGGCGGACATCGCGATGTACCAGGCGAAAGAAACCGGTCGCAATGCGTTCCGGTTTTTTGATCCGGCGATGAATGCCAATATCCAGAGCAACCTGTTGCTGTTGTCCCATCTACGCGCGGCACTGGTGCGCCAGGAGTTTGTTTTGCATTACCAGCCGGTGGTTAGCATGGACACCGGTGCCTGGGTCGGAGCCGAAGCGCTGATCCGTTGGCAGCATCCTCAGAAAGGACTTGTGCCACCGGGCGACTTCATACCTGCAGCGGAGAAATCCGGATTGATTGTGGAGATGGGTGAATGGGTGCTGCAAGAGGCTTGCCGGCAACTGGCGGCGTGGCAGGCGGCGGGCCGAGCGCCAATTGTCATGGCGGTGAATTTGTCCCCGGTGCAGTTCAAGCGGGGAGATATTGTGACGGTGGTCGAAAGGGCATTGCACCAGTCCGGCGTCGATCCGGCCTGTTTGGAGCTGGAAATCACCGAGTCAACCTTGGTGCAAGATACCGAGACCTTCATCGCATCGTTGCAAAAATTGAAGGCCTTGGGCGTCAAAATCTCGATCGATGATTTCGGAACCGGATATTCCAACCTGTCTTACCTGCAACGCTTTGCGGTGGACAAGCTCAAAATTGACCAGTCATTTGTGAAGCGGCTGCACCTGGGCCCTCAAGACAGGGCCATCGTCAACGCCATCATCCAGATGGCCAAGAGTCTGGGGCTGAGCACGACGGCAGAAGGCATAGAAGACGATGCGGTGCGCCAGATCTTGCTGGACCTGGATTGCAACCTGGGCCAGGGCTACTTCTTTGCCCGGCCCATGGCGGCTGACGCCTTTGATGCCGCGATGCTTACTTTTTCAAACACTCGCTCATGAATTTTTTGCGCTCATCGCCCTTCATGCCCTTGGCGTCCACATTGCAGGCTTTCATTTTTTCCTGCTGAGCCATCTTTGCATCTGACTTGGCGCTCAGGCATTCCTTCATGAAGGCTTTGCGCTCATCGCCCTTTTTGTCGGCCGCGTTTTTGTTGCAAGTGCCCATCTTGGACTGTTGAGCTGTCGGTTGAGCGGCCGTATCTGCGGCGTAGGCGGATCCAAAAGACAGGGAGAGACCCAAAGCCAGCAGGGGAAGAAATTGTTTCATGATCATCCTAAGAGTTGAGTGACAGCCATTGCCGCCGTTGCGGAAGAATCCACCATCGGATTCAAACATACAACGGCAAAAACGACAATGTGGCTGACACCGTGGCCCGCCCCCGTAAAATCACCGGATGCTGTCTGTAAAAAATGAACTTCTGGAGGCGCTGGCCGCTTCCCTCGAAAAACTGTCTCCCGGGAGTGGTGCCAAGGCGGCGTTTGAGTCGCCCAAGGTGGCCGCCCATGGTGACTTGGCAACCACGGCGGCCATGCAACTGGCCAAACCCCTCAAGCTCAACCCGCGCCAACTGGCCGAAAACTTGAAGGCCGAGCTGTTGAACCATGCCGCATTTCAGCGTTGGGTCGACGCCATAGAAATTGCCGGCCCCGGCTTTATCAATATCCGCCTCAAGCCAGAGAGCAAACAAGAGGTCGTGCGTGAGGTGCTGGGCCAGGGCGCCCAGTTTGGTTACCAGGCCAGCAACGGCCAGCGCGTGCTGGTGGAGTTTGTGTCGGCCAACCCGACCGGCCCCTTGCATGTGGGCCACGGACGCCAGGCGGCGCTGGGCGATGCCATTTGCAACCTGTTTGCCACACAGGGCTGGAATGTCCACCGCGAGTTTTATTACAACGACGCTGGTGTGCAGATCCAGACGCTGGCCAACAGCACGCAGTTGCGTGCCAAAGGCTTCAAGCCCGGTGATGACTGCTGGCCCATCGACCCCGAGAATCCCGCCAGCAAGGCGTTTTACAACGGCGATTACATCCAGGACATTGCCGACGACTTTTTGGCCAAGAAGACCGTTGCAGCCGATGACCGCAGTTTCACCGCAAGTGGTGATGTTGATGACCTGCAGTCCATCAGCAACTTCGCGGTGGCCTATTTGCGCCATGAGCAGGACAAAGATTTGCAGGCTTTCAACCTGAAGTTTGACGAGTACTATCTCGAATCCAGCCTGTACACCAGTGGCCGCGTCGACGAGACGGTGCGCAAGCTGGTCGCCAATGGCAAGACTTTCGACAAAGACGGTGCGCTGTGGCTCAAGTCCACCGACTATGGCGACGACAAGGACCGCGTCATGCGCAAGCAAGACGGCAGCTACACCTACTTTGTGCCCGATGT
>JBBQBG010000182.1:0-8056 GCA_038317285.1 Burkholderiales bacterium | reverse complement strand
CAAAAACTGCGCCAGCTCGGCCTCCAGCGCTTCGTGCGATGCGCTGTGCCCGCAGACCAGCGGCGAAGCGGTCGCACCCACGCCCCAGCGGGTAATCGCTTGCTGGGCCGCTTCAGCCACGGCCGGGTGCTGGCTCAGGCCCAGGTAGTCATTCCCGCAAAACGCCAGCTTGGCGCTCCCATCGACACGCAGGTACGCGCCCTCAACGGCCTGCACCGTGCGGCGTACCCGCAGCAACTTGGCGGCATCCAGCGCGTGGATTTCTTCGGAAAGGGAATCGAGCAGGTTCATACAAAAAATTCCTGTGGCAGCCGAAAGTGCACCGCCATCTGTTGCGCATCGGGCGTGTCGCTGTGCGGCAAATCGGCGAGGCAAGGCACATTCAGACGCGCTTGCAGCCAGTCCATATTGGCTTGCTGCTCAGGCATCTCGGGGTCTAGGTGGTTGGCCACCCAGCCCACCAAGCGCAGTCCACGGGCAGCGATGGATTCGGCAGTCAGCATGGCATGGTTCAGGCAGCCCAGGCGCAGGCCCACCACCAGGATGACGGGCAGACCCAGGGCAAGCGCCAAGTCCGCTCCATCCAGTGTGGCGGACAACGGCACGCGAAATCCGCCCGCGCCCTCCACCACCAAGGCATCGCTCATTTCGCGCAGGCTGGAACAGGCTTTGGTGATGGCCTCCAGCGCGATGCTGACACCTTCGCGTTGCGCTGCGATGTGGGGTGACACCGGTGCGTGCAGCAGGTAAGGATTGACCAGCGACTGGGGCAGGTCCACTGAAGCGGCAGCCTGCAAAGCCAACACATCCTCATTGCTCCATTGCCCGCTGGGGCCACGCACGGTGCCCGCTGCTACCGGCTTCATGCCAGCGATACGGGCATACCGTGCACGCAGATGCCACATCAGCGCGCACGCCACCAGCGACTTGCCAACACCGGTGTCGGTGCCCGTCACAAACCATGCGGCGCCTTGAGGCGTCGCCCAGCTTTGTATGGCGCTCATTTCAATGCGCAGTGCAAGGCCTGCAAGCTGCCCTCCACCAAATGGGCCATTGCCGCTTCATCGATGACATAGGGCGGCATGAAATACAGCGTGCGGCCAATCGGTCGCAAAAGCAGGCCCTGGTCTAGCGCGGCGCGGTGGAAGCGGCGTGAGAACAGCGGGTCGTCGGTCGCGGCATCCCATGCCCAGATCATGCCCAGCCTGCGCGCATTGCGAAGACCGGGATGCCCATCCAGCGCTTGCGCGACCCCGCTCAGGCGCTGGGCCGTGTCGCGGTTGCGTGCCAGTTGGGCATCGTCCAGCAAGTCCAGCGTCGCCAGCGCCGCCCGGCAAGCCAGCGGGTTGCCCGTGTAGGAGTGTGAATGCAGGAAGCCGCGCGCCGTATCGTCGTCGTAAAACGCTGCGTAGATGGCATCGGTGGTCAACACCGCGGACAAGGGCAATGTGCCACCGGTCAGGCCCTTGGACAGGCAGATGAAGTCGGCGCGGATGCCGGCCACGTCACACGCAAAGCGTTCACCGGTGCGGCCAAAACCGGTGGCGATTTCATCCGCGATGAGGTGAACGCCGTACTGCGTGCAGAGGGTCCGCGCACGGCGCAGATAGTGCGGGTGGTACATGGCCATGCCAGCCGCGCACTGCACCATGGGCTCCACAATCACGGCAGCGGTCTGTGCGTGGTGTTCGCCCAGCCAGGCCTCCAGCGCCTGTGCGGCATGCTCGGCGCGCTGCTCGGCGTCCATACCGGGAGCGGCCAGGCGCGCATCCGGGCTGGGCACCACGGCGGCACCGCGTACCAGGGGCGCATAAGCGTTGCGAAAAAGCGGAATATCGGTCACAGCCAGCGCGCCCACCGTTTCGCCGTGGTAGCCCTGGGCCAGGCTGACAAAACCATTCTTGTCAGGCCGACCCAGGTTGCGCCAATAGTGCACGCTCATCTTCAAGGCGATCTCGGTGGCACTGGCGCCGTCGCTGGCATAGAAGGCGTGCCCCAGCCCAGTCAACTGTGCCAAACGCTCCGACAATTCAATCACCGGCTCGTGGGTCAGCCCCGCCAGCATCACATGGTCCAGACACTCCAGTTGCGCGTGCAGGGCCGCCTTGATGTGCGGGTGACCGTGGCCAAACAGGTTGACCCACCACGAGCTCACAGCATCCAGGTAGCGCTTGCCGTCCGCATCAAACAGCCATGCACCTTCACCACGGACGATCGGTACCAAGGGTTGCGACGCGTGGTGCTTCATTTGTGTGCAGGGGTGCCACACCGCGGCGCGGCTGCGCTGCAACAAAGATTCATTTCGGCTCATGGTCATTTCTAGTCAACCGCCGGCTCGTCCAGACCCAGGGTCTTGACACCCGCATCGGTGTCAAACTCGCTGAAGTTCCAGCGGCCATCCACATTGACGATGTTGTCGGGCACCGGGCGCGGCGTGGCTACCGTGCCCTGCAAGGCACGGCGCATGCTGTCGATCCAGATGGGCAGCGCCAGTGTTGCGCCGAATTCACGCGTGCCCAGGGAGCGCGGCTCGTCATAGCCCATCCACGCCACCGAAACGATGTCATTGGCATAGCCGGCAAACCACCCGTCCACCGCGTCGCTGGTGGTGCCAGTCTTGCCCGCCAGATCCTGGCGCTGCAGCTTTTGGTTGGCCATGGCCCCGGTACCGGAGCGCGTCACTTCGCGCAGCATGCTGTCGGTGACAAATGCGTTTCGGGCGTCAACGGTGCGCGTCTCCTCGGGTGGGCTGGCGGGGCGGTCCGATTCAAACAGCAGCTTGCCGCGCCCGTCGCTGACGCGCTGTATCAACCACGGGCTCACCAGGTAGCCACCGTTGGCGAACACGCCGTAGGCACTGGCCAACTGCACGGGCGTGACCGACCCTGTGCCCAAGGCCATGGTCAGGTTGAGCGGATGCTTGTCAGCGTCAAAGCCAAAGCGCGGCAAATAGTCGCGTGCGTAGTCCACGCCAATGGCCTTGAGAATACGCACCGACACCACGTTTTTGGATTGGGCCAGCGCGTCTTGCATGCGGATGGGGCCGTCGTATTTACCGTCGTCATTGCGGGGGTCCCACTTCAAATCTTCGTTCGTGGTGGCAGAAAGTTGCACGTCATTGATCAGCGTAGAGGGAGCAAAGCCGCGCTCTAACGCGGCGGAGTAGATGAAGGGTTTGATGGATGAGCCCGGTTGGCGCCAGGCGCTAGTGGCGTGGTTGAAGTTTTTACGTCTGAAATCAAAGCCTCCGACCATCGCGCGGTAGGCGCCGCTTTGGGCGTTGAGCGCGACATAGGCCGCGTCCACTTCAGGCAACTGCGAAACCACCCACTTCTGCTTGGCGTTTCGCACCACGCGTATCAGCGAACCGGGGCGCACACGCAGCACCTTGCTGGCGTTGGTTTGCAGGGCACCCGCCGCAAAACCCAGCTCGGCGCCGCTGATTTGAATGGATTCGCCCGAGGCCAATTCAGCCTTGAGGGACTTGGCAGCTACCTCGGTCACCACCGCTGGTAACAGAGCATCGCTTGCCGGGTGCTTGAGCAGCAGCGCGTCTATGGCCTCGTCGCGTGCTTCTTCTTCGGCGGGCAGGTCAATCGTGGCTTCGGGGCCGCGATAGCCGTGGCGGTGGTCGTAGTCCAGCACATTGCGCCGCACCGATTCATAGGCCGCCAGTTGCTCGGCGTTGTTGATGGTCGTCACCACGCTGAGCCCCATCGTGTAGGTCGCTTCCTGGTACTGGGCAAACATGCCTTGGCGCACCATCTCGGCTACAAATGCGCCGTGGGGGTCTACCGCTGGGCCGTCGTTGACGCGCATGGGCTCGGCGCTGGCCTGCGCGAACTGGACCTGCGTGACGAGCCCCAGGCGCAACATATTTTTGAGCACCAGCATTTGCCTTTGCTTGGCCCGCTCGGGATTGACTGCGGGGTTGTGGCGGGCCGGGTTTTGCGGCAGACCGGCCAGCATGGCGTTTTGCGCCAGGCTCAGGTCTTTGAGCGGCTTGCCAAAATAGGCACGCGCCGCGCTGGAGAAACCATAGCTGCGCTGACCGAGGTAGATCTGGTTCATGTAGAGCTCCAGAATTTGGTCCTTGCTAAGTGCGCTTTCAATGCGGTAGGACAGCAAGCTCTCTTTGAGTTTGCGCGGCAACGTGCGTTCCTGGTTCAAGAAAAAAGTGCGCACCACTTGCATCGTGATGGTGGAGCCCCCTTGCTTCACTCCCCCGGTTACGTCCGACGCCAGAGCCCGCAAGACGCTCCTGGGGTCAACACCGCTGTGGGTGTAAAAACGCTCGTCTTCAATCGCGATGACGGCGTCCTTCAACTGCTGAGGTATGTCCTGGATGGCCACGAAATCGCGGTGCTCCTGCCCAAACTCACCGATGAGTACGTTGTCGGCGGTGTACACGCGCAACGGCATCTTGGGCCGGTAGTCGGTCACCGCGTCCAGCGCGGGCAGCCCCGGCGCCAGCACGAGTAATGCATAGCCCACCAGTAGGACAACTGCAAGCGCCGCCACTGCAGCGATACCCAGCATCCATTTCAGTATTGGCTTGTGCTTGTCTTGGATAGAAAACATATTGGGGGGGATTGGTGTTAGGGCCAGCGCTGTGGTGGCAGAGGGAATAGTGCTTGGCGGCGTATTGTGGCCGACGAATGGGCGGGTCGCTAAAATTGACTTCCTATTCACCTTTCTGCACTTCTGTCCACCCATGCCCCCCGTTACCCCGCCCCCCATTCACGTGCCCACCGTTTTGGTGACGGGTGCGGCCAAGCGCTTGGGCCGCGACATCGCGCTGGCGTTGGCAGCGGCGGGCTGGCGGGTTGCGGTGCATTACCGCGGCTCGCTGGATGACGCTACAAAAACAGTAGCTGACTGCGCCCAATTGACGAGGGGTGCAGCCGCTTTTCATGCAGACCTTGCCGATGAAACAGCGGTCCGCGACTTGCTGCCCGCCGTCGTACGGTCGCTGGATCATGTGGATGCTGTGGTCAATAGCGCATCTACTTTTGAACACGACACCAGTGCCAGTTTTGGCTTTGCCGCGCTGGAAAAGCATATGCGCAGCAACGCCGGTGCGCCGATTTTGTTAGCGCAGGCCCTGCACGCGCACATCAACCAGCGCCATCAGACAGGCGAGCCCAGTGCCCCAACAGTTGGCGGTGTCGTCGTCAACCTACTGGACCAGAAACTTTGGAACCAGAACCCCGATTTCTTCAGCTACACGTTGTCCAAAGCCGCGCTGGAGGCCGCCAACACCATGTTGGCTTTGGCCCTGAGCCCCTTGGTGCGGGTGGTGGGCGTGGCACCGGGCCTCACACTGACTAGCCATATGCTCAGCGATGACAAGTTCAAGGCCCTGCACAAACTGTCGCCGTTGGGCCGATCCTCCACCCCGCAGGACGTGGCAGCCACCGTGCTGTTTGCGCTGCAAAACCAATCCATCACCGGCACTACGCTGCTGGTGGACGGTGGCCAGCACCTGATGCGCTTTGAGCGCGATTTTTCCCTGATGTGAAAGCCCTAAAACACTATGCAACACACCACGGGAAACCAGACCCTGACGCTGACCGGCTTGCGCTTTGATGCCAGCCTGGGCATTCTGGAATCGGAAAAATCCGCACCCCAACCGATCCAGGTGGACGCAGAACTGAGCCTGGGCGCCCAACCCCTGCTGCCGCACGACGACGACATCCACCACGTGCTGGACTACCGCAAGGTGCGCCAGATCATCATCAACGAATGCACGGCTGAGCATGTGAACCTGTTGGAAACGCTGATTGGCAAGCTGGCCCACCGGCTGATGCAACTGCCCGGCGTGCTGGGTGTGCGAGTGAAGATCGCCAAGCTGGAGATTTTTGGCGATTGCGAAGTGGCGATACGGGTCGAGGCGGGTCAGTGGTGAGGCACTAGATGTCTTCCAAACGGTGGGCGGCGCTGTTGGTGTCTACCGCCTTGTTGTTGGCCTTTGTTGTGGTTATCTACTTCAGTCAACGCACAACACCCCAAACTCCGTCGGCGAAGTTGCCCGACGCCGCGTTCGCCAGCGCCCCTGCTTCCCGTTTGCCGGCCAGCAACAACTCGGATGGTGGGCCACCAGCCAATGGTTTGAAGGACGGGAAGCCAGCGAAATTTGACGAGTCTTTATGCAAAGCCTTGCCGTCAAACGTGTTTGAGCGAGCGGCCTTCTTCGCGAAGATGCAGTTGGCGGAGTTTGAAAGTGCTGCAGAAATTGATCGCCTCTTGACGCGCGCCAGTGTAGCCAGTGACCCACTAGAAAGGGCTGCTGCACTGTTTGTAGCCGCGCAATCGCTGGATGCAAAGACCAGGGCGGCGTTTTTCGAGCAGCATCCACCCTGTGGAAACTCCGAACTCTGCACGAAGCAAGTGAATGCTGCCGCCGGGGCTGCCGCTTTCAAACACATTGACGAAATCGCCAAGCTTGCGATTTACTCCACGGACCCGCGTCAATACGCGCTCGCCTTCCACGCCTGCCAGTTTCAAGCCAATCCAGCGATTGGCTATTGCTCCCAAATTTCTGCAACGCAATGGGCTTACAGAGATCCAGGCAACGGCACTGCCTGGCTCTATGTTGCTACTCAGGCCTCAAAGGGAAGACGCAATAGCGAGTTCGACGAAGCGATGTTCCAATTCTCACGCGCTAAGAAATTCGATTTGGGCCTGTCGCCACTATCGCGACTCCAAAGTAGCGAATCGTTGCAGAGTGAGAACGTCACCGTTCATCCCGCCGTGACGATGATGATCTCCGGTGTCTTGGCCAAGCACACTTGGCCAGATTACCAGGGCGTGATGGATTACTGCCAGATCCCGGCTTTGCGCGACGCGAATCGTAGACAAGTCTGCAACGATATCGGCACGAATTTGGCTCGTGACGAGGCTACCCTGATTAATCGGATGTTGGGTGTGAAGTTGGGGGAGCGTTTGGGTTGGGCGGACTCCATTCTGGACCCTTTGCGCGAAGAACTGGATGCTTTTCGTGCGCTCGCAAATACACCGTTTGATGCGTTGCCGTCTGCCTCCGCCAAGGCGGACGACTCTGAAATGGAAGCCTGTTTGTTTGGGGTTCAAGTAACTAAACAAGCTGAAGACAGAGTGCGTCTGGGCGAAATCGGAGCCCTGCGTGCCAGAATGAATTCGCAGCCCTTGACCCGCAAAGCACTAGCCGAGCAGTACCGCGCCCATGCACAGCAGGCATTGGCAAAACGTCAATAGAGGCGCGGGTCAAAGCCGGTCAGCGGTACTTCGCATAAAAACATAAAAGCATTAAAATGCCAACATGAGAACTTCATTAGACCTACCCGACCCCCTGTTTCGCACGCTCAAGGCGCGCGCTGCACTGCAGGGCAGCTCACTCAAGGATTTGGTGGTGAGTTATGTGGAGCGCGGCCTGCGCGAGCCCCCTGCCCCCGCCGTGGCCCTCACGCAAGACCGCAGTTGGGAAGACAAGCTCGACCCCTTCACCAAAAGCCTGCTCGGCGTGGCCGCGCCCACCGACGGCAGCCCCTTGTCCACCATGGACGACTACTACGCCTACCTGGAAAAGAAGCATTTGGGTGAGCCACAGTCATGAGCGTGCTGATCGACACCAATGTGATGTTGGACATTGCGCTGCGGCGTGAGCCCTTTTTCCAGAACAGCGCACTGGCGCTGGCCAAGGCCCGTGCAGCGGGCGACACGCTGCTATGCGCCACCAGCGTCACCACGCTGCATTACTTCATGAACAAAAAGCTGGGCGAACCCGGCGCGCGGCGCTTCATTGCCGATTGTCTGCAAGCCATGGCCCTGGCCCCCGTGCAGCGCAGCAGCCTGCAACAGGCCCTGGGCAGCGCCATGCAAGACTTTGAAGACGGCGTCATTGCCCATTGCGCCGCCGAATGTGGCGCCCACACCATCCTGACACGCGACACGGCCGACTATGCCCACAGCCCCGTGCAGGCCCTTACCCCCACTGAATACCTGAGAACCCCATGAACGCCATCACCGAACCTACCGCCTGGGTTGCCGAAGACAGCAACACACCCGCCGACACCAC
>JBBQBG010000181.1:0-8059 GCA_038317285.1 Burkholderiales bacterium | reverse complement strand
CAGGGTCAAAGGGCCCGCAAGGAGCGCGGGTGCTGGTGCGCGGCCGCGACCGCAGACTCCGGGCACACCGCCGCAGGGCAAACCTCCGCAGCCCGGTGAGGGCGGCGGTAATACCGGCCACGGAGATTTCAGCCAAGGCGGTGGTAACACCGGATATGCACAAGGCGCTTACCCTCAGGGTCACGCAAACAGTTACGGGCAGCAGGGGCCTTCCGGACAGCCCCATTCCCAAGTCGGCGGTAATAACGCAGGTGGTTCCAACCAGGCCCATGGCCGCGACAACGGTGCTCCGTCTGACGCAGGAGGGGCTGGACAGCAAGGACGATCTGCCGGGGGTTTTTTTGGTGGACGCCTGGGTTGGGGCGCACGCACACCCGAGCAAGGTTCAGCCAGTGGTGAGCAGACGTCCGGGCCCGGACCAGGGTCGGCGTCCTCGCCTACACCTTTCTGGAAGCAATCGTCGGGACTGCAGAATAGTATGGGCCACGGCCAAGCTGCATCCGATGAAACCCGAATGATGACGGCCAACTCGCCAATGGCGCGGGCGCGCAACCGTGCGCAAGGCGTGATCGGCCAGATCCGTAGGCTGTTTGTCAATCAGGGCGGTGGCGATTTTTCCGGGACTGCCCACCACCACGCGCCCGCGCCGGCATTGGCCGCGGCACTGGTGGTCCGGCGTCCTGGCCAAACGGGTGGTTACGCACCCGGTGGTACGGCCTATGAGGATTACAGCCCAGCTGGCGTGGCGCGTGTGGCAACCGACCTGCGTGAAAAGACGGCGGAACTTAAGAAAAAGGCCGAGACCAAGGGTGAAAAGGCCACGATCGAGATCGTGGCGCTGATGTTTCAAGCCATTTTGGCCGAAGAACGCATCCCACCGGGTATCCGCGTGTGGTTCGCACGCCTGCAAATGCCGGTATTGCGCATGGCACTGGAAGACCCTGACTTTCTGGGTACAACTACGCACCCGGCGCGCCTTCTGATTGACCGCATGGGGTCGTGCGTCATGGGTTTTGATTCGACTGGCGTGCAAGGCAATGCGATGGAGCTTGAAATCAAACGCATTGTGCAGGTGATCGAACAGTACCCCGAGACCGGCAAGAAGGTGTACCAGGTCGTCTATGAAGAATTTCAGAAATTTCTGTCCAAGTTCCTGACCGAAAAAGGTGTCACCCAAAAGGTGGTTAGTGTTGCGCAGCAAGTGGAGCAAAAGGAAACGCTTGCCATCCAGTACACCATTGAGATGCGCGACATGCTGAAGGACATGCCAGTACGCGATGAAATCCGCGAGTTTCTGTTCAAGGTCTGGGCCGAAGTGCTGGCCGTGGCTGCCGTGCGCAAGGGACCGCAACACAAAGACACGTTGCTGCTCAAGAAATCAGCCACTGATTTGGTGTGGGCTGCCAGTGCCAAACCCAATCGCGCCGACCGCGCCCGTGTGATCCAGGATTTGCCTAATTTGTTGTTGCGCCTGCGCTCGGGCATGACGCTGCTGGCCATGGCGCCGTCCGCGCAAGACGTGCACATCAAGACGGTCAGTGATACGCTGGCCGATGCCTTCCTGTCCAAGACCCAGGCCATTCCCCAAGCCAAGATTGACGCCATGGCGCACCGCCTGGGCAATCTGGAAGACTTTGTGTCAGAAGACGGCATGGGCGATTTGCCGCTGGATTCCGAAAGCATAGAGATGATGCTGGGCATTGATGCCTCGGCCATCGAGGTGGTGGGCAATGGCGGGTCCAAGCCGACCGCGGCCATGGTGGCCTGGGCGCAAGAATTGCAATTGGGTTCGTGGTTTACGTTGGACCACAACAATCAGATTACCCAGGTGCAGTTCGCATGGCGTAGCGACCGTAAGCACCTGAATCTGTTTGCCGCCAGTTCTGGCAAGAGCTTTTTGGTGCAAGGCGGTCGTCTGGCCGCGTATTTACAAGCCGGCTTGTTACTGCCACAAGAGGAAGAGACATTGACGGTACGCGCTACGCGCGACGCATTGTCCAAGATCGAGGCCAACCCTGAGCGTTTGATGGCGGCTTAAAGAGCAGCCTCGATACTGAGACGGCAATTTTTCGCCGGGGAAGGCCCCAAGCGCTGAACTGTTTGGCGGGCAGTCCCGCAAACGAAAAATTAACTCCCTAAGTGGGCCGGGAGCTAGTCGCAGTGAGCGACCGTGGGGGTGACGCTCAATGCGCGATGCGTTCGCTGTTGTCGTCGCCCAGTTCGTCCAGCACCAGTGCGTCTGGTTCTTGGCCAAAACCCCAATACACCATCAGGATGATTATTTTCAAATCGTCGAGCGAGACCGGCGAGCCAGGGGCTGCCATCGCTCGCTCAATGACCACTTCGCGCATCGAGGCTGGGAGCACGTTTGCAGATTCCAGAAAACTGATGAATCCCAGACATTCAGCGCCCAGGTGATTTTGTTCGGCCGCTGGATAGATGCGCACGCTGGTGGAGCATGGCTCGCGCAGCCAGGGCTCGGGCGTGACCGGTTGCGAGGTGCCGACAAACCCTATGGAACCACGGGCCGCTGTGTTCAAGCCGTTGAGCCAGTGCAGTGCGTCTTCAATCTCTTCAGAATCAAATCCGACGGCATTGAGCTTGCGCTCCAGATGCGCAGGTTCGGGACAGCTGTCCCCGGCGTAGTAGTTTTCGTATACGAAGACAAGCACTTCAAACATTGGGCCAATATAGCGCAGAAAAGTCCGTGTGGCCGCCAGTGGCTGACTTTCCCCGTTTTTTCTCGCTTAAGCACGCTGTGGGCGCTTGGCTGGCGCCTTTCAGGCGCGCGCGATTTGTTGGAAGAGTCCGCCAGGCAGGCGTGCCACTTGGCCATGGATTTCCATCTCCATCAAACGCGCCTGTAGCTTGGGGGTATCCAGGCCCGTGCGGGCCTGGAGGGCGTCGAGCCCGATGGGATCAAAACCCAAGGCCTCTAGCAACGCATCAACTTTGTCTGAATTGTCACCAGCCCTTGTGATTGTTGCATCATCTGCTATCAATTCAGGAGCTACCTGCCGCGGCGTGTAAGTTGTCATTTCTTCCAGCACGTCTTGCGCGTTTTCCACCAGCTTGGCGCCTTGCTTGATCAGCGCATGGCAACCCCGCGCCTGCGTGGAGTGGATCGAGCCTGGAATTGCAAAAACGTCCTTGCCTTGTTCGCTCGCCAGCCGTGCAGTGATCAACGAACCCGATTGCAATGCGGCTTCCACTACCAGCGTGCCGCTCGCCAGGCCAGCAATGATGCGGTTGCGCCGCGGGAAGTTCGCCGAAAGCGGTGGCGTCCCCAAAGGGTACTCACTGAGCAATACGCCGCGTTGGGCGATGCGGTGGGCAAGGTCCCGGTGCTGTCGGGGGTAGACGCGGTCCAGCCCCGTGCCGACGACCGCAATGGTAGCCAACTGCCCATCGGCTGCGCCATCCAGGGCGCCCTCGTGTGCGGCGCCATCCACGCCCAGCGCCAGACCAGACACGATGGTCAGCCCAGCCTGTGCCAGCGCCTGCGAAAACTGGCGGGCATTGGCGGCGCCCTGCGGTGTGGGGTTTCGACTGCCGACCACGGCCATGCAATGCGGCATACCACCCGCCAACCCGTCTGGCAGCCAAGCCTGCGGCGCACCCGTTGCGTAGAGCAGCAGGGGAGGGTCCTCCATGTTCAACAAGGACTGCGGGTAGGCGGCATCACCGAGCGCCAGGACCCGGTTCGCTTGCGGGTTGGACTGTAGCCAATGCCATGTGGTCTCCAGAAGCGGCTGCCAGTCGGACGGCTCGCTCTTGAGCGCCGCACTTTGACGCGCGCTAACAACCTGTTCCAGTGCCCGAGGAGATGCATCGAATATGCCTTGCGGCAAGCCAAATGCAATCAGCAATTGGCGCGCCGAGGTGTTGCCCACACCAGGTGTCAATTGCAGGCGCAACCACGCAGCGAGTTCGGCGCGTTCCATGGGAGAAGCTGAAGGGTGCTCTGGCGCCATGCACCCACTACCGGGTGCATGGACCTATGGATTTCAGGGGCGTGGGTCGACCAGACGGTCGCCCGTGCGCACGCCGTCAGTAATTTCCAGAACCAACGCATAAGAGACGCGGTCAAAGACGCGGAACACCATCAGCAGGCCGTTGCGTTCATCCGGCAGCTTGAGCTGTGTAGGGGCACCGCCCGAGCGGTCCAGGATGCGGGCGCCGTCTTTCAAAATGGCCAGCACGGTGCCCGGCTCCATGCCGTCTTGTGTGCCCTTGTTAATGGCGACCACCTGGTTTTGACCGGCATTGACCACGGCATTGCCGTAGATCGATACGATGCGGCCGCCTTCAATCTTGCTGTTCGGAGCGTGTGGGGTGTAGATTTGCAACTGGCGCGGTGGCTCGGGCAGCAAACGGTCGCCAACGCGCATTTCTTCTTTGGCGCCGATGATGTCGATGGTTGCCGGGACTATCACGGTCCCGCTCGATCCATTTTCTGCATCGGTGCTGCCTTCGCTGCGCACCAGGACTGCCTTACCAGCATATTGCGCCTCGTAGCCCAGAATCTCTCCGGTGCCAGGGTCTTTGAGTGGAGTGGCGTTACGGAATACGCGGAATAATTGCTCTTTGCTTTGGTCGTCGAGCAGCGGGGTGCCATCCGGGCCCCGTGCGTAGACACGGTCACCGCGCGTAATCAGTACACGGTTGTCCTGCGCGGAGACAATGCGCGGCGCTGCGCTCAAGCCCGCCTCGTCGACAACGATGGGCTCGGCCAGAAAGGCTTCGATGATGTTGGATCGCAGCGTCGGCAGCGCCAAGTCGGACAGCATTTCATAGCGGGTCCGGGGCTCCACGCGAACCGTTGGCGGGTCGCCTTGCACACCACCGCCCTCCAGCCGCAGGCGGGCGTAGCCATTGTTGCGTTCCAGAATCAGCACTTGTCCCGGGTAGATACGGTGGGGATTCTTAATTTCGTCGATGTTCATCCCCCATAGCTCGGGCCAACGCCATGGGCTCTTGAGGTACAGGCGGGAAATCGCCCACAACGTGTCGCCGTGCTTTACCGTGTAGCGGTCTGGCGCGTTGGCGGCCAACTCGCTCAGGGGCACGCCTTTTTGCGCCACGGCCCTAGCGGTTTCCTTCTGAGCGGCTGTGATGGGATAGTTTTGCGCCCATCCCGGTGCGCCCACCAAGGCGCTGGCCATTGCGGTCAGCGCAGCCAGCTTGGCTAGCTTGGCGATTGCCATGGTGGATTCGCCTTTGAGGTGTGTCGTCATATCGTGCTGCATTTCCAAGGAAGAACTTGATAAGTTACGCGCGATTTTGCGCTCAAGCCCTTGATTCGGCAACGTTTTTAGCCAACTGGCGGTGCGCAAAGCGCCAAAAGTGGCGAAAATAGCCACAATCCTGAAACCTTGCGGGACAGACTGCAGCATGCGCGGCATGCAAGCTCTGTCCTCAACTGATCAATATGCTGCTTCCTATTCTTTGCTACCCAGACCCCAAACTGCACAAAATTGCCAAGCCAGTGGCAGCAGTCGATGAACGCATCCAGACCCTGGTCGCCAACATGCTGGAGACCATGTACGACGCCAAGGGCATTGGCCTGGCGGCCACGCAGATCGATGTGCACGAACGCGTTATCGTCATCGACGTGTCCGAAGAACGGGACGAACCGCTCGTGCTGATCAACCCCGAACTGGTGTGGACGAGCCCAGAGACCCACCTCAATGAGGAAGGCTGTCTGTCAGTGCCTGGCATTTACGATGGGGTTCAGCGTTTTGATGCCGTGCATGTGCGCGCCCAGGACTTGAAGGGCACGCCCCGCATCATCGAAGCCGACGAGTTGCTGGCCGTGTGCATTCAGCACGAAATGGACCATCTGATGGGCAAAGTGTTTGTTGAATACCTGTCGCCACTCAAACGCAACCGCATCAAGAAAAAAATGATCAAGGCCCAGCGCGAGGACGCCGAGTGACGCGTGCGCTAACGGGGGTCACCGCGTGAGGGTCATTTTTGCCGGTACGCCTGAGTTCGCCCGTGTCGCGCTGGAGCGTCTGCACGCCAGCGGCCACACGATAGCCCTGGTCCTGAGCCAGCCGGACCGCCCTGCAGGTCGCGGCATGAAGTTGCACGCCTCTGCGGTCAAGCAGTACGCGCTGGAGCACGGCATCCCCGTCGTCCAGCCGCGCAGTCTGCGCCTGGATGGCAAGTACCCCGAAGACGCCGCCGCAGCCCGCCAGGCGATTGCCGATGCGCACGCGGATGTCATGGTGGTTGCCGCGTATGGATTGATTCTTCCCCAGTGGGTGCTGGATGATATGGCTGTTCAGAACAGGTTCGGCTGCTTGAACATCCACGGATCCCTGCTGCCACGTTGGCGCGGGGCGGCGCCTATTCACCGCGCCATTGAGGCCGGTGATGTGGAGACCGGCATCACCATCATGCAGATGGATGCGGGGCTGGACACCGGCGACATGTTGCTGGTGCACAGCATGGACATACTGCCCACCGACACCACTGCATCGTTGCACGACCGCATGGCTGCGCTGGGTGGAGAGTTGATCGTCATGGCGCTGGATATGGCCGCCGCCGGCCGTCTGGAACCGGTGCCCCAACCGACCCAAGGTGTCACCTACGCCCACAAGATCGAAAAACACGAAGCTGCCATCGACTGGCGCCTGGATGCTGTCAACATCGTGCGCCGGGTGCGGGCCTTCAACCCCTTCCCGGGTGCCACCGCCGTGCTGAATGGCGAGGTGCTAAAGGTGTGGGGTGCACACGCTGTCGAAGGTGAATCGGTCAACCGAG
Source organism: Burkholderiales bacterium (assembly GCA_038317285.1). Taxonomy (GTDB): domain Bacteria; phylum Pseudomonadota; class Gammaproteobacteria; order Burkholderiales; family Burkholderiaceae_C; genus Allorhodoferax. Next base: position 1,288 of record JBBQBG010000181.1, on the reverse strand, counting down.
GTCAGCCTGTCTTGGAACCACTTTTAGCCCCGGTGCCTGGAACTATTCTGGCTGTAGCCCTCGACGGTATTATGGTTGCAGCTATGCATTCCATAGCAGTCTTGACCGAGCTGCAACGCCCCGGTGGCAAGCGCCTGGCAGTCGCGGACTTCCTGCGCGGCTTTGACGTGCAGGTGGGCATGCAGTTTGCGCTGTTGCCCTTGGCTGGCGACGCCCCGACGCCAGCAAAGGGCGCCTAAGCGCACTTTCCCCATGCTGATGCGACGCGAAAACTTCAAACATCCTGAGTTCCGCCAGGGTGTGGCTGACATGACGGGTGTGGCCACCGGCATTGCCGCCTGGGGCCTGATGACCGGCGTGGCCATGGTCAAGTCCGGCATGAGCACCGCCGAGGCGCTGCTGATGGCCGCCATCGTGTTTGCCGGTAGCTCGCAATTGGCCGCCATCCCGTTGATTCTGGCGGGTGCGCCGATATGGGTGATTCTGGCTACGGCCTTGTGCGTGAACCTGCGTTTCGTTGTGTTCAGTGTGCACATGCGGCCCTATGTCATGCACTTGCCCTTGCGGGATCGCCTGTTGGCCGGCTACCTGACTGGGGACCTGACCTATGTGCTGTTCGTCAAACGTTTCGCGCACCCCGGTGCCGACGCGGCCGAGCGCACGGGACAGATGGCCTACCTGCTCGGCAATGGCGGCCTGAATTGGCTGAGTTGGACCTCCTGCAGCCTGTTGGGGGTGGTGCTGGCCAATGCCATTCCGGCACAGTGGGGCTTGGGATTTGCGGGCATCCTGGCGCTGCTGGGCATGCTGTGTTCGCTGGCGTCGACCAGGCTGCGTTGGATCTCGGCGGCCGTTGCGGGCTCAGCCGCGGTGGCCTCCTTTGCACTGCCCTTGAAGCTCAATATCCTGACCGCCATCGCGGCATCGGTGGTGGTCTGCCTGCTGCTGGAGAAGACCGCCTTGCATGCCCCAGTGGCCCGCTCTGGCGGCGGGCATTGATATGGGTGATTTTTTCAGCGGCGAGACCGATCCGTGGACGCTGTTGACCATTGTGTTGATGGCCTGCGTCAGCGTACTGTCGCGTTCCTTCTTCTTTATTTCCAGCAAGCCATGGACTCTGCCGCACTGGGCGCAACGGGGCTTGCAATATGCGCCGATTGCCGCGTTGTCCGCCGTCATCGTGCCAGAGATCGTCATGACGCAGGGCGTGCTGATTCATACGTTGCTGGATGCGCGTCTTTATGCGGCCCTGGCTGGTGTGGCGTACTTCTTTTGGCGCAAGGGGGCG
>JBBQBG010000180.1:0-8086 GCA_038317285.1 Burkholderiales bacterium | reverse complement strand
GGCGGTGGCGGGTCTGCAGCGCGCCCACCACCTGTGCTGCGTGGGTGCTGGCGTTTTTGATGTTTTGCGCCTCGTCCAGCACCAACAGGTGCCACTGGGCGTCCAGCCAGCGCTCCTTGTCTCGCTGCAAGAGCGAGTAGGGCGCGATCACGATGTCGTGTTGGTCCACGGTGTGGGCCACGTCGTGGCGGTCTTTGCCGTGGATGATCAGGGTGCGCAACTGCGGGCAAAAGCGTGCTGCCTCGCGCCGCCAGTTGCCCATCAGGCTGACCGGCGCAATGATGAGGGCCGGTTGCGTCAAGCGCCCCGCGTCTTTTTCGATCTGGATATGGACCAGGGTTTGCAGGGTTTTGCCCAAGCCCATGTCGTCGGCTAGGATGCCGGCCAGGCCGTGGCTACGCAAAAACTGCAGCCAGTTGACGCCCTGCATCTGGTAGGGGCGCAGGCTGGCCTGCACACTCGCAGGCACTGCCACGTCGGGCATTTCGGCGCGACCACTGAGCTGTTGCACCAGGGTGCGCAGCGACTGTGCGCCCGCCCATTCGACGCCTTCGCCCAGTGCGGCGCTGGTGCGCAGCGCGTCCATGCGCGAGAGGCGCAGGCTCTCGCCACTGAAGTCGTGGCCTCGGTCGCCGACCAGGTCCAGCAGGGCGGCCATCCAGGGTTTGAGGGTGTCGGTGGGCAGGCGGATAAAACCCAAGCCTTTGGGATTACCCACATACACAAACGGCGGGATGCTGGGCTGGCCTGTTTCCGCGTCTACAGGGCCTTGGGCCGCAGCAGCAATCAGCTCCGGCAGCCAGGGCAGAATGTTGTGGCGCTGGCCGTCGATCTCCATGCCCAGCGACAGGTCAAACCACGGGGAGGTGGCTTCGCTGTCTGTGGCGTTGGGTGTGTCTGGAGCAAGTGGGGCGGCTTTTGTCTTGGCCTTGCCTTTGCCTTTTTTTTCGCCGTTGGGCGAGGGTTCCGCTGGGGGTGCTTGCAGTTGCACCGTGAGCGCATCGGCGTGTGTGATCCAGCCCTGCAGCGCGGCGTCCAGCGTCACCACAAATCCAGCCTCGCGCAGTACGCTGTAATCGTTGTCGGCCCAGTGCAGCCAGGTCTGTTGCGGCGCATTCCCGGGAATGCCGAACTCACCGTCCTCGGTGCGCATCAGCCCAAACTCCATCAGCCGGGTAATAGCGTCCAACTCGGCTTCGGCGTCGCGCTGCAGCAGCACACGACCGTGTGGGCCATCCACCAGTACGGAATGGCCCTGGCCCGCCCACCAGCCGCGCAGGCCTTGGTAGTCGAACCGCAACTGCACCTGGATCAGGCCTCTGATGCGTGCCATCTCGGGCGTGTTGGGTGCGAGCCGCAGATGCGCGGCCGGCGTGATGCCCTCTAGCTTTGGAATGTTTTGCAACATCGGCGGCGCGGGCAGACTGCCCAGGCGCTGCATCAGATCCACCTGGTGTTTTTCGAGCGCAGAAGGCTTGAGCGGCGGCGCCTTGAGCAGCACGGCCAACTGGGCGTCAGAAATGCCAGGTGCGTGCACCAAGCCGCACAGACCGTGTGTGGTGTCGAGGTACAGCGCGGGCGTGTTGAGCAGCAATTTTGCTGTGGCGTCCGTGCTGTGGAGTTTTGCCCGTAGGGCCCAGTTAGGCGTGTCGCTGGGGGTGCCAACGTGGATGCCGCCCGGTGCTGCGGTTACTTCGTGCCAGCTCCAGTCCAGCGTTTGCGGCGGCCCCCATTGGATGGCGTTACCGGGGCTGCCATCGGCTGCCACGCTGAATAGACGACCGGTACTGGCAGCTTGTTGCAGTGCAATCACGCCCACGGGGCCGCGCAAGACGGCACTGGGGCTACCACTGTAGGCAGAGTAGTAGCCCAAGTTGACACCGGGCATGGATAGCAACAGTTGCAACACCTCGCGGTCGGTATCGCTGGCCAGGTCGTACACCGCTTGGCCCGCACGGGGCGGCGTGCGCACGGCCTTGGGCTTGGCCCAGTCGCCATTGGCTTTGCGGTTGGACACGGTGGCTTCCATCTGCAACTGCTGGGGGCGGTTACTGGGACCAATCACTTTTAGCAGGTACAGATACTGTTCAATGCGGCTTTGGCTGCGCGTGCCGGTGGCGACAGCGGTAGCTTGACCCGCAGCGCGGTCCATCTCAAACAACCAATGCAGCAGTTGCGCCTCGGCCTCCTCGCGCGCTGCTGCTTCCAGCCGGGCTTGAGTGGCCAGTCGCGCAGCCTCTAGCTCGTCTGCGGTAGGCGGTGTGCGTGCGAAGCTGCGCACCGCTGAGTAGGCTTTGTCGGTGCCCAACATGCGCAGGCCTTGGTACGCCGCTTTTGTTGTCAAGGCAACGCCATGTTTGCAGTTGTAGCCCACGGGGCAGGTGCAGTCGCTATCCCACGTGTCAATGGCACCATCGGGTGTCAGCGTGAGCTCAACCGAGAGTGCGTAAGGTCGCCGCTCGCTGCCTTGCACTTCGCCTTCCAGAAGCCAATGGCCTTGTTGCGGTGAGATCCGCAGATCAACTACCTTTTGGGAAACGTACAGCGCGCGTCCCCGCACACAGGTGACATCCGACGCGAAGTCTTTCAGCGCATTGGGGTTGAACCACAGGTGCTTGCTGGCGTCGTCGTTCTGCATAGAATCTGGCGCTAGCCCTCGTGGAATCTGCGTAAAAAGCTACGAAAAATATAGCAAATGTATGCAGGCCTCAGAGACTTGCCGCGCCGGTCGCGTTGGGTGCAGACGCTGGCATTGGCGCCGACACACTGGCCGCCAGCACCTGCTCAGACTGCTGGTCCGCGTGGTAGCTGCTGCGCACCATGGCACCTACGGCGGCGTGCTTGAAGCCCATTTCATACGCCTTGGCCTCGAACATCTTGAAGGTGTCGGGGTGCACATAGCGCTTCACCGTCAGATGCGATGTGCTGGGCGACAGGTATTGCCCAATCGTCAGCATGTCGATGTTGTGGTCGCGCATGTCTTGCATGACCTGCAACACCTCTTCGTCGGTCTCGCCCAGGCCGACCATGATGCCGCTCTTGGTCGGTACGCCCGGGTGTAGGGCCTTGAATTTTTTGAGCAGGTTCAGGCTGAACTGGTAGTCGGAGCCGGGGCGGGCCTCTTTGTACAGGCGCGGCGCGGTTTCCAGGTTGTGGTTCATGACGTCGGGCGGCGCTGCGTTCAAAATGCCCAGTGCGCGGTCGTCGCGGCCGCGGAAGTCGGGCACCAGCACCTCGATCTGCGTGCCGGGCGACAGCTCGCGGATGCGGGTGATGCAGTCGGCAAAATGCTGGGCGCCGCCGTCGCGCAGATCGTCGCGGTCCACGCTGGTGATCACCACGTATTTCAGCTTGAGCGCGGCAATGGTCTTGGCCAGGTTTTCGGGCTCGTTGACATCCAACGGGTCCGGGCGGCCATGGCCCACGTCGCAAAACGGGCAGCGCCGCGTGCACTTGTCACCCATGATCATGAAGGTGGCTGTGCCCTTGCCAAAGCATTCGCCGATGTTGGGGCAGCTGGCTTCTTCGCACACCGTCACCAGCTTGTTCTGGCGCAGGATGTCCTTGATCTCGTAAAAACGCGTGGTCGGTGATCCGGCCCGCACGCGGATCCAGTCGGGCTTCTTCAGCACCTCACCCTGCACCACCTTGACCGGAATGCGCGACAGCTTGGCCGCTGCTTTTTGCTTGGCGCTGGGGTCGTAGTCTTGTTGCGATTGGGCCTCGCGTACCGTGGTGGATGACCCCCACGCTCCACCGCTGCGCGGGTCGCTGCCCCCCGAGGGGGCTAATTCCCCTTGGGGCGGCCCGGCGGGGAATTGGGTTGCTTCACTGTGGCTCATGGGTAATGCGCGCCCTCAGGGCGCCAGATAGGTTGCAAGCTTTTGGCTCAATACGTCGGCCGCCTCAGCCCAACCGACAGACACCCCGATTGTAGAAAGGTCCACCGTCTGCAGGCCCGAATACCCACACGGGTTGATGCGCGAGAAGGGTTCCAGGTCCATGGCCACGTTAAGCGCCACACCGTGGTAGGTGCAGTTGCGGCTGACCTTGATGCCCAAGGCGCCGATCTTGCCCAGGCCGGTGAAGTCGGGTTGCCCCGCAGCGGCCGCCGATTTTTGCGGCCGTTGTTCCAGTGGTGCGTGCCCGGTCGGATCATCCAGCCGCACATAAATCCCCGGCGCTCCAGCCACCCGGTGCCCGGTCACGCCAAAGTACAACAGCGTGCGGATCAGCGCTTCTTCAATCCGGTAGACATATTCTTTAACAAAGTAGCCTGCCCGCTTGAGGTCGATCAGCGGATAGCCCACCACCTGACCCGGCCCATGGAACGTGACCTGGCCACCGCGGTTCGTCTGCACGACAGGGATGTCACCCGGCATGAAAATGTGTTCCGCCTTGCCTGCCAGCCCCTGGGTGAAAACTGGAGGATGCTCGCAAATCCATAGCTGGTCAGGCATATCGGACGAGGGCTGCAGGCTTCTTTCGCTGGTGAAGGCCTGCATGGCGGCGTAGGTGGGCTGGTATTCCACGCGGCCGAGATGGCGGATGTCTATGCTGGTCATGGAGCGACGCGCAGGAGGGCGGGGGAAATCTTTTGCAGGGCCGCCCCAAGAAAAATTAGCCCCCTCGGGGGGCAACGACCCGCGCAGCGGCAGAGCGTGGGGGACATATCTTTAAAGCACGACCTTGACCATCGGATGGGTAGACAGCGTGCGGTACAGCTCGTCCAGTTGCTCGCGGCTGGTGGCGGTCACGGTGATGGTGACACCGATGTATTTGCCACCCTTGCTCTCACGCAGTTCGATCGTGCTGGCGTCAAACGTCGGGTCGAACTGGTGGGCGATATGGGTGATGGCGTGCACCATACCCTCCACCTTGAGGCCCATCACTTTGATGGGAAACAGCGAGGGGTATTCGATCAATGACGCCTTGCGCGGATCGGGCGTTGCCTCCGGGGCAGGCGTGGTGTTTTTGGGTGGAGGTGGCGGTGGTTGCATGTGCAAATTATCGCTGGCACAGGATTTCTGCCCACTCGCGTCAGTGCGCGAACGCACGCCCGTGCACCGCGACGGTGAAAAATTCTGGAGGCTTGCGGGTTTCTACGTATAATCAGAGGCTTTGCCGCGGTTGCTACATGTAACTGGTCTGTAAACTGGCTGTAAATTGAGATGTCTGAGATGTCACCCATGGCGCTTTCAAACGGCTTCGATTCAGATGATGCTGAGCCCGAAGATTTCAAGCGGCTGACTGCGCAACAGGCGCAAGCCCTGCGCGAAAGCGACCCTGCCTTGTCGCCGTGGTGGGTGGTGGGTTTGCAGTGTTTGGCGGGGTTTGCCACGGCTTTGGTCGCTTGGGGAGTTTCGGGTGACGCTGCGGTAGCTTTGTCTGCGGCTTATGGCGCGCTTGCGGTGATAATTCCGGCGGCGTTGTTTGCCCGGGGGCTGATGAGCCGGTTTTCGTCGCTGCATGCGGCAACGGCAACTTTTGGCTTCTTTTTGTGGGAAGCGGTCAAGTTGGCGGTCAGCATTGCGATGCTAGCTGCGGCACCGCGTCTGATTGAGAATTTAAGCTGGTTGGCCATGTTGGTCGGCCTGGTTGTAACTTTGAAGATGTATTGGTTGGCGCTGCTCAAGCGCCCCAAGCCTAAACAGATTTGAGAGCTTGAAAGAGTTTTGACTATGTCCGCAGAAGTGCATGCAGCCCCCACATCCAGTGAATACATTGTTCACCATCTGACGCATTGGCAAAATAAGCCGCAGACGGAAATCGTTGATTTCTCCGTCTTCAACATTGACTCCCTGTTTTTCTCCATCCTGTTGGGTGTGCTGGGCTCCTTCTTCCTTTGGAAGGCTGCACGCAAAGCAACTTCTGGCGTACCAGGACGCTTCCAGGCGGCGGTGGAAATGCTAATGGAAATGGTCGACACACAGGCGAAGTCCATCGTCCACAATGCCAACAGCCGCAAGATGGTCGCGCCCTTGGCTCTGACCGTATTTGTGTGGATCTTCCTGCTCAACGCAATGGACTTGCTGCCGCTGGATTTGCTGCCGACGGTTTGGTCCTGGATCTACGGTGCAGCAGGACACGACCCGAGCCATGCCTATTTGCGTGTTGTGCCCAGTGCCGACTTGTCGGTCACCATGGGCCTGTCGGTATCGGTTCTGTTGATTTGCCTGTTCTACAACATGAAGATCAAAGGCTTGGGTGGTTGGGCGCATGAATTGGTGACTGCACCGTTCGGCACCAGCAAGAACCCCATCGTTGCTGTCATTTTGGCCGTCGTCAACGTTGCAGAGCAGCTGATTTCGTTTACCGCCAAAACGGTGTCGCATGGTATGCGGTTGTTCGGCAATATGTATGCAGGCGAGCTGATATTCATGCTGATCGCCTTGATGGGCGGCTCGTGGGCGTTCTCTGAAGACCCAGGTGGCAGCATTGCGCTGATGTTGTTGCACGTGGCAGCTGGCTGGTTTTGGGCGGCTTTCCACTTGATCATCATCTTGTTGCAAGCCTTCGTGTTCATGATGTTGACCCTGGTCTACATCGGCCAATCGCACGATGCACATTGAGCGCGCATTGATTTTTTGAGTTTGTTTCTGGTTTAGTTTGTTTTTTTCTTTGTTAATTTAGGAGTGAATCATGGAAGTTATTAGTTTTGCTGCTCTGGCTGCTGGTCTGATCATCGGTTTGGGCGCTTTGGGTGCTTGTATCGGTATCGGCATCATGGGTAGCAAGTACCTTGAAGCAGCCGCTCGCCAGCCAGAGCTGATGGGTGAACTGCAAACCAAAATGTTCGTGTTGGCTGGTCTGATTGACGCGGCTTTCATTATCGGTACTGGTATTGCTCTGTGGTTCGCGACTGCCAACCCATTCATTGCTCAAATCGCCCGCGTTATCGCTGCTGCAGCTGCTAAGTAATTCCTGGCTGCAAACCTCGCACTAGGAGACTTACTGTGAACATTAATGGAACGCTGATAGCGCAAGCCATCGTCTTCGCATTGCTTGTGTTGTTCACGATGAAGTTCGTGTGGCCGCCTATCGCGGCTGCATTGGACGAACGTGCCGGCAAGATTGCCGACGGTTTGGCTGCGGCTGACAAGGCCAAGTCCGAACTGTCGTCCGCTAACAAGCGTGTCGAAGAAGAGTTGACAAAATCGCGCACCGAAACCGCGGTTCGCTTGGCAGATGCCGAGCGCCGTGGTCAGGCCATCGTGGAAGAGGCCAAGGCCAAAGCCACCGATGAAGCGAACAAGATCATTGCTGCTGCCAAGGCGGAAGCAGATCAACAGACGATCAAGGCGCGTGAGGTCCTGCGCGAGCAGGTTGCCGCACTGGCGGTCAAGGGTGCTGAGCAGATTCTCCGCAAGGAAGTCAATGCCAGCGTCCATGCCGACCTGCTGGGTCGTCTGAAGACTGAGCTGTAAGAGGTCACCATGGCTGAACTTGCCACCATCGCCCGGCCGTATGCAGAAGCGCTGTTCAAGGCGTCCGCATCCGACCTTACGACCGCAGCCAACTGGGTTGACGAATTGGGCGTGATCGCGCAAAACGCGCAATTGCTGCAGTTTGCCGATAGCCCCAAGGTCACTGTGGACCAGGTTTTTGACCTGATCGCCTCGGTAGCCAAGGCGGCATTGCCAGACCAAGCCAAGAACTTCTTGCGCACCGTCATTGAAAACGGACGCTTGGGTGCTTTGCCGGAAATCGCCCACCAGTTTCGCGCATTGAAGAATGCGCAAAGTGGTTCATCCGATGCGGTGGTCTACAGCGCTTTTCCGATTGACGGAAACGCGCTGGTTGAGGTAGCCGCAATGCTGGAGAAACGTTTTGGTCGCAAGCTCAACGCATCTGTTGTGCTGCAACCCGAGCTGATCGGTGGCATCCGTGTGGTGGTCGGCGACGAGGTGCTCGACACTTCCGTCAAAGCCCGTTTGGAACAAATGAAAATAGCTCTTACTGCCTAAGGCGCAAGCCCTGGTTGAAGGCCCAAATTTAACGAAAGAAGGAAAGAGTCATGCAACTCAATCCAGCAGAAATTTCTGAACTGATCAAGAGCCGCATCGAAGGCTTGGCCGCGACTAGC
>JBBQBG010000179.1:0-8104 GCA_038317285.1 Burkholderiales bacterium | reverse complement strand
AGCGCCAGGTGCCGAGTTCACGCAGGTAGCTGCCGAAATCGATAAATCTTTGCCTGGGTTGCAGACTATCTCGTGGATACCCGCGCTGGGCGTTGATCTAATGGGCGAGCCCAAGCGTGCCGCCGCGCTACGGATGGCACTGGCCAGCGACCGGTTGACCATGACTTCTGTGATGCACCTGGCGCAAGATCCCGATGGCCCTGGCGCGGTGTTGCTGATGGCGCCCATCTCGAATGCGGCCGCGAAAGGCGTCGTGGCCGGCGTGATCAACCTGCGCATGGTGGACAAGGCCCTGCAGTCCACTCCCGGAGTCGTCTGGGAGCTGCGAGAGGTCGCGGCGGGTGGCGTTGGCGAGCAGACCATGTGGAAGAGCAGCAAGCTGGTCATGCCCGAATTTGCGGGACACACTTTTCTGGACCGCCTGGGTGTCTACAGCCAGCAGCGCGTGACGCTCGGGGGCAAAGAGTGGCACATGCTGCTGCACATACCCCATGCCCGCCTGGTAGCCGATACCGCCAACAGTCCCTTGTTGGTTCTGATGATGGCCTTGTTAGCGTGCAGCGTGATTGCCAATTTTGTGTTGATACGCTCTGGTGAGCAAGAGCGCATCAAGGCTGAAGTGCTGGAGAAGACCGCCGCGCTCAGCATCGAGATCGCCGGGCGCAAGACTTACCAAGAGGCCTTGGAGCACTCCAAGCGTGAGGCTGAAAGCGCCAACTTGGCCAAGAGCCAGTTTTTGGCCACGATGTCGCACGAAATACGGACACCCATGAACGGCATTCTGGGCATGGCCCAACTATTGCTGATGGATGGTCTTTCCGAAGCCAAACGCAAAGAGTTTGTGCGCACAATCCTCGGGTCGGGCCAGGCTCTGCTGGCCATTCTCAACGACATTCTCGACTTGTCAAAAGTCGAAGCTGGCAAGATGGAGCTCAATCTGAGCGCGTTTGATGCGTTGGCCCTGGTGGACGATGTGGCGGCCCTGTTTAGCGAGCCGGCCAAGGCCAAGGGCTTGCGTTTGGCAGTGCGGGTCGTGGACACCGGCGTGCGCTATGTCGGCGACCCCATCCGGCTGCGCCAGATGCTGTCCAACTATGTTGGCAATGCGATCAAGTTTTCAGAAAAGGGCGAGATCACCATCGAGTTGATCGAAGCCGTCAACACCCAGGGCGAGACCACTTTGGAGTTTTCTGTGCGCGATCAGGGCATGGGCATACACGAGAACAATTTGCCTGCACTTTTTAACCCCTTTGTACAAGTGGACGCGTCAGCCACGCGGCGCTATGGTGGCACAGGCCTGGGCCTGTCCATCGTGCGCAGCCTGGCGCAAAGCATGGCGGGCGATGTCGGGGTCTCAAGCCAGGTAGGCGAGGGATCGCGATTCTGGTTCACGGTCTGCTGCCCACGGGTCGATCCCGGCACCGATGCGCGCCGTGTCGCACGCGAACCCGCACCCGTTTCCATACCCCCTGCAGGCCCAGCAGACACACAAGCCGATGCCGATGCCGCGCCGCACGGTGCCTGGATCCTGGTGGTTGATGACAACGCCATCAACCGCATGGTGGCGCAGAACATGCTTTTGCGCTTGGGCGTGCAGGTCCGCAGTGCGGAGAATGGCCAAGAGGCGCTGGACCTGTTGCAGTCCTTTGCGGCGGACCCGCCTGCGCTGGTACTGATGGATTGCCAGATGCCGGTGATGGACGGATTTGCCGCGACGCGGGCCATCCGCGCCAAGGAACAAACCAGAGGTGGCGGGCGACTGCGGATCGTGGCACTAACGGCTGGCGCCTTTGAATCCGATCGCCAACAGTGTCTGGATGCGGGCATGGACGACCATGTCGCCAAGCCGATTGCATTTGATCAACTGGCCCACATCGTTAACGGCCAAGTCGTTTAGATTCAGCGATGAACCGATCCTCTGAAAACCTCCGAACGCTGTTGCTACGCATACTGCTGGTCCGTGCTGGTGCGATAACGTTGGTATATCAAGTGAGTACGGGTCGCCATGCGCATTAGCAGACTGTTGAAGCTCATCAGTGTGGTCAGCGTTGTTGCAACGCTGACTACGGGATTCTTTGTCGTCAAATATTCCCAGCGCATGGCACAGGTGGATGTCGAGTTGTCTCGTGCCAAGTCTATTGCCGACAATGTGACCTCGCTGTTGCTGATCACCAATGACGCCGTCGTCGAGCATTCGGAACGGGCGATCGAGCAGTGGTGGGTGCGCCACGGCGATATTGCCGTGGGCCTTGGCCCCACCGAACCTGGCGTTGTGGGTGACGACCCCATTTTCGCCTTGCTGGCTGGCTTGCGCGAACGCCACCAACGGGTCGGAGAACTGTTTCGATCGGTTTTTGACAACCGTGTCGCGCTGGATGCCAAGTTACTGGTTCGGCGCCAGTCGTTGCTGGTCGGGCGGCTGCTGGTCGAAGTGGAAGCCATGTTTGAGGACACCAGCCATTGGGAACGGCTGATGCTCGAAGAGCGTGCAAAAGCCGAAGCCAACTTGCGGTGGTCGGCCCGGGGGTTGCTTGCGACATTTGGGCTGGCGCTGTTGCTCGTGATGGGGGTTACCGTGCGGCGCCTGATCCAGCCGCTGTCACAACTCGAGGCTGCCAGCAGGCAAGTCGCCGTGGGCAATTTTGACCAGAAGCTGCCAGAAGGTCGCCATGACGAGTTTGGAGATGTGTCCCGCGCTTTCAACCAGATGACCACTGCGCTCGAGCGCCAGACTGCGGCGCTGCTGCAAGCCAAGAATATTGCCGAATCCGCCATGCATGCCAAGTCCGATTTTCTGGCCACCATGAGCCATGAGATTCGCACACCCATGAATGGCATCTTGGGCATGCTCAAGCTGTTGCGGCACACCGAGCTGACCGCTCGGCAATCCGACTATGCGCGCAACGCCGAAGGCGCCACGCAATCCCTGCTGGGCATCATCAACGACATACTGGACTTCTCCAAGGTAGACGCCGGCAAACTGGAGCTCGACAGTGCGCGCTTTTCGCTGAGTGATCTGTTGCGCGGCCTCTCGGTGATGCTATCGGCCAACGGTGAAAAAAAGCCATTAGAAGTGCTTTTTTCAATTGCAGCGGACGTGCCAACAGCGCTGGTGGGTGATGCACTGCGCTTGCGCCAGGTCATGCTCAACCTGGCCGGCAACGCGGTCAAGTTTACGGAACAGGGCGAAGTGGTTGTCGGCATTCGGGTCGTGGCGCGCGACGCCGACCATGTCGATCTGGAGTTTTCGGTCAGCGACACCGGTATCGGCATTCCGCAAGACAAGCTTGGTTATATCTTTGAGGGCTTCAGCCAGGCGGAGTCGTCGACGTCGCGACGCTTTGGCGGCACCGGCTTGGGCTTGGCCATTAGCAAACGCCTGGTGGCTCTAATGGGCGGCAATCTGCAGGTTGAAAGCATGGTCGACAAGGGGAGCCGTTTTTTCTTCCAGATACGACTGGCGCTGCCAGCTGATCCGCCGCTGGCCGTATCGCTTGTCACACCCCAGCCCATGGCAGCGCGGGCCCTGCGGGTCCTGGTCATCGACGACCACCCGCTGGCCCGTCAAGTGATGGGGGATATGGTTGAGTCATTGGGTTGGACCTGCACGTGTGTGGACAGTGGTGAGGCCGCTCTGCAGCTCCTGCAACAGCCGCTCGCAGAGCCCTTTCAACTGGTCGTGGTCGATTGGCGCATGCCCGGTATTGACGGCTGGGAGACCACCCGGCGCATCCGCAAATTGCCACACGCTGGCGCAGCGCCCCTTGTGCTAATGGCCACTGCCGCCGGGCCAGAGTATTTGAGCCAGCGCTCGCCACGCGAATTGGAGTTGCTCAGTGGCAGCCTGGTCAAGCCGATCACTGCGTCCATGCTGTTCGATGCCGTGACCGACGCGATGGCCCCGCGCGGTAGCCGGCCGCGTTTGCAGGCGGCACTCACCGGCAATGTTCAGTTGGCGGGACTGCAGTTACTGGTGGTGGAAGACAATGCGCTGAACCAACAGGTCGCACGGGAGTTGCTCGAACGCAGTGGTGCGCAGGTTGCGATTGCTGGTGGCGGCGTGGACGGTGTTGCGCAGGCCTTGGTGGCCAGACCGCCATTTGACGCCATCCTGATGGATTTGCAGATGCCTGATATCGACGGCTTCGAGGCGACGCGACGCATCCACGCAGAAACCCGCTTGCGTTTGACGCCCATCATCGCGATGACTGCCAACGCCATGCCATCGGACAAGGCCGACTGCAAGGCAGCCGGCATGTGTGACCATGTTGGCAAGCCGATTGATGTGGAGCAACTGGTTGCCACAATCCTTCGCCACGTGGGCCGCCACAACCCCCCGGTGGGGGCCTCAATACCGGCTGGCAATGTGCCCGTTGCCCACACCGCTACCGTCGTCGACAGCGCGACCGCCATCGAACGGTTGGGTGGTAGCAGCGCGTTTTACCAAACCATCGTCACGTCCTTTTTGCAGGACGGCGTCACACAATCCAAAGAACTGGTGCAACGTATTGCACAAGCCGACTATGCGTCGGCCCTCCGCAATGCCCATACACTCAAGGGTCGTGCAGCAACGGTAGGGGCCAATCAACTGGCGGGCGCTGCGGCGGGCGTTGAGACCGCGCTCAAGCGCTTGATAGGCATGGGTCCCCAGGGGGCAACATTGGAGATGCTCAACGACACGTTGGCTCAACTGGAAGTGCAGTGGTCCTTGGCGCTGGAGGCGCTATCGACCAGGGGTTCGACCGCGTAACAGTAGCAATAGCAACCGTGATGAGAGAGTAGGAATATGACACAGCAACCATCTGAGAAAAATTTGCCTATCTTGCTGGTAGTGGATGACCAGCCACTCAATATTCAAATCCTGGTCCACATCTTCAGCCCCGACCATACGGTATTGACAGCCTCCAGCGGCGCGCAGGCGCTGGCACTGTGTGCGGACCAATTGCCAGACCTGATCCTTCTCGACGTCATGATGCCGGACATGGATGGCCACGAAGTGTGCCGCCGGCTCAAGGCCGATAGCCGCACAAAAGACGTTCCTGTTATTTTTGTCACTGTGCAGAATGAATCAGACGAAGAGGCGACCGGCTTGCAATTGGGCGCCGTAGATTTCATCCCCCGGCCGATCAACGCCGCCGTGGTACGGGCGCGGGTTCAGACCCACCTGAAACTGCGCCAGGCCTTGCACCAGGTGTGGGAGCTCGCCTTTCACGACTCGCTGACAGACTTGCCCAACCGCCGCCTGCTCAATGACCGTCTCGGCCAGGCCATGGCCATCAGCCAGCGCAACACCTATTTCGGCGCACTGCTATTTTTGGACCTCGACAACTTCAAACCACTCAACGACCTGCATGGGCATGAAGTCGGTGACGTGCTGCTGGTCGAGGTTGCAAAACGACTGCGGCGTTGTGTGCGCGAGGTGGATACGGTCGCACGCTTCGGTGGGGATGAATTTGTGGTGCTGCTCACTGGCCTCGCCATCGACGAGGGCGAGTCTGCTGAGCGCGCAGCCACGGTCGCTGAAAAAATTCGCAACGCATTGGCTGAACCCTACAGCCTGACCATCGAGCGAAAGGACGCAGTGCCTTTGCATGTGGAACACCGTTGCACCGCCAGTATTGGCGTGACTCTGTTCCAGGGACACGAGGCACCCATGGCCGATTTGATCAAATGGGCCGATGCTGCGATGTATGACGCCAAGGATGCAGGGCGTAATATGATTCGCTTCTACAAGTCCGCAGATCCCGCTGCGCCGGTCGCCTGACCTTTGCTCGACTGGGCTGTGGCACACTCCCGCCCTTGATTCCGTTTTGAGCCACCGCGCCCCGCGCGGCAGGCAGACTTTTCTCTCCCTAGCATCCGTTTTTCCGTCATGCAAAAAATCATCGCGCAACTCGCGCAAGAAATCCGAATCCGCCCCAACCAGGTTGAAGCCGCTGTCGCTTTACTCGACGGTGGGGCCACCGTGCCGTTTATTGCCCGCTACCGCAAGGAAGTGACCGACGGGCTGGATGACATCCAGCTGCGGGAGCTGGAGACCCGCTTGTCGTACCTGCGCGAGCTGCGCGACCGCAAAGAGGCGGTGCTCAAAGCCATCGACGAACAGGGCAAGCTGACCCCGGTGCTGATGGCGGCTGTGCACAACGCCGCCACCAAGCAGGAGGTGGAAGACATTTACCTGCCCTTCAAGCTCAAGCGCCGCACCAAGGGCCAATTGGCCAAGGAAGCCGGGCTGGAGCCGCTGGCCGACGCACTGTTCAACGACCCCACGCTGGTGCCCGCCGAGGCTGCCCTGGCCTATGTGATCCCCATGCGTCCGGTGGTAGAGGGCGAGGATAAACAAACCGACTTCTCGACCGTGCAAGCCGTGCTGGACGGTGTGCGCGACCTGTTGTCTGAGCGCTGGGCCGAGAACCCAGCCCTGGTGCAAGACTTGCGCGAATGGCTATGGTCCGAAGGGCTGCTGCAGTCCAAGCTGATGGACGGTAAGGACGAAGCCAATGCCGATGTGGCCAAGTTTCGCGATTATTTTGACTACGACGAACCCATTGGCCGCGTGCCCAGCCACCGGGCGCTGGCCGTGTTCCGGGGCCGGGCGCTGGACATTCTGGATGCAAAGCTGGTGCTGCCAGAGCCAGCGCTTGGAACCAATCGGCCTGTAGCCCTCGTCGTATCTGCACAAGGCGCTACAAAATCAGGAGCAACCGCCGCGCCCACCCGTGCCGCGCCGGCCGTGTCCCTAGCCGAAGGCCGCATCGCGATCAAGCTGGGCTGGAGCCATGCGGGCCGTGCCGCCGACGATTTGATCCGCAAATGCGTGGCCTGGACCTGGAAGGTCAAGCTCAGCATGTCCACCGAGCGTGACCTGTTCACCCGCCTGCGCGAAGACGCCGAAAAGGTGGCCATCAAGGTGTTTGCCGACAACCTGCGCGACCTGCTGTTGGCCGCACCGGCCGGCCCGCGTGTGGTGATGGGCTTGGACCCAGGCATCCGTACCGGCGTCAAGGTGGCCGTGGTGGACGCCACCGGCAAGCTGGTGGAAACTGCGACCGTGTTCCCGCACGAACCGCGCAAAGACTGGGAAGGCTCGCTGCACACACTGGGCGCCTTATGCATGCGCCACGGCGTGAACCTGATCGCCATCGGCAACGGTACGGCCAGCCGCGAGACCGACAAGTTGGCCGCTGATTTGATCAAGCTGATGGCAAAGGGGACTGGCCCCAGCATTGAAAAGGTCGTGGTCTCCGAGGCCGGTGCCTCCGTTTACTCCGCCAGCGAATTCGCCTCGCAAGAAATGCCCGATGTGGACGTCAGCCTGCGCGGCGCAGCATCCATCGCCCGGCGCCTGCAAGATCCGCTGGCCGAGCTGGTCAAGATTGATCCCAAGAGCATTGGCGTGGGCCAATACCAGCACGACGTCAACCAGAGCGAACTGGCCCGCACACTGGACACCGTGGGGGAGGATTGCGTGAACTCGGTCGGTGTGGACCTGAACACCGCCAGCGTGCCGCGGCTCAGCCGCGTGTCTGGCCTCTCCGGCACGGTAGCCAAAGCCGTGGTGCGATGGCGCGAAGCCAATGGCGCCTTTGGTAGCCGGCAGGACTTGTTGAAGGTCACCGGTCTGGGTGCCAAGACCTTTGAGCAGGCGGCAGGATTTCTGCGCATTCGCGGCGGCAACAACCCGCTGGACATGACCGGTGTGCACCCCGAAACCTACCCGGTTATTGAGCAGATCATCGCCAAGACCGGCAAACCGGTGGCCGAGATCATGGGCCGCGCCGACATGCTCAAGACCCTGCGGCCTGAACTCTTTGCCAATGAGAAATTTGGCGTTATTACCGTCAAGGACATCTTCACCGAGCTGGAAAAACCCGGCCGCGACCCACGCCCGGACTTCAAGGTGGCCCGCTTCAATGATGGCGTGGACGACATCAAAGACCTGAAGGAAGGCATGATTTTGGAGGGCACGGTCAGCAACGTGGCAGCCTTTGGCGCTTTCATCGATCTGGGAGTGCACCAGGACGGCTTGGTCCACGTCAGCCAGTTGGCCCACAAGTTCGTCAACGACGCACGCGAGGTGGTCAAGACTGGCGACATTGTCAAA
>JBBQBG010000178.1:0-8201 GCA_038317285.1 Burkholderiales bacterium | reverse complement strand
GGCGGCGTGGCCCGTCCAGGGCGCTTGGCGCTGGCGCATGTCGGTGGCCGAAGTCTCTGCCAGCGGCCCGTTCTCACGGTTTGACGGCATCACCCGCTGGATTGCGGTTTTAAAGGGCGAGGGAGTTGCGCTTACCGTGCGCACGCCGTCGGACAGCGACGACTTGGTGGTGTGCGAGCACAACCTGACGCAGGCTGAGCCCGCGCTGTGCTTCGACGGCGGGGCGACTACGCACTGCCAACTGTTGGACGGTCCTACGCAAGACTTCAACCTGATGGTGACCAGTGACTGCTTGCCCGCCCGCATGGTGCGTGTGCGCGACACCTTGAGCGTGTTGGCGGGTGCTACTAAAACGATAGCTGTATACGCAGTAGATTCGAGGGCTAGCGTGCGATTTAATGAGGAGGACTTGTTTGTGCCGGCCGGTACCGTGGTCTGGCGCACGTTGACCAAGGCTGCCACGGTGCAGATCCAGAGTACCCATGCGCTGTGGATGGAGTGGCAGGAATGAGCGTGGAGATATGGACCCACTGCAGCCTGGCCACCATGGCTGCACAGGCAGAGCAACCGTATGGGCTGATCGATGATGCCGCTTTGGTGGCGGAGGGTGACACCTTGGCTTGGGTGGGCCCGCGCGCTGCGCTGCCCGCTGAATGGCTGGCGCGTTGCACCAAACCGCATGATGCGGGTGGTGCGCTGATTACGCCCGGCTTGATCGAATGCCACACACACTTGGTCTACGCCGGCAACCGTGCCAACGAGTTTGAGATGCGCCTCAACGGCGCCAGCTATGAAGACATCGCCCGCGCTGGCGGCGGCATTGCCTCAACCGTGCAAGCCACCCGCAGTGCTAGCGCGGCCGAGTTGCAGGCTAGCGCCGGGCGGCGCATGCGCAAGCTGATGGCCGAAGGCGTCACCACAGTCGAGATCAAGTCCGGCTACGGCCTGGCGCTGGAGCATGAGCGCAAGTGCCTGGCCGTGGCGCGCGCGCTAGGACAGCAGTACGCGGTGGACGTGCGCACCACCTTTCTCGGCGCCCACGCCGTACCGCACGAATTTGCCGGGCGCACAGACGACTACGTGGATGCCGTGTTACAGATGCTGCCCTTGCTGCATGCACAGGGCCTGGTGGATGCCGTGGATGGTTTCTGCGAGCGCATTGCGTTCAGCACCGCGCAGATGGAGCGTGTGTTTGCGTCGGCGCAGGCATTGGGCCTGCCCATCAAGCTGCATGCCGAACAGCTCAGCGACAGCGGCGGCGCACTACTGGCCGCACGCTATGGTGCGTTGAGTTGCGACCACCTCGAATGGCTATCGCCGCAGGGTGCCCAAGCCATGGCGCGTGCCGGGTCGGTGGCGGTGCTGCTGCCGGGTGCGTTCTACTTCTTGCGCGAAACCAAGTTGCCCCCCATCGCCCTGCTGCGCCAGCACGGCATACCCATGGCGGTCTCGACCGACAGCAACCCCGGCACCTCGCCTTGCACGTCCTTGCTGTTGATGCTCAACATGGCCTGCACGCTATTCCGCTTGACGCCCGAAGAGGCATTGGCCGGTGTCACGCGCATCGCCGCCGCCGCGCTGGGGCTAAAGGACCGCGGTGTATTGGCGGCAGGTCTGCGCGCCGATTTTGTGTTGTGGGACGTGCAGCGCCCCGCAGAGCTGAGTTACGCGTTGGGCGGCAGCCCTCACCTACAAACCATTTTCAAAGGACAGGCGCAATGAGCAGCACGCCGGCCATTTACAACTTGCAGCAGGGCACCGTGCCCTTGCTGGTCAGCATGCCGCATATTGGCACCCATATCCCCGCAGAACTGCAGGTGCAGTACATGCCCCGTGCGCTGCAGGTGGAGGACACCGACTGGCATTTGCACACGCTGTACAACTTTCTGGAAGAGCTGGGTGCCAGCGTATTGACGCCCACCACATCGCGCTATGTGATCGACCTGAACCGCCCGCCAGACGATGCGCCGATGTACCCCGGTGCGTCGAATACTGAGTTGTGCCCCACCCATTTCTTCAGCGGCGAGCCGCTGTACCAGCCCGGCCACGCTCCCGGGCCCGCCGAGCGCTTGCGCCGCCGTGAAGCCTATTGGCAGCCGTACCACAGTGCATTGGCAGATGAGCTTGCACGCCTCAAAGCCCTGCATGGCTTTGCATTGCTGTGGGATGCGCACAGCATTCACTCCGAGTTGCCGTGGCTGTTCGACGGCCGCCTGCCAGACCTGAGCATTGGCACGGCCAACGGTGCCAGCGCCGATGCCCGCATTGCCGACGCGGCGGTGCATGCCTGTGCAGCATTTCCGCACATCAGTAGCGTGCTCAATGGCCGCTTCAAAGGGGGCTACATCACCCGCCACTACGGCCAGCCGTCCAACGGCATACACGCCATCCAGTTGGAGATGTGCTGGCACCTGTATATGCAAGAAAAGGCGCCCTATACCTACGACCCCACAATCGCCGCCCGCATCCAGCCTCTATTGAAGAAAATGGTCTCCAGCTCTCTAGCAGCCTGCGTGAGGTGCTATGAAAAGTGAAGCAATGCGATTCCTTGCACCGCAGGCTTGGGTGCAAGGCGCGTGGGCGTATGACGTGCTGATGGAGGTTGCCGCCGACGGCTCCTGGAGTACCGTGCAGCCCCAGGCTACCGCACAACAGCAAGCGGGCGCCCAGCGCCTGCAAGGCCCGGTGCTGCCAGGTGTGGTCAACGCACACAGCCACGCCTTCCAGCGCGCCATTGCCGGCCTGACTGAGCGGCGCGGCAGTGGGGCCGGGGCGGCGGATGATTTCTGGAGCTGGCGCGACCGCATGTACTCTGCGGCCAACCGCATCACTCCCGCGCAACTGGAGTCCATCGCCAGCCAGCTCTACTCCGAGCTGCTGGCCGGTGGTTACACCCAGGTCTGCGAGTTCCACTATTTGCACAACGCGCTGGACGGCGCACCGTATGCCGATCCGGCCGAGATGGCGCTTGCGCTGGTGCGTGCGGCCCAGCACACCGGCATGGGCCTGACGCTGCTACCCACGCTCTACATGCGCTCGGGCTTTTCTGCCATTGGCTTGCGTGAAGACCAGCGCCGCTTCACGTCTACACCTGACAGCATTGCACGTGTGGTTGAAGCGGTGCAAGCCCATGCGAAGGGCGATGCGCGTATCAACGTAGGCGTTGCCATCCACTCGCTGCGCGCGGTCAGCCCCGCTGCGCTGATTGAACTGGCCGCGTATGCCAAGCACGCCGATCTGCCGGTGCACATCCACATCGCAGAGCAAACGCAAGAGGTAGACGACTGCATCGCCCACACCCGCCAACGCCCTATCGAATGGCTGCTCAACCATGCGGAGGTGGATGCGCGCTGGAACCTGGTGCACGCCACCCACACCACGGTCAGCGAGTTGGCAAGTGTCCAATCACGCGGTGCATCCATCGTCATCTGCCCGGCCACTGAGGCCAATCTGGGTGATGGCGTGTTTGATCTGGCGGGCTATGCGGCCTTGCAAGGTACGTGGTCGTTAGGGTCAGACAGCCACGTCACCCGACGCTGGAGCGAAGAGTTGCGCCTGCTGGAATATTCTCAACGTCTGACGCAGCGCAGGCGCAATGTGGCGGCACAGGCCATGGGCCATATCAGCAGCGCAGCCGCATTGTTGGAGGCCGCTCTCGGTGGTGGCCGCAACGCGACCGGCCTGGCACTGGGTGGCATCAACGTGGGCCAGCGTGCCGACTTTGTCGTGCTCGATGCGCAATCACCTTCGCTGTTGGGCGTGCCCGCAGACCATATGCTGGATGCGCTGGTGTTCTCCAGCCCCGATGCACGGTTTGACGCCGTGTACGTGGCGGGCCAGCCCGCGCAAATACACAACGATGCTGGTTTCGTCGCGGCCATGCGTACACTGTGGGGATGACCACGGAGCAACCCCACAACCCCCTGCACGGCAAGACGCTGGAAGCCATCGTCACCGAACTGTCCGACCACTACGGTTGGGAAAACCTGGGCCAGCGCATACCGGTGCGCTGCTTTACCTTCGAGCCCAGCGTTAATTCCAGTTTGATGTTTTTACGCAAGACGCCGTGGGCGCGTGAGAAGGTTGAAGGGCTTTACCTTTTCATGTTGCGCGAAGCGCGGCGTCAGGGCAGATGATATGGAACAACCGACCGATACCAACGACCAGCGCCTGACCGATCTGGAGATCAAGGCCAGCTTTGCCGAAGACCTGTTGGACCAACTAAACCAGATCATCGTGCGCCAGCAGCAAGAGATTGATTTGCTGATGCGCGAGGTGCGCCAGCTGCGCCTGCAAATGCCCGAGGGTGCCAACCCCGCAGTGGGCCGGGCCAGCGAAGAGCTGCCCCCGCACTATTAAGGTGTTGCCCGCCTACCGGCGTGTTACGGTATTGCCCGTATTCTTCACCCGGTCCCCTACGTGAAAGCCAGGGTCATTGAGGAAGTCAAAACTGGCCCTGCTTTCGTTTGCGTAGACCACGGTTACGCTCCAAACTTTGTGGGTCTTGATTTTTTCTTCGATGACTTTTCCGGCATAGGCGCCACCTGCAGCACCAGCCAACGTGGCCAGGTCTTTGCCCACGCCACCGCCCACTTGGTTACCCAGGACAGCACCCAGTGCGCCACCAGCAATCACACCGACTGCGCTGTACTCACCGGCCTTTTCAGTGACGGCAACCGACAAAACGCGACCGCATTCCGCGCAGTCGGGTGCTGCTGGCACCGCTGTCGCAACGGGCGCTGCGTGTGCCGCGTGCGTTGGTGCGTGTATGGCCGTCGCCGTAGCTTTGGATTTGGCCGTCGCTATGGCTTGGTCGTAATCGGCTTTGGCATCGCGCCGGCATTGCAAGCGGGCGCGAGATGTGGTCTCGTCGTTGCACAGCTTTTTGTCTGAGTCGTAGCGGGCCTGCGCGGCTCTGCTGTCGGCCAAAAGCTGGGCGCTGATCGGTGCTGCGGCCCAGACGCTGCCGGCCTGCAGGGCCAGCGCCAGTGATAAGGCCAAATAGAGGCTTTGCCTTTTCATGGTGTTACATGCTTTCTTTGATGGCACGTCCATTGGCGGCTTGAATGGGGCGAGCGTTGGCGTTGTACATGCGGCGGAAAGCCTTGATCTGGTCGGCGCCCAGTGTGATGGGTTTCTTCAACACCATCCAGTTCACACCTTCCGAGCAGGGCGGTGTGGTCAGCGAGCCTTCGAAAGCGTAATAGCCTTTTTCTGCGGGCAGCATGGCGGGCAGGTCCAGCTTCAAATCATCGACTGTGATCTTCTCACCCGCGCGCGGCAGGTGGGCAAAGATGGGTGCGTAGGCAGCATTGCTTTTGCCCGGCTGGATCAGCACGCCGACCACGCCCAGTTCACCCGCCGCATTGCGGTGCACAAAGTGGGCCACCATGGCCGAGTGCTTGCCCGCGACCTGTTCTTCGCTAGGTGTGTGGAAATGGAACTGCAGCAACTCATAGGTCTTGTCACCAACCTTCACACTTTGCCCTGCGCTAAAGTTGACCTGAATGGTGTGGCCGTTATTGACGATCGTGGGTTCGGCGCTGCCATACGCAAATTCCAATGCGGGTAGTTCGCTCTTGACGGCACCGCGGATGTCGATGGGGCTTTGGCGAGTGCCCTTGGCGCAGGCTTCAAACTTGGGGTCCAACTCCGCCCACTGCTTGGGCCCGCCATGATGGCCCGTATAGGCCCAATGGGGTGCCGCATCCGCCGCGTGCACGCTCCACGCTGCCAGCATCAGGGCGGTGGCGGTCAAGGTTTTGCGCAAAACATGGTTGTGGGTCATGGCATTCGTCCAATATTGAAGTGGTGGTGGGACGCACTATAGGCGAGCCGACGCTGATTGTCATTACACAGGGGCTGTAGCGGCGTAAGATAGGTGCGGACCCTGATAGTGCGCATGGGCGTGCTGGCGGCAAAGCCGATTAACACGAGAGATGAGGTCACATATGACAGCTTGGTCCACAGGGACAAGGGCAGTTTCTGGCACGGGCTTGATGCGGCCAATAGCGAGCGTGGGTTTATGGATACTGCTGGCCCTATGGTTGGTGTCGCTGACTTCTGGCCTGGCCCGGGCTGCCGACCCACCGATGGTGCGCATCGGCGTGACCAAGATCGTCTCCCATGCAGCACTTGACGCTGATGAAAAGGGATTTGAAGCTGCGCTGACCAGTGCGGGATTCAAGGAGGGCGTCAACATCAGCTACGACCGACAGAACGCGCAAGGCGATGCGGCCAAGGCCACGGCCATAGCCCGCAAATTCGAAGGCGATAAAGTCGATCTGGTGCACAGCATTGCCACGCCGACGAGTCAGGCCGTTGTCAAGGTGATCAACAAAATCCCTGTGGTCTTCTCGTCCATCAGCGACCCGGTGGATGCAGGCGTAGTGCCCAAGGACAGCGCACCGGGCAAAAAGACGGGCACCAACATCACAGGCGTCAGCGATATGTGGCCGGTGTTGTTGCAGATGGAGACCTATGCCAAGTTCGTGCCCAAGGTTAAAAAGTGGGGGACCATCTACAACCCGGCTGAGGCCAATTCGGTCACCCACATCAAGGCCATGCGTGAGGCGGCCAAGTCTTTGGGGCTGGAGCTGGTAGAGGTCCACGTGGCCCATAGCAACGATGTAGAACAAGCAGCCAATTCCCTCGTCGGTAGGGTGCAGGCCATTACCATTACATCAGACAACACCACGGTAACCAGGCTGGATGCCATCGCACGGGTCTGTGACACGAACAAGATCGCGCTGTTTGCCGGCGATGTGGACAGCGTGCCGCGCGGTGCAGTGGCCGCCTATGGTATGGACTATTTCTTGGTGGGCTATTCGGCAGGCAAGAAGGCCGCGCTGGTGCTCAAAGGAGTCAAGCCGGGCGACATACCCTGGGGCCCCGTTGAGAAATTCAGTCTGGTCATCAACCTCAAGGCTGCGCGCGCACAAGGGGTCAGCGTGCCCCTAGATTTGCTGAAGAAGGCCGACAAGGTGCTCGAATAGCGTGCCCATGCGGTCCACCCCAAGCCTTTACGCGGCAGTGGCGACCTTGGTGTTGACTATGGTCGTGGGAACCTATGTGGACATCCAGGACGATGTCTTGCGTGCCCGCCACCTGGAGATCAACACCGGTTTGGAGCGCATGGTGCGTCTCAACCAGGAACTGAGCAGCATGCTGATGATCTCGGTGCTGGAGCAGAACACGCTGCGTACTGCGAGCTACGACACCGTCAATGCAGACCTGGAAGCCACACTGAAGACCGTCGGTGTACTGACCCAGTTGCAAAACCTGTCAGAAGAGGTGTCGGCCCTCAGTGAGGACCATCGCAAACTGCATGTCAGCGAAGAAGCAGCCCTGAAGCTGATGCGCCAGGAGCATTGGAAAGAAGCACGGGATGTGTTGTTTGCAGACTCCTATGTGCTGGCCAAAAAAATATACGAAATCAACACCGAGACGGCAGTGGGAGCTTTAACCGGCGAACTGGCCCACACCAATGCGTATTTCGACCGCTTGCGTCTGGTGGCGCAGGCCATGCGCGTCGCCGCACTGTTGCTGCTCCTGTGGGTTGGCGCCATGTTTTCGCGCAGGCTGCGCAAGGATGTGGCGGAGCAGGCGCGCTTGCGCGAGGCGATTGCCGCGTCCAACCGCGTGCTGGAGGAGAGCGTGCTGAAACGCACCGAAGAACTTGAGGCCGCCAACCGGCAGTTGCAAGCCTTGAGTGCGACCGATGGCCTGACCGGTCTGGCCAATCGCCGCAAGTTCGACCAAGATTGGGAGGCCGAGTGGCAGCGCGCCAGCCGCCATGGTTTGCCGCTGGCCATTGCCATGCTGGACGTGGACCAGTTCAAGGCTTACAACGACCATTACGGCCACCAGGCTGGTGACGTCTGCCTCAAGATGCTGGCCCAAACATTGGCCAGTACGGTGCAGCGCTCGGGCGAACTGGTGGCGCGCTACGGCGGAGAAGAGTTCGTCGTCATCTTGCCGGGCCAAAGTGGACCGGAGGCTTATGCGGCCATGGAGCGCATCCGGGCCGCCGTGCAAGCCCTGGGCCTTCCCCATGCCAAGGCCACGGTAGCGGGAGTTGTCACCATCAGCATCGGCGTGGCATCGTGCGTGCCGCAGCCGGGGCAAAGCTCTGCGAGTCTGGTCGAGGCTGCGGATGCCGCCATGTACCAGGCCAAGAACCAAGGTCGCAACAAAGTCGT
>JBBQBG010000177.1:0-8280 GCA_038317285.1 Burkholderiales bacterium | reverse complement strand
GGACTGAGTTTGAGGAAGTCAGGATTGAGAGTGAGCCAGCAATACCAATTGCAAAAACCGGGGCAGCGCCGTCCAGCTGCGTGAAGTCCAGTGCAACTTAAACTGCCATCAAGTCTGTCCGGGCTCTGGGGTCCACTTCAGAGACTGGCGAGATACTGAGCAAGATCCAAAAGGAATAGCGCCGCGTGCAGGCGTAAAAAAACGGGCTCAGGAGCCCGTCTATATCGAAGAAGTCAGAAGACTTATTTCTTCTTTTCTTCCATCATCTTCTTGCATTCGGCTTTCATCTTGTCGTCGGCCTTGGCGTCCATATGCTTGCACGCCTCCATCTTTTCAGCCTTTTCCTTGTCCGACATGGCGCCGCCGTGGGCCGCAGCAAATGCCCCCACAGAAGCGGTAGCAATAACGGTAGCAACTAAAGTGGAAAGTATCTTGCTCATAAATTGTCTCCTAGATCTTAATCAAAGGGCTTATGGCGGTATGGCCGAGGAATAATATACCCCACTTATGAAAATTTCACAAAACGACAAATGTCAGCGAACGGTGCGGCGTTGGGTTGGCCTGGCTCTGGCCCTCTGTTGCGCGGCTGTGCAGGCCGCGCCCCGCACCCCGGCACAAGACTCTGAAATCGTAGAACGCTTGCCCTTCAAACCCGGTGACACCACGGCCCGCGAACTGTCAAAACTGCGTGCCGCAGTTGCCAAAAGCCCCACCGACCCCAATCTCGCATTGGCGTTGGCGCAGCGTTACTTTGAGCTGGCAACGGCCAGGGGCGATCCGCGCTATGTGGGCTATGCCGATGCATTGGTTGGCCGCTTTGCTGCCAACATGTCGGCCCCATTGCTCGCAATGCGGGGCACCGTACGCCAGTATCGCCACGACTTTGACGATGCACTCAAAGACTATGCCGCCGCACTAAAACTCGACACCGATCTGGCAGGCGCCCACGCCTGGCGCGGTGCCATCTACCTGGTGCAGGCCGATTACAAGGCCGCGGCCAAGGAGTGCGACACCCTGTTGCGCCTGGGGCGTCCGGTCTTGCACGGCGGCTGCGCCGGCTTGACGCAGGCCTACACCGGTCACCTGTCCACGGCCTACAAGACCTTGCAGCAGGCACTGGCCACCACCCAAGACGACGACCAACGGCTGTGGCTCAACACCCGGCTGGCCGAGGTAGCGACCTGGCAGGGCCAAACAGCCCTGGCCGAACAACACTTTCGCCGGGCGCTGGACCTGGGCATTGACGATGGCTACCTACTGGCTGCGTGGAGCGACTTTCTGCTGGACCAGGGCCTTGCAGAGCAAGTCATACAACAACTGACGAAGTGGGATACGGTGGACGGGCTCCTGCTGCGCCTGACCGAGGCGCAAGACACGCTGAAGCGCCCGGCCGCCAAAGCCCACATTCAAGCCTTGGACGACCGTTTTGCAGCGGCCAAGCTGCGGGGCGACACCACGCACCAGGCCGAAGAAGCACGCTTCCATCTGCACTTGCGCCACGACCCTAAAGAGGCCGTGCGCCTCGCTGTTGCCAACTACCAGGTGCAGAAAGAGCCGCGGGACGCGCGCATCGTGCTCGAAGCGGCACTGGCAGATCGCAACCCCACTGCCGCACAACCGGTGCTGGACTGGTTACAGACCAGCGGGTTTGAAGACCCGACCTTGCGTGCACTCGCCAAGAAGGTGCAGCAGCTGCCTGCGGCCAACACGGGAGCCGCAAAATGAACTTGCTCCACTTACTACTCGTGCCGTTGTTTCTGTGCCTGCACCTGAGCGCATGGGCCCACAAAGCCAGCGACAGTTACCTGGTCGTCAATGCCAAGGGCGCGGCTATTGCCGCGCAATGGGACATCGCCGTGCGCGACATCGACTTTGCGATCGGGTTGGATACCGACGGCAACGGCGAAGTGACCTGGGGTGAACTGCGGACGCGCCAGGCCGACATCGCGGCCTGGGCGCTGAGCCGCCTGGAAGTCAAACGTGGCGGACTGTGCCCGTTGCAACTCAGCAGACTGCAAGTCGATGAACACACCGATGGCGCCTACGCGGTGTTGCAATTGAACGGCAACTGCCCCGACCCAGTTGGCGCCTTGGGCTTGCGCTACCGTTTGCTGTTTGACCTGGACAGCCTGCACCGCGGCTTGCTGCGCGCGTCGGTTGACGGCACCACGCACACCACGGTGCTGTCGCCCACCAGTGGAGAGATGCAGTTGGGTGCCGACGGGGTTTCGCGCATGCAGCAGTTCAAGCAGTACCTGGTGGAAGGCATTTGGCACATCTGGATCGGCTTCGACCATATCTTGTTCCTGCTGTCATTGCTATTGCCCGCAGTGCTGGTATTCAGCGGCACCGACGGCAACAAAGCCCGTGGCCAATGGCGCGGCGCAGACCGCTTTGGCCAAGCCTGGAAAGAAGTGCTGTGGGTGGTGACATCCTTCACGGTCGCGCACTCCATCACGCTGTCGTTGGCGGCCTTGGGGCTGGTGTCACTGCCATCTCGGCTGGTGGAGTCGGCCATCGCCTTGTCGGTCGTATTGGCGGCGGCAAACAATGTGTGGCCCAAGGTGGCGCACCGGCGTTGGGTGGTGGCGTTTTGCTTTGGCCTGATACACGGCTTTGGTTTTGCCAGCGTGTTAGCCGAGTTGGGCCTGCCCACCGACGCCTTGGCGCTGTCGTTACTCGGCTTTAACCTGGGTGTTGAAGTGGGCCAAATGGCGATTGTGGCGGGCTTCTTACCCGTGGCGTTTGCGCTGCGGCATACCGTGTTCTACCGAAAGGGGGTGTTCATCTGGGGATCGCTGCTGACCATGTTGGTCGCTGGCGTGTGGCTGGTCGAGCGGGCTTTTGACATCAAGCTGATCACCGGGGTCGGGTTTTGAGCTGCGGCACAATCGAAGCATGACCGACGACGCCACTCCCCACCAACGAAGGGTGCGCTATGCCGGCACCCACCCAAAGCGCTTCGAAGAAAAATACAAGGAGCTGGACCCCACCCGCAACGCCGAGGCGATTCAGAAGGTGCTGGACCGGGGCCAGACCCCCGCGGGCATGCACCGCTCCATCTGCGTCAACGAAATCCTGGACATCCTCAAACCCCAGCCGGGCGAAATAGGCCTGGACGCGACGCTGGGCTTCGGTGGCCATACCCAGGAGATCTTGCCCAAGCTCTTGCCCGGCGGGCGCCTCTACGGCGTTGACGTAGACCCGATCGAGCTGCCCCGCACCGAGGCGCGGCTGCGCAAACTGGGTTTCTCGCCCACCGAGCTGATCGTGCGCCGTATGAACTTCTCCGAACTGGCCACACTGTTGCCGGAGGCCGGTGGCGGCTTTGACGTGGTGCTGGCCGACCTGGGCGTGTCGTCTATGCAGATTGACAACCCGGTGCGGGGTTTCAGTTTCAAGGCCGATGGCCCGCTGGACCTGCGGCTGGACCCCAGCAGCGGCCAATCAGCCTCTGAGCTGCTGCTGTCCGTGACCCGCCAGCGCCTGCGCGACTTGCTGGCGGATAACTCGGACGAGCCCTATGCGGTCCCGCTAGCGGCGGCCCTGCAAGGCCAATACCTAGAGACCACGACGCAATTGGCCGATTTGGTACGCCAGACCTTGGCGGCGGTCTTCAAACGCAGCATGCCCGAAGAAGAACGTTTGGCGGAGACCAAGAAAGTGCTGCAACGTACCTTCCAGGCCCTGCGAATTGAGGTCAACGACGAGTTCGGTGTGCTGGACCGCTTCTTGGCACTGTTGCCGTCCTGCCTGAAGCCCGGCGGCCGGGTTGCCATCTTGAGCTTCCACTCTGGTGAAGACCGCAGGGTCAAGAAAGCATTCCAGACCGGCGAACGCAGCGGCGTCTACGCCAGCGTGGCAAGCGACCTGATACGTGCCACGTTTGAAGAGCGCCGCGCCAACCCGCGTTCCACATCCGCCAAGCTGCGATGGGCTGTGAAGGCTTGACAACCTGGCGGCTGCAAGTGAAACGCTATCGTTTTGCTAGCTACTCAGGCACATTCCACGAGGGCTACAGGCAGATTTTCCCCTGGTGCATGGTCAAAATCCGTAAAACCACCCAGTTTGGGGTTATTTAGGGTTTCGCTGTCCCGGCCAGTTGGCGTTGAGCTGGGATTTGGGTCTGCACGGTGCAGTGCTGCGTCCAGCAACGCTTGCGTCATCAGTATCTAACGGCCGTCTTCCGCCAGGATGGTCTTCCCTTGGCCATCGAGTGCAAATTGCTTTTGAAGAGGCTCACATTTGCCCCAAGGGAAGGCAAATGTGATCCCTTTGATTCCGTCAACCTGAACGCGATAGTAGCGACGGAAAAACATGGTCACTGAATATCGAAGACAAAATCTTGTTGAGCCACGGCTGTAAGCGCGTTGGGCAGGCAATCCATCTGCAGCAGGGCTCTGCGGACAGAGGAATGAAATACGTCGGGGCCAGACACAATCGTGACGTCCTTTGCCACGCCATCGACAAGAAATACACGGGCCCGGACGGTCCCAGTTGTCTCACTTTGAATTGCCTTCCGCGGCATTTCGGGGTTGACCTGCCGACAACCGTGTGCTGTAGAACTGCCCACGATCACCCTAGGAACGTTGGAACTTGGAGACGCTGCGGCGTCGGTGGCAAATAAGTTCATTGGTTTTGCCCGGCGGAACCACATCGCGGCCTGCGTCAAATCTTGTGGGACACCGTTACCTCGGAAATACACGCTTCTCAGGGCGTCGAACGCGCGCACATTGTTCTGCGCAGCCGCCAGTCGATACAGCCTGATTGCCTCGCCCGGGTTTTTGGGTACACCTTTGCCATTCAGGATCATATTTCCCAGCAGGATTTGCGCTTCAGAATCCTCTTTGTCCGCAGAAAGCCGCAGCCATTTCAGGGCCTCACCATCATCAGGGACCACTCCATAACCACTGGCATACATCTCTCCAACTATTCGTTGGGATTTCGGGTTTCCCTGTTGCGCTACCGGCAATAATTCCTTGGCTGCTGTGGGATAGTCTTTTGCAAGATAAGCAGATTCACCCTCCTCGTATCCCGCGTTAGCGCTGGTTTGACAGAGCAAACCGAGCAGAAAAACTGCAGTACCAATTATTTGAACTGCCCCAGAAGGGCAGCGAATGAACGTCATGTACGGGGTTGAGGTGGACATATCTTCCTTGATGCTTTTGGTTTTGGGTAATACTTTTCAGATGGGAGGTCAAGAGGCGCTTCTGGCTGCGCTGGGCGGTGAAGGCTTGACGACCTGGCGGCTACAAACGAGATGCTATCGTTTTACTAGCTGCCAAGGCATATTCCACGAGGGCTACAAGCCGTTTTCTCTCTGATGCACGGTTAAAGTCGGCAAAATCACCCATTTTGGGGTTATTTGGAGGTGGCTCGCTGCCCCGGCCAGTGGGCATTGAGCAGCAGGTTGGAGATGGACACACCCGGTGGCGCCTCGGGTCGCGCGTCATGCGGGCCAAACCAGCGCGCCTCGGCGATCTCGCTGGCGTCCGGCGTGATCTCGCCCCCCGCGTACTCGGCGGTGAAGGCAATCATCAGCGAATGCGGAAAGGGCCACGACTGGCTGCCGAAGTACTGCAGGTCTTTCACCCGCAGACCCACCTCTTCCATCACTTCGCGGTGGATGGCTTCTTCGATCGACTCGCCCGCTTCCAAAAAACCCGCCAAGGCACTGAAACGCCCGGTGGGCGAAATCACATGGCGGGCCAGCAAAATCTCGTCACCCTTTTTGATCAGAACCATCATGGCAGGCGAGATGCGCGGGTAGGCGACCATGCCGCAGGCTGGGCACTTGAACGCGCGCTCGCCGCTGGCCAGTTGCATGGGATTGGCACAGTGGCCGCAGTAGCGGTGCGTGCGGGCCCATTCAGCCAACTGTGCGGCGCGGCTGGCCAGCCCTAGAAGCGGCTCATCCATGCTGCCAAACAGCGACCGCAAGGCGACAAAGGCAAAGCCGGGCTGGGGCTCCAGTTCGGCATCCACATAGGTGGTGCAGCAATAACGCGCCTGCCACAGGCCCACCGGGTGGAATTGCTCCACTTGCAGGCCATGCGACAGCAGACCCACACGGGCATCGGGCAGCGTCAAATCGTCTTCACGCACCAGCAGCTTGCCACTGCGAAACACAAACGCAATCGGGTCGGGATGACCCTGCGCGGTCATCAGCGGAACAAATTCTGCAGGGGTCTGGAGCATGTGAAGACTAACGGGCTTAAAAAGTTTGACTAGGATGGCTCTGCGTCCGACGCAGCCACTGGGGCTGCCACCGGCCTGGCCGCACGGCCCAGGCTGCTTTCCATCAACCGGGCCAGCTTGTTGGCAGCACCGGTCACAGCCTGGTGCAGGTTGTCCGCGTGCTCAGTCACAGCTACTGGTGGGCGGCCTTCATGGCGCGCTTCAATCAGGCAACGCATGTCGTGCGGGCCGCTTTTTTTACCGTTCTCGTCGCTCAAATGCACTTCGATGCGGGTGATATGTTCTGAGAATCGGCTGACGGCATTTTGGACCTCTGTAGTGGCCCAGGTGGTCATGGCGGCGTGGCCTTCAATATTGTGATCGGTGTTGACTTGAATTTGCATTGACTACTCCTTGAGGGTTGACTTGCAGTATCGCAGCTTATACCCCCGCTGAATCTGTGCGCTAGCGCCCATTGGCGTGCCACCAATCCCCCACTATGCGGACGCAGCGGGTACATTTCAACGAACGCTTTTTTTCGAAGGATGGGGTATGAAAGTCATCGTATTGGGCAGTGGCGTGATCGGCACGTCGGTGGCGTACTACCTGGCCAAGTCTGGCCACCAGGTGGAAGTGATAGACCGCCAGGCTGGGCCCGCGCTGGAGACCAGCTTTGCCAATGCCGGTGAAGTGTCACCGG
This sequence comes from Burkholderiales bacterium, assembly GCA_038317285.1. Classification (GTDB taxonomy): domain Bacteria; phylum Pseudomonadota; class Gammaproteobacteria; order Burkholderiales; family Burkholderiaceae_C; genus Allorhodoferax. Next base: position 1,403 of record JBBQBG010000177.1, on the reverse strand, counting down.
GCTACTCATCGCCGTGGGCCGGGCCGGGCGTGCCGCTGAAAGCCATCAAGTGGATGCTGATGCGCCACAGCCCACTAGTGATCTGGCCCGTGCTGGACCCCAACATGTGGCGCTGGGGTTTGTCGATGCTGGCCAACTGCACCGAGAAGGCGTATGCCATCAACAAGAGCCGCATGGTACCGATTGCCGAATACAGCCGAGATTGTTTGAAGGAATTGCGCGCCGAGACCGGCATCGCCTACGACGACCGCGCGCAAGGCACATTGCAACTCTTCCGCACACAGGCGCAAATGGATGGCATTGCCAAAGACGTGGAGGTGTTGCAGGATTACAAGGTGCCGTTCGAAGTGCTAGACCGTGCCGGCTTTGTCAAGGTTGAGCCCGCACTCAAACTGACGCAAGAGAAATTTGTAGGTGCGTTGCGTTTGCCCGGTGACGAGACCGGCGACTGCTTCAAGTTCACCAACCGCTTGGCAGAAATGGCAGCGGCGCTGGGCGTTAAATTTCGCTACAACACCAGCATCGACGGCATCGAGGTGAGCGGCGGCAAGGTTACCGGAGTACGCACCAGTGCTGGCACGCTAACGGCCGACCATTACGTCACCGCACTGGGCAGCTGTACACCGCAACTGGTCAAGCCCATCGGCATCCACATACCGGTTTACCCGGTCAAGGGCTACTCCATCACCGTGCCGATCACCGATGCCAACTTCGCCCCCGAATCCACCATCATGGACGAGTCGCACAAGGTGGCCGTCACGCGCCTGGGTGATCGCATCCGCGTGGGCGGCACGGCCGAACTGGCGGGCTTTGACATGACGCTGCGCGAGTCACGCCGCGACACGCTTAACCACGTGCTCACCGACCTGTTCCCCAAGGGCGGCGATGTGTCCAAGGCCACGTTCTGGTGCGGCCTGCGCCCCATGACGCCAGACGGCACCCCCATCGTCGGCCGCACACCGTACTCCAACATGATGCTGGCCACCGGCCATGGCACGCTGGGCTGGACCATGGCGGCGGGTACGGCACGTGTGATTGACGATTTGATCTCGGGGCGCAAGCCACAGATTTCGCTGGAGGGTTTGTCGATGGACCGATACCCGCGGGCTTGGCGCGGGTAGATGGGGTGCCACAGGGCCGGGCATAGCTACCATTTCGAAGAGCGTTGCGTGTGATAAGAGCCATCCTAAACGGACAAATGTCACCGTTGTATTGACCGGCTCAATGCCCAGCCGTCAACGTATCATCAACTTTCGTCTATTGTGTGAAGTGGACCCGGAATTTGGGACAGGTGTTTAAGTGGGACACTGTCTAAAAAAACGGGTTACCAATGACGGAATCAAAGAAGCGTAAATCTCATCCACCGGAATTCAAAGCGAAGGTGGGACTGGAGGCGCTCGGTG
>JBBQBG010000176.1:0-8296 GCA_038317285.1 Burkholderiales bacterium | reverse complement strand
AAAAAAAGCCTGCACGCTGGGGGCGGTGCAGGCTGCCAGGTGGCGTGGTGCCGGAGCTATTCTTTGCCCAGCATCGCGTCCTTCAGCTTCCAGTCGGCTGGCGAGTGGCCGAACCAGATCGACATGATGGCCTTGAAGAACTCTTGCTCCTTGAACGGATCGCCCTGCACCTGGCCTTTGGCGGTGACCACCATGCCGGTGCCAGGGATCCAGTCGATGGTGATGACGTCGCCTGGCACCAGCACCTTGTTGACGGTAAAAATATCGCCCATGCGGATCAGGCCGGGCACCAGTTTGGATATTTCTGCTTTGGAGACGTTGTCTTCCACTCCCCGGGTCAGCAACTTGCCAAAGGGCCCTGCTTCGATTTCACGTAGAAAGGTCATGGTCAGGCGCTTGGGGCCTGGGGCTGCCACCAACTCTTCGAGTGAGCCCACTTTTTTGCTGGTGTACAGGTCGCCCACATAGACCTTGAACGGGCCCTTGTAGCGTGTGCCCGCGCCATTGAGTTGCAAGGTTGCGCCGCCAACGGACGCAGTTTCTGGCACCTTGACGCCGTGAATGACGAGGGGGGCTGCCAGGGCGCTCACCCCCACCACAAGAGCAGCGGCAGTCATCAGGATTTTTTGTATCAGGCGCATGTAATCTCCATTTCAGAAAAAATGAACGTTCGTTCGTTTTAATGTCTCCATTTTGCGCCGCATACAACTGGTTACAACCTAGGGTTTTCGCGAAGGCTGCCATCAGTGGCCGGTCAAAATAGTCGCATGGATGGGTTTGATACACTGGTCGTATGTTCGTTCACCATATCTTTTTGACGGGTTGTAGCGACCGGGGAGCCTGGCCCTGGCGTACGCTGACCGTCATGCCTGAACCCTTGACCGCCGCACGCGCCTGATTGCCAGGCGGCCTGCGCGCGTGGCCCACAGGGTTCTGCGCGAACAAGCGGCACGGAACCCCACTCCGACATCTTGCGCGCACCCAGTCTTCCCCAAGCCTTCCTTGGGGGAATCGGTTTGAATGAAACGCGCCCCTGCTTTGGCCGGGTGCGCAGGTGGCACCCAGTGCCGCCCTGAAATGAGAGGACCGCAACCCGTGATTTCCGAATCCGAATTCCAAGCGCTAGCCGCCCAAGGCTTTAACCGCATTCCGTTGATGGCCCAGGCTTTTGCCGATCTGGAAACGCCGCTATCGCTGTACTTGAAGTTGGCGCACTCACCCGGTGCAATGTCTGACCCCGATAACGGCAAATACAGCTTTCTGCTGGAGTCGGTAGTCGGTGGTGAGCGCTTCGGGCGCTACAGCTTCATCGGGCTGCCAGCGCGCACGCTGTTGCGCGCCAGTGGCTTTGGCGAGCAGGCCCGAACCGAGGTGGTGACCGATGGCGTGGTGGTGGAAACATCCACTGACAACCCGCTGGACTTCATCGCCAGCTACCAAAAACGCTTCAGGGTGGCGCTGCGCCCCGGGCTGCCGCGCTTTTGTGGTGGGCTGGCTGGTTACTTTGGTTATGACGCCGTGCGCTACATCGAGAAGAAGCTGCAGGACACTTGCCCGCCCGACGAGCTGGGTTGCCCCGACATTCTGTTGCTGCAGTGCGAGGAGCTGGCTGTTATCGACAACCTGTCGGGCAAGCTGCACCTGATCGTCTATGCCGACCCCGGCCAGCCCGATGCGTATGCGCGGGCCGGTCAGCGGCTGCGTGAGCTCAAGGACCGCCTGGCCGAGGCTGTGCATATTGCAGCCGTCAAACCGACACAGAGCCACCCGGCCCAGCGCGACTTTGCCAAGGCCGACTACATTGCCGCCGTGGAGCGCGCCAAGGAGTTGATTGCCGGGGGCGATTTCATGCAGGTGCAGGTCGGCCAGCGCATCAAGAAGCGCTATACCGAATCGCCGTTGTCGCTGTACCGCGCACTGCGTTCGCTGAACCCGAGCCCTTACATGTACTACTACCACTTTGGTGATTTCCACGTGGTGGGGGCGTCGCCAGAAATTCTGGTGCGCCAAGAGACGCTGTCTGTAGGCTCCACTGGAGGCATCGTTGAAAAACGGGTCATCATCCGTCCGCTGGCCGGTACCCGCCCACGCGGCGCGACCGAAGAATTGGACAAGGCCGCCGAACTGGAACTGGTGGGTGACCCGAAAGAGCGCGCGGAGCACGTAATGCTCATCGACCTGGCCCGCAACGACATCGGGCGTATTGCCAAGACGGGCACGGTCAAGGTCACTGAGGCGTTCTGCGTCGAGCGCTACAGCCACGTCATGCACATCGTCAGCAATGTCGAGGGCACGCTGTTGCCGGGCATGACCAGTATGGATGTGCTCAAGGCCACCTTTCCCGCCGGCACGCTGACCGGTGCGCCCAAGGTGCACGCCATGGAGCTGATCGACCAACTGGAGCCCACCAAACGCGGCCTTTATGGCGGCGCTTGCGGCTACCTGAGCTACGCCGGCGACATGGATGTGGCCATTGCCATCCGCACCGGCATCATCAAGAACCAGACCCTTTATGTGCAAGCGGCCGCTGGTGTGGTGGCCGACAGCGTGCCGGAGCTGGAGTGGAAAGAAACAGAGGCCAAGGCCCGCGCGCTGTTGCGCGCCGCCGAATTGGTCGAAGAGGGATTGGAATAATGAACACGAAAGCAATTGAACAGGTGCAACACTGCACCACCATGGCCGATGTGCGCCGTTGCGTAGACGCGCTGGATGATGTGCTGGTGCCCCTCTTGGTGCAGCGCAGCGGTTACATGACCCAGGCCGCCCGCATCAAGCAGGACGAAAACCAGGTGCGGGACGAAGCCCGCATCCAGACCATCGTGGACCGTGTGCGCAAGCAGGCACTCGCCGAGGGTGGTGAGCCAGCCGTCATTGAGGCCATTTACCGAACCATGATGGAGGTGTGCATCTCTTTCGAGCACCGCGAGTTTGCGCGGCTGCGCCAGGGAGAAACAGCATGAAACTGGTGATGATCGACAACTACGACAGCTTTACCTACAACATCGTCCAGTATTTCGGTGAACTGGGCGCCGAGGTGGAAGTGTTCCGCAACGACGAGATCACCGTCGAAGGCATTGCAGAGCGTAGGCCGGACCGGCTGGTGGTCTCGCCCGGCCCCTGTTCCCCAGCCGAGGCCGGAATCTCGGTGGCTGCCATCCAGCACTTCATGGGCAAGCTGCCCATCCTGGGTGTGTGCCTGGGCCACCAAAGCATTGGTGCGGCGCTGGGCGGCAAGATCATCCGTGCCCAGCAGCTCATGCACGGCAAGACCTCGGTTATCACGACCACCGAAGAAGGAGTCTTTGCTGGCCTGCCCCGGCAGTTCACGGTCAACCGCTACCACTCGCTGGCGATTGAGCGCGCCAGTTGCCCCAAGGAGCTAGCCATTACTGCTTGGACCGACGACGGCGAGATCATGGGCGTGCGTCACACCGGTCTGGCCGATGCGGTGCGTGTGGAGGGTGTGCAGTTTCACCCCGAGTCCATACTCACCGAGCATGGTCACGCCATGCTGCAGAATTTTCTGCGCTGATGGTTCGGTCAGAGTACTATGAAAAAGATAGCTGTTTACGCACTGTATACGAGGGCTAGAGGCCGATATGACTAAAACACTTCAGCCAAATGGGGTCGACTTGCGCAGCGACACCGTGACCCAACCCACGCCCGCCATGCGCGCGGCAATGATGGCTGCCCCACTGGGCGACGACGTGTTTGCTGACGACCCGACCGTGAATGCCTTGCAGGAAAAGATCGCAGCCTTGCTAGGCTTCGAGGCCGCGCTCTTTATGCCCACCGGCACGCAGAGCAACCTGTGCGCCATCATGGCCCACTGCCAGCGTGGCGACGAGTACATCGTCGGCCAGATGGCCCACACCTACCGCTGGGAAGGCGGTGGCGCGGCGGTGTTGGGCAGTGTGCAACCCCAGCCGCTGGCCCACCAGCCGGATGGCACGCTGTTGCTGGCCGACATCGAAGCCGCCATCAAGCCCGACGACGCCCACTTCGCCCGCAGCCGCCTGCTGACACTGGAAAACACGATCGGCGGCAAGCTGCTGCCGTTTGACTACGTGCAGGCAGCCACTACGCTGGCCAAGGAACGCGGGCTGAATCGCCACCTGGATGGGGCGCGGCTATTCAATGCAGCCACAGCGCAGGCGGCGCAAACGGGGGGCGATGCCGCCGACGCCGGGCCGCCCCAAGTCGGCGACGGCCCCCTCGGGGGGCAGCGAAGCACACGCAGTGGCGAGCGTGGGGGCGATGTATGGGTCGAGGCCAAACGCATTGCCCAGTGCTTTGACAGCGTGTCGGTCTGCTTCAGCAAGGGCCTGGGCGCACCCGTGGGCTCAGCGCTGTGCGGCAGCCGCGAGCTGATCGCCCGTGCCCACCGTGTACGCAAGATGGCGGGCGGTGGCATGCGCCAGGCCGGTATCCTGGCGGCGGCGGCCAGCTATGCGCTGGACCACCACGTACTGCGCTTGGCGGATGACCACGCACTGGCGCAACGCTTGGCGACCGGTTTGGCCGGCATCGATGGCCTGGCCGTGGAAGCCCCGCACAGCAATATCGTGTTTGTCGACTTGGTCGGCGCGGCACGCAGCCAGTCCACCGCGCTGCTGGACTTTTTGGCAACCCAGGGCATACGCGCCACCGGCCTGTACCGCCTGCGCTTTGTCACGCATCTGGATGTGGACGAGGCGGGCATTGACCGCGCGGTCGCGGCCATCCGCCAGTTCTTCCACGCTTCTGCCTGAGGGACAACAAGATGCCAATCGACCAATTGCTGCTGTTTGTTACAGCGGGGCTGCTGCTCAACCTGACGCCCGGACCCGACGTGCTGTACATCGTGTCCAACGCACTGCGCGGCGGCGCGCGCGTGGGCATGGTGGCGGCGCTGGGCATTACGGCAGGCTGCTTTGTCCATATTTTTGCGGCGGCCGTGGGCGTCAGCGCGTTGATGGCCGCGTCGGCCACGGCGTTCACATTGCTCAAGTGGATGGGCGCCGCGTACCTGGTGTATGTGGGCGTGCGCCTGGTGTTCTCCAAATCCGATAGCGCTATGAAATTGGAAGCGCATCATGCAGATTCCACGAGGGCTACAGGCCAGAAAGCCTATAAGGTAATTTTCCTGCGGGGTTTCTGGACGAATGCGTTGAACCCCAAGGTTGCACTGTTCTTCCTGGCCTTTTTGCCGCAGTTCATCGCCCCCACGGTAGAGCACAAGCCGTTGGCCTTTTTGCTGCTCGGCCTGCTGTTCAACTTCAATGGTCTGTGGGTTAATTTAGGCTGGGCGCTGGCGGCTGCCTGGCTGGCTGGCCGCGCGACGGTGGTGCAGAAGAGCATGCACTGGTTGGACCGCATTGCCGGCGCGATGTTCGTAGGATTCGGAATCAAACTGGCGCTCACGCAGACGCCCAACGCATAAAAGCACACACAGCAAAGAAGGAGTTCAGCACCATGCCAACCCCCATTGGACACATCACGCCGCAAGAAGCCTTGCAGCGCACCATTGAGCACCGCGAAATTTTCCACGACGAGATGCTGCACCTGATGCGGCAGATCATGTCCGGCGAAATGTCGCCCGTCATGATGGCGGCCATCACGACGGGACTGCGCGTCAAGAAAGAAACCATTGGCGAAATCACCGCCGCGGCCCAGGTAATGCGCGAGTTCTCCACCAAGGTTGAGGTGGCTGACAAGACCCACTTGGTGGACATTGTGGGCACCGGCGGTGACGGCTCCCACACCTTCAATATTTCGACCTGCTCCATGTTTGTGGCCGCCGCTGCAGGCGCCAAGGTCAGCAAGCACGGCGGGCGCAGTGTCAGCAGCAAGAGCGGCAGTGCCGATGTGCTGGAGTCCCTGGGGCTGAACATCAACCTGTCGCCCACTCAGATAGCCCAGTGCGTGGCCGAGACCGGCATTGGCTTCATGTTCGCGCCAAACCACCACCCGGCCATGAAAAATGTGGCACCGGTGCGGCGTGAAATGGGCATCAAGACCATTTTCAACCTGCTGGGGCCGCTGACCAATCCGGCCAGCGCACCCAATATCCTGATGGGCGTGTTCCATGCTGATTTGGTGGGCATCCAGGTCCGCGTCATGCAACGCCTGGGGGCCGAGCATGCGGTGGTGGTGTATGGCCGCGATGGCATGGACGAAGTATCACTGGGCGCAACCACGTTGGTTGGCGAACTAAAGGACGGCCAGATCACCGAATACGAAATCCACCCCGAGGACTTTGGCTTGGTCATGTCCAGCAACCGCGCGCTGAAGGTGGCGACGGCGGAAGACTCCAAGGCCATGCTGATGGGAGTGTTGAACAACCAGGCGGGTGCCCCCAAGGACATCGTGGTGCTCAATGCCGGTGTGGCCTTGTATGCAGCGAATGTGGCGTCCAGCATGATGGAGGGCATTCAACTGGCGCGCGCGGCGATTGAATCTGGCGCGGCGCGTGGCAAGCTGGATGCGTTGATCAAGCTCTCGGGTGAATTGGCAAACCAATAACTTTGCGGGACAGATCTTCAGCTCTGTCCCCAACCATTTAGGATAAACATGAGCGATATTCTGGACAAAATTGTGGCCGTCAAACGCCAAGAGATTGCGGCGGCGCTCACGCGCAAATCACTGGCTGTCGTGCGGGCGGACGCCGAATCACGGGTGTTGACGCGTGATTTCGTCGGCGCGATCAAAGCCAAGATCGCCGCAGGCAAACCGGCGGTGATCGCCGAGATCAAAAAGGCCAGCCCCAGCAAGGGCGTACTGCGCGAAGATTTCATTCCGGCGGACATCGCGCAGTCGTATGCCGAAGGTGGTGCTGCCTGTCTGTCGGTGCTGACGGATGTGCATTTTTTTCAGGGTGAAGTCGACTACCTCAAGCAGGCCCGTGCGAGCTGCCAGTTGCCGGTGCTGCGCAAGGACTTCATGGTGGACCCGTACCAGATTTACGAGTCCCGCTCCATGGGCGCGGACTGCATCCTGCTGATCGCGGCGTGTCTCGATGACGCGCAGATGAAAGACCTGGAGGCTATTGCCCATAGCCTGGACATGGCGGTGCTGGTAGAGGTGCACGACGGTGCCGAGCTTGAGCGTGCGCTCAAGCTCAAGACGCCGCTCGTGGGCATCAACAACCGCAACCTCAAAACCTTTGAGGTCTCACTGGATACGACGCTGGCGTTGCGGGCATCCGTGCCATCCGACCGGATTTTGGTCACGGAAAGTGGCATCCAGACGCGCGACGATGTGCTGCGCATGGGCGCGGCGGGCGTCAATGCGTTCCTGGTGGGCGAGGCTTTTATGCGTGCCCCGGAGCCTGGGGAGGCTTTGGCGGCATTGTTTGGTTGAGTCGTCTGGTACATGTCGCAATCCACGAAAAGCAGGGCTTTGCGCACGGAGGAATTATTCCCGCAAGGCCATGACCAATTGCAGTCGGCGGACCCCGCTGCTTGGCCAGTAGCGGCTGGCTGGCAGCCTTTGGTAAACGGATTCTTTCAGTCCGAAGCAGGGCGGGGGCTGCTGGCCTTCTTGGCGCAACGCCTGCGAGCCGGGGCCAGCATATTTCCGCCATCACCGCTTCGCGCGCTGCAGTTGACCCCCGCTGATGCAGTGCGGGTCGTCATCCTGGGGCAAGACCCCTACCATGGGCGTGGACAGGCAGAGGGCCTCGCCTTTTCGGTCGCACCGGGTGTGCCACTTCCTCCGTCGTTGCGCAATATTTTTAAGGAGCGCTTGCGCGACCTGGGTACACCTGCCCCAGCTTTGCCACAACCGGGTGGCAGTTTGGTGGCATGGGCGGAACACGGCGTGCTGTTGCTCAACACCTGCCTGACGGTGGAAGAGGGGCAGCCTGCCAGCCATTCGGGCAAGGGTTGGGAGGTACTGACCGATGCCATCATTTGCGAGGTGTCACGACAAGCCCAGCCGGTCGCTTTTATGTTGTGGGGCGCGCACGCCCAGAGTAAGCGGCCATTGATCGATGCCAGTCGCCATTTGGTGCTGGTTGCCAACCACCCTTCGCCCCTGTCGACGCTACGCCCTCCTTTGCCGTTCATCGGATGTGGCCACTTTTCGCAGGCGCAGGCGTGGCGCGACGGACACCAGACGCCTGCCTAAACCGCGTTGCGAAAGGCCGTTGTGTGGCCTGAAGTCGGAAATATCTTGGGGCCCGGATATGACAAGGTCAAAAACCCGTGGCATAATCCGGGGTTCACCTTAGGAGAGGTGGCCGAGTGGTTAATGGCAGCAGACTGTAAATCTGCCCTCTTACGAGTACGCTGGTTCGAATCCAGCCCTCTCCACC
>JBBQBG010000175.1:0-8303 GCA_038317285.1 Burkholderiales bacterium | reverse complement strand
GCGCTGTCTTTCTCAGGCAGCTTGGCGCAAACGCCGTTCAACTGGGCCGTGAGTTTTTGTACCACGGGCGCATGCTTGCCACCTGCATTCCAAACGTTCAACTGTGCACCCATCTTCTCTAGACTTCGGCGGTTGCGCTCGTAAAAGGTCTCAGGTGCAGCGTCCAGCTCACCGATCACCTGGGTCGCCGCTTTCTCAATGCGTGCGCTGTCTTGCGGCGCCATCTCAATCAGTTTGAGCACATAGCCACTGCCCCATTGCAGGCGCGTGGCCGGGCCCAGAGAGCCTGCGTAGGCCTTTTCGGACCAATCCAACGCGGCCTCTTTGTCACCACGCAGTTTGGCATTCGATGCCAGCACCAGCATGTGGTAGTAGGCGGAAACCGCCTTGGGTAATTCAGCCTTCATCATCGCGTCTGATGCATCGACAAGGCCGACGTCGCTCAGCAGGTGCGCGGCTGATGGGATCACTGCCTGGCGTTCATACCTATCCGTACTGGTGGTGTCGGCCTTGTTCGCCGCCGCTTGCGCTTGGGCGACCAACTCGGGCGACAGTTCTGGTTTGGCGCCTTTGGGCTTGTCGATTAGTGCCAACGCGACCTTGGCCTGCACAGCACCCAACTGGTCCGCTTTGGACAGCGCGGCATCAGCAGACAGCTTGTCCAGCGCAGCGTTCACGGCGGTGATCAGGCTGCTGCGCTCGGCGCTGCCGGGGGCAGTCAGCACGGTCACGATCTCATTGGAGTAGTTAATGAAAATGTCTTCGTTCTCACGCGTGCGGGACGCATCGGCCAGAATTTTTTGAACCTCGGCTAGCGCTTGTACCTTGTGCAAGCTGGTCGTCTTTTCCGAAGCAGCCATCGCGATCGCCCGCAGGGTCAGCCGCGCAGCGGCCTCCTCTTGGGCAGGCGGGCACTTCTGCGCGAGCTGCTGTACGGTCGCGGCCAGATCTTTCTTGGGCAGTAACTGTGCCTCATCAATGTCCCATGCGTAGTAGGCCAACAGGCGCCAGGCATCGCTGCTCAACGCCGGTGTAACGGCACCGGGGGCGGCCATCGCAGCAGCCAGCGTTTCTTTGATCGGTTGCGTAGAAGCCATTCCCATCTTGAGAATTTGCATATATTGCGCAGCGTCCACCTCACCGGGCAGACGTGTCAGTTCGGTGCCGTCGGGCTTGAACAAAATGGTGGTCGGGTAGCCGCGCACCTTGAACTGCGTACCCAGTTTCTGGGCGCCGGGTGTGTCACCATCCAGATAGACCGGTATGAATCCCTTGCTGCGCTCTACAAAATCGGGCCGGTTGAACACCGTGGCCTTGATCTGGTTGCAGGGCGGGCACCACACCGCACCCCAGTACAAGAACACCGGCTTGTTATCGGCCTTGGCTTTGGCAAAAATGGCATCGACGCTCGCACCGTCGGGCTTGACCCAATCGATAGCAGCATGCGCCACTGGTGTAGACGGTTTCGGCGCTGGTGCGACAGCCGCCACTTCAGGCGCCTTCGAGCACGCGACCAAAAGCGCGGGGATGGTGGCGAGCAATGCTAATCGTGTCATGGAGAGCAGAACCTTTAGAGTGATCAAAACTCTGGATTTTGCGCCAAGTTGGACGGCATCGCATCCGGTGACACCCCTACACGGAACGAATGGGTGATGGCCATCGGCTCGGTAACTGGGTCTGCTACCCTCGTGCTTTCAGAGCATACGAGGAATAGAGAATGCGCAAACGTTTGATTTCACTGATTTTGCTGTGCACCACGATTTTGGCGTCGTGCGGCGGTGGCGCCAGCAATCCGGTCGAAGTGATTCGCATCGCATCGGTCACCCGAAATATTCTCTTGCGGTGCCTGGAGGCGCCCTCGTCGTTGGACGAGTTGCTGTTGGGATGCCTGTCGGGAACGGTATCGACGGGGCTAGACGCATCGGGCCAATCGTGCGTGGTGAGTTTCTCCAGCTCGCTGTTGCAAATTGCTACGGCCGGCTTCCAGGGCTCCATACCGTATCAGCGCAGCACCGGCGCCAGGGACACCACCTATTTGTACGACCGGTTCTCTGACGCCAAAACTGGGGCCTTTAACTTTTCCGTCAATGCCAGTAACAGTGGGGCGGCCTACTTTGGCTTCAGTTTCAGCAGCAACCCGGCAACCGATGGCGGCAAGGCGAGGTTTGGGTTTGAGGTGGCACCGGCGGTTCCGGGTGGTCCCAAAGTGGCCGTCCAATGCACGGTCCCGATCTAGGCTGGCACACTGCGATTGCTTAAGCCTTTCATTCAACTCAGGGGAATCCACATGGTCAGTAAAAACACGGTTTGTATATGGTACGACGGCACCGCACTAGACGCTGCCAAGTTTTACGCCACTACATTTCCCGACAGCACGGTAGACGCCGTTCACACGGCCCCCAGCGACTACCCTTCTGGCAAGCAGGGTGACGTGTTGACCGTTCAGTTCACCGTGATGGGCATCGCGTGCCTCGGCCTGAACGGCGGGCCCATGTTCAAGCACACCGAGGCGTTCTCGTTCCAGGTTGCAACCGATACCCAAGAAGAGACCGACCGGCTGTGGAACGCCATCGTTGGCAACGGCGGCCAAGAGAGCGAATGCGGCTGGTGCAAAGACAAATGGGGGCTGTCGTGGCAGATCACCCCGCGCGCCTTGACAGACGGCGTCACCAACCCCGATCCCGCTGTGGCCAAGCGCGCCTTTGAAGCCATGATGCACATGAAAAAAATCGACATCGCCGCAATCGAAGCAGCCGTGCGCGGCTGATAAAGCGGTCAACCGAGACCCTCCAAAGTTTTTTCTCAAACTATTTGCATCCGTTTTAAGAGTTCCATCGTTTGTCTTAGGTACCGCAAACCAGCGCGAACCTTTAACCCCTTACTTACTACCGGGAGTCAAACATGTCCTTAATCACTATCCGCACTATTTTCTTGGCGCCCCTTCTGAGCCTCGCCATGGCGGGCGCTGCCATGGCAGCCCCATCCGAAGCCGCACCCCTGCAAAACGCGCAGATCGACAACTTTGTCGCTGGCAAAAAGGCGATCGATGCCAAGAATTGGGAACTGGCCGTTGCCAGCTTCGACAAGGTCGTTGCGCAAGACCCCAAGAACGCCGATGCCTACAACTACCTGGGCTACTCCAACCGTTGGCTGGGGCGCTACGACGCTGCATTTGCCGCGTATGACAAGGCACTGGCATTGGACCCCACCCACAAGGGCGCACTGAACTACTCGGGCATCGCCTACCTGAAGACCAACCAAAAGGCCAAGGCCGAGGCACAACTGGCCAAGCTGCAAACCAGCTGCGCCCATTGCGACGAAACCAAGCTGTTGGCCAAGGCCATTGCCGACTACAAACCAGCTGCGCAATAAAACGGGCTTTTAAGTCCTGGCCTGCTACCCGGCAGGCTTTGCACGCCCAAGGCCCACGGCCTGCACTCTTCACATCATCTTTCCCTCCAAGACACCATGCAACCCACAGCATTCCTCAGCGCCGCCGTCCTCGCCCTCATTTGCGGCACGCACGCTTCTGCGCACGCCGCCCCCGAGACCTGCGCCATTGACAGTGGCCACACCTTCCCACGCTTCTCTTACAACCACATGGGTTTGTCTAAGCAACTGAGCACTGTCATCAAACGCTCCGACTTCCACGCTGCCAAATAGCACCCAACGTGGGGGATGACGTGACGATCAGCATCGCCATCGAGGCCATTAAGCAATAGGGTGCAATTCGCCAATAAATACCCAATGTGGAGTTTATTGACGTCATTCATCGTACTCTTGAGCAAAAATGGCCGCTAGCCCTCGTGTAATATGCACGAGGCGCTATGCAAACAATAGCAGGCACTTGGCGCTTAGTGGCCACCTGACTTGCAGCGAATGAATTCGGACTGCACTTTGGAGTCAAGGCCGTTGGCCCTGCCCAGCAGGATGTTGTTGGAAATCTTGAAGGTCTGCCCTGCGCTGGTCTCGCCTGCGTGAAAAATGTTGTACCCCACCGCCTCCAGCACGCACCAGGCGCGCCCTGGAAGTGACGCAAGTCTTGTCATGCCGGTATCCGCATAGCCGACAGCGGGCGCTCAACCAGTCGCTCAAACAGCATAGACACCACAACGCACACCGCCCACGCAGCCGCAGTAAACCAAACTGCGGTACCAGGAACCGTCCATACACTGCGCACCCACACCACATTGGCCAACAGCAAGATGGCAAAGTGCGTCAGGAACAGGGCATAAGAGCTGCGACTCAAGACCCGCAGCAACCGCAAGGCCAGCGGTCTGACAGCAGGCTTTTGCTGCATTTCGTGGCTCAACCGCATTCGTTCAACGCCTAGGCCCAGAGCCACCACCAAGGCCAGCGCAATACGCAAACGAAAATCCCACGCCAGCGCCGCACAGCCAACCACGGCCAGCAAGGCCAACAGCCTGCCCGCCTGGCGCGAATGACCAGCCCACCACGCAAAAGCGCCCATGCCGTAGGAGCCAAAAAAATACAGCGCCCAAATGTCACCCGTCTGGTGCAGGTTAAAGAAAAACAGCGACCCCAACATGGCGAGCGCCACCAGCCATTGCGCGGCACGCCCGCCCACCCACAGCACGAGCGCCATCACAGCAAAGAGTTGAAAGTCAATCGCCACGTACCAGACGCCGCTGGACAGCGACTCAAAACCCAAAATATCGAACAGCAACGCAAAGTGCGCCAGCAATGCAAAAGGGCTGGGCGCCGCCGGAATAAAGTCGGCCTGCAGCCACTGCCGGGCCAAGGCGCTGCACGCAGTGACCAGCAACAAAGCCACGCCAAACGGCAGCACCAGACGCACATAGCGTTGCGCCACACTGCGCCACGGCCCCTTGCGCTGAAAGCGCCCATGTGGGGCCAACGTGCCGGCCGCAAGGTAGCCGCCTATCACCAGGAACACCTGCACTGCCATGCGCGCATATTCAAAAAACCAGTCGGTCAACGAGGGGGCGAATCGTTCCAGCGCATCCGACAAGGGGCCGTATGCGGTGAAGTGGTGCAGCACGATGAGGTGCGATGCAAGCACTTTGGCGGCATCGATGTGGGTCTGGCGGCGTGACATGGTTTCCTAGCGCGGGCAGCAGTATAGACGCCATGCCCATCAGTGCTGCCCGCATTTGCGTAACAATGCGCAACACTTTCGCCCACCATCCCCCGAATGAACATCCTGGCTATTTCTGGCAGCCTGCGTGCTGCATCTATCAACTCAGCCTTGCTGCGCGCCACTGCGAGCCGGGCTCCACGCGGGACATGCGTCACCGTCTGCACGGTGATTGGCGCACTGCCACTCTTCAACCCGGACCTGGAGTCGGACCCGCCACCCAGCGTTGCCCAACTGCGCGCGCAGGTAGCCGCCGCCGATGCGCTGCTGATCGCCAGCCCGGAATATGCCCACGGCGTGACAGGCGTCATCAAGAACGCACTGGACTGGCTGGTGAGCTGCGAAGCTTTCGTCAACAAGCCGGTCGCCGTGCTCAACGCATCCCCCCGCGCCCACCATGCCGACGCGGCGTTGCGCGAGACCCTGAAGACCATGTCGGCGGTGATTGTCGAATCCGCTTCGCTGACCATACCCCTGCTGGGCGCCAACCTCACAGAGGCGGATATGGCTGAGGCACCGGCCATAGCCCATGCCATACGGGAGGCGCTGGAGGCTTTGTATGGCGCGGTGGTACTGCGTCAGGCGGATGGCGGGCCAGCGTTTCCGCTGTAAAGGCCGTGTTCAACGGCGCACAGGCAGCTTTATACTCAACTTGGGTTTCTATGAGAATCACGTAAGAGAAATCGGCCTGTAGCCCTCGTAGGATATGCGCATTGCGCTATCAAAAGTGAAGCAATCTCACTCTGCCGCCTAAAGCTCCTCGATTTGCCAAGCCGTGCCTTCGAGCTGAGCAAGCTTGGCCAAGACACCGTCTTGAAACGCTTTGAGCTTGTGGTCGGATAGTGCCCCCTCCACCATGGCATGCACGCGCCAGCTGTCTTCATTCATGCGGATCGCAACACCGTCCACGTACACCTTCAAGACTTTGTCCTCAGCTTTTGTCGTCGGCAAGGCGGATGTCACGCCGTCTACACGGTAGACAGTCGCCACCGCATCCAGATCAGGTTCGTGACCCAGCGATTCGGCCAGTCGGAGCATGTCTCTCTGGAATTCCTCCTTCCAGTTCGCATTGCGGGTCCAAAGCGCTTGGCGAATTTCCCATAGGTGATTCTTCTTGTGGTCAGCGCGCACAAACGTCCATTGCGGCCAATCGCGTTTGGTGGCGCGGGTCCAGACCCAAGTATTGATATCCAGTGCCCATTCATCAATGTTTTCCTGGAATTGCGTTTGCAAGCCACGCTCGATATGCCCGCCCGAAACAACGATGCGGTCCCGGCCTTCGAGTCTGGCCTTGTGTCTGTGAATCCAACCCGGCATTTCGCCGCTGGTTTTAACTTCCTGGATTTCAAAGCTTGTCGTGTTCAGGCGGTAGACGGATGTCGTTTGAAACTGGCGATCTGCAGGATAGCCAAGGCACCCAATAATCAAGATGGATCCGTCCAGGGCTGTGGCGGTATGAAAGTCGGTGGGGCGAAAAACATGCTCCGGGTAGCCAAGGATGCGAATCGCCCCGTCTGGTTTGAATTCCGTCACATCGTTGTAGATGCAAAAGTCGGGGTCGTAGTAGTCCTCATGTTCCCCACCGACCTCAATGATGCGACCATCAGGCAGGATGGTGGTGGATCTTCCGAACCGTTGGTAGCACCATACTGGAGGGCGTGCATCTGCATTGGTGTCAGAAAACTTCTTGCTCGCTTGCCAGGCATTACCACCGCCGCGCACCATTGCCAGCCAAAATGGATTGTCAAATTGCTCAGGGTTTCGCGCGCCAAAAACACGACTCTTCCCCGCCAGATAGTCGTTACGAGAAACTTTCGGTTCTGCACCATGCTCAACTCCCAGCAACAAGGCGTGCATCTCTGCGCTGATGTCGTTGATGTCTGCACCGTGGCTTACCAAGATGCGAACGACTTCCATGCTCGTCGCAACTTTGATGGGAGTATCCGGAATGTGGTTGGCCTTGTGGATGTCTGCGCCACACGCAATCAGAAACTTCACACAGTCCACCTTGTCTAGCGAAGCCGCTTCAAGCAACGGCGTCTCCAGAAATTCATCCGTAGACTCAATGTCTTGGCCGCTGTCCAGCAGCCATTTCAACATTGCGACATTGTTCTGCTGGACCGCATATTGCATGGGCGTCTTACCGCATCGCCCTACGGCTCGTCGATTGGCGCCCAGGTCCAACAACAACTGGGCCTTTTCCGTATCCCCGAGGTGGACGGCAAACAAAAACGCGGTCCTCTCCCAATAGTCAACCGTTTCGAGGTCGTCGTTTTTCGAAACTGAGTTCCTGACACTCGCGGGTGTGCCGCATACAACCTCGAAGACGGTCTGACTCCAACCAAGTTGCCCTGGGTCAGCGCCAGCGTCCAGCAGTACCTGTACAACATCAAAACGGCCAAGGCGAGAAGCGATCCGCAGTGCAGATTCGCCATAGGGAGTGACGCGATTAACGTCTTCTCCCTGCCCAAGACAGAATCTGACGACTTCAACCAGGTCGGCTCCGTTGGTGTGAATTTCCGCGAGCAAGTTAGTCATTTCATTGAAAACCAATGTCGTTTGTTGTGCCGTAAATCGTGTTCATCGCCGTTGGGGTTGAGCGCTTAACTGCACCAGCACACCCCCATCCAATGGCTCCATCGCAAAACGCACGGGCAGGAACTGCTCAATCACCTTGGCATTGGTGCGCGTGTGTTCGGACAGGCTGGTCGCCCAGTACTGGCTTGCCTTGCCCTGTAGCGCTGCCAGAGCCATCGGGATCATCAACTGGTCCGCCAGATGCTCACCCACCGGCGCGCGGTGCGCCAGATAGGCTTGCGTCTCACGCAGCACCGTGCGCGCGACCTCCTCGGCACTGACACTCTTCTCGCCAAAGGCGGTCAGCACTTCGGTGATGTGTTCAAACTGCAGCACCACCTGCAGCGCGTTGCCTGGGCCTTCGTTGCTGCGCAGAGCGCGGTCGCGCAGTTGGTCTTCCGTCCATCCCAGCGCGCGGCCCAGCACATCCAGCTCGCGGCTGGCCACGCCTTTGGGAATGCCGGCGTGCAGGCACTCTGCCCAAGCCTCGACCAATGCACCGCGTTGCATCGCGTTGATGGCGGCGAGCCCATCGGGCGGCGGGTTGATCTGCACGCGCACGTCGCCACCACCAGCAGGATAAAACCCGTGGCGCTGCACTTCCAGC
>JBBQBG010000174.1:0-8324 GCA_038317285.1 Burkholderiales bacterium | reverse complement strand
GCATGCGACACCTCACCGGACTAGCATGGCTTCCTCAAAGGCGCTGGGCCGCCGCTGGCTGAACATCAGCGTCAGCGAGTGGCTGCAGCGTGTCATGGCCACATACATCAGGTTGCGCTCATCATCCATCGTGCCGCCATCATCCGCCGGGAACTCACCTTGCGCGACAAACGGAATAGTGACCCGCTCAAACTCTAGACCTTTGACGCTGGCGATGTCGGACAACACTAAGCAGTTCTTGCGCGCTTTGGCATCGCCTTGCGCCTCGTAAGAAAGCTCCAGCGCATTGATGTGGCGAAAAAAATGGGCAGCGCTGTCGAAAATCTGGGCAGCTTGTTGCAAGCCCTCCAGGTGCGCCACAGCGTCGGCGCAGCGTTGACGTTCCACCCAATGCAGCTTAGCCAGACCGGGCATGTCCAGCGCGGGGAGCAGCGCGTCAAAAACTGCGTCGCCTTGCTGGACCGCAGCCACGGCCAAGGCCGCCTCTAGACGGCGACGAATACCCGCCTCTGCCTTCGCAATGACCTGCCTTTTGAGGAAGCTGGCGAGCAGGCTCTGGTCGTGGACGATCTCTTGGACTGCGAAGCGAAGGCGATCCTCCGGTGACTCTGATTCGCTCTCTGAAAAATCGAGTTGCACACCCGCAATATCCACCAAGGCTTGTACCATGCGGCGGCGGGCGATGTGGCTGGTCACCAACTCAAACTCCGGGCGGGCTACCGCCAGCAGCGCCCGAACGAGCAACACCTCCGGACGGTGCAAATAGGTGGGAAACGGGTCGGTGCGGTAGGGGATGCCCTGTTCCAGCAAAAAATTTTCGATCAACACCGACTGGTGCGGGTGGCGCAGCAACACAACAAACTGGCCCATGGATCGCCCCTGGCGTTGCCAGGTCAAAGCGTCCTCAACAATTTTCTGCGCGCACTCGAGTGGAGCGGCGTAAAAGAAGGGATGCACCTGCGTCTCATGTTTGGCAAACGACGCGTAGGATTTGGACGCCAGGTTGCCCGCCAATTCGGCAAGACTTGTGGAAAACCGGTACGAACCGTCCAATGGCAACCGCGTGACCTGGCGCCCCGTCTCTTGTGCAAAATAATTGGCGTCCATGAATTGGGGCTCTGCGCCTGCCTTTTGGTGTAGCACCTGGTCCGGGTCGCCCACCCCGCAAAAGCTAGCCTGCACATTGCTCTGCAGCAACCGCCGCAGCAGGGTGAACATCGCCTCGTTCATGTCATGGAACTCATCCACACACAGCAAATGCAAACCACTGGGCCATCGCGAGAACATGTTTTGCGGCATGGCCACCGACATATCACCCACTGTGCTGGCCAGATCGTAGGTGGCATCGCCCGGCGAACGGAACGCGGGTGGCTCCTCTTCAGAGGGCCTGCGCCGATGTTCAAACCGCTCTAACACCTTCAGGACCGTGTAGTCTTCCCCAGTGTTGTCGGCCAGTTGGGTATCAATGTTCTCCCCGAGCCAACGCGCCTTGGGCAACACGAGCTTGCCCTTGATGCGCAGGGTTTGGTGGATAAAGTGTTCGTAGAAACCGCTGCCCTCATGGTTCGGGAGTTGGACATGGTTGTCACCCCTCTGTTCGGCACGCATACCTACCTCTTGCATGCATTGCCCGATGGCTTCCTTGAGCGTCTCTGGTGAGGTTGCCAATTTGGCACGGGCCCCTTCCAGCTCCTGGAGCATATACAGCGCGAATTCATCAAAGGTGCTGACCCAGAGTTCGTGAATGAGCGCAGCCGATACGCCTACCTTCTCCAATGCCCGCCGAAACGCCAGCCCCGCGACTTCGGTGTAGGTCAGTATCAGGATCTTCTTGGGGTTGTAGTGCCCTGTTTTTTGACGCTGAATCTCCAACATTTCAGCGACCTTGAGTGCCAGGCTGGTGGTTTTTGCCGCCCCCGCGTTGGCATTCACGATGATCGACAGATTGCGGCTGGTTTGCAGATCCAACTGCTGTTGCGAAGCGGCAATGGTCTTCGGGTGAAAAAGCGGTGATGCGGTCATTGCAACTATTTCGATAGCTCACTTGTGATATTTCACGAACACGAAGGACCCTCCCGCTTCCGTGGTGACGGCATCAAGTGCCAAGCTCGGTTTTGGAAGTCAATCTGTAGTCTTTGAGGGAGATCGCCCATTCGCGAGATTACACGAGTCGGCGTAGATCTGGCCCAGAGCGTCATCCAGGTTGACGTTGTGCATACGCAAGGCAAGCTTTTGACCAACCCCCGTTCGCGGCTTGTTGGCTGAATTTGCCGTGTTCTTGGCAAAAAACGCCGGGGTGTTGCGTGATAGTGAAGATGCAATCGACAGGTCAGCCTTTGGTGCAGTCACGCAAGGAATATACAAGGCCGAAGTTGACGCTATGGGAAATCCCATTGAATAGCCCGACAGGCTGCTGCAGCCCCGTGCTGAATCAGGGTAAGTGGGCAGGTCTGCCGCAGGCGTAGAAATATTCATACAAGTCTTGAGAATTCTCAAGTCGCGAATTGACCACTTAGTATAAATTGAGACTGTGCAGGTCAAATGGAGTCATCCAACGGCAGTCTGCACATTTTTGACTAGTGGAGGAGTGCAATATGCGATTTTGAAAATTTTTGAATCCAGTGGCCCAGTCCACGCGTATTCGCCTGTAAGTACCGCTTCCTTTACAGGTAGCGGCACCCACTAAACCCTTCCGCCCTTACCCTTTCCCATCCTTCTTGGAGAAAACTATGCATTTCAAATTTGGCACCGTCGCACAAGCATGTTTACTGGTGCTTGCAAGCACCGCGGCAATGGCATCCAGCCACCGCGAAGCACCTTTCATCACGACCAGCCCCAAGGTCGATGGCACAGACTTCTACATGTTTCGCAGCTACGAAGGCGTCAGCGCTACCGGCACCGGCGGACGCAGCGACTATGTCACGATGATCGCCAATTACCAGCCACTGCAAGGCCCATACGGCGGACCCAACTATTTTTCGATGGACCCCAACGCGCTGTATGAGATCCATTTGGACAACAATGGCGACGCCAAGGAAGACATCACCTTCCAGTTCCGCTTCTCCAACAAGCTCAACAGCGTAGCCCTGCCCATCGGCTCTGCCACAGTTGCCATTCCGCTGATTCAAGCCGGCACCGTCAGCAGCGTGACCGATGCCAATCTGAACCTGAACGAAACCTACACCATGACCATGGTGCGCGGTGACCGCCGCAAGGGCACTTCAGCCGTCGTAGGCAAGACCAATGGTGCCTCTACTTTTGAGAAGCCAGTCGACTACATCGGTACCAAGACGCTGGGCGATGCCGCTGCTTACGAGTCCTATGCCCAGAAACATGTGCATGCAATCAAGGTCCCCGGATGCCCAGCTGGCAAAGACACCGGCTATGTTTTCGTTGGTCAACGCCAGGAAGGCTTTGCCGTCAACCTGGGAACCGTGTTTGATCTGGTTAACGCACCCGCAGCCTTCTTGCTGGACCCCGCCAACAAAGACGCAGCAGGCATGGGTGGCAAGCACTACATGCAGAAGAACAACGTGACCTCCATCGCCCTGGAAGTGCACAAGGATTGCCTGATTGCAGGCACAGACACGGTCATCGGTGGCTGGACAACCGCCAGCATGCGCCAGACACGCCTGCTCAATGGCAAGCCCGGTTCGGGCCACCAGACCAGCGAGAAGGCAGGCGGAGCATGGGTACAGGTTTCGCGCCTGGGTAATCCGTTGGTCAACGAGTTGGTCATCGGGCTGCCAGACAAAGACAAGTTCAATGCATCCAAGCCACAAGACGATACCCAATTCCTGACCTATGTAACCAACCCAACCTTGCCAGCATTGTTGGGCTTGGTTTTGTCGGGCAGCACGACCGCTCTGGCGCCCACCAACCTGCCACGTACTGACTTGGCTACCGTGTTCCTGACCGGCATTGCGGGCGTGAACAAGCCCACGACGGCCACTCCGTCCGAAGTTTTGCGTCTGAACACGGCCATCGCTCCGGTGCAGTTTGCCGACCAGAACCGCTTGGGTGTAGCTGGAGAAGTGCTGCGCGTAGGTGGTGTGGCCAATCTGGCCCAGGCCAAAGACTTGGCTGGTTTCCCCAATGGACGTCGCCCCAAAGATGACGTAGTCGACATCGCGCTGGTAGCCGTATTGGGTGGCCTGTGCGTCATCAACGGTGACAACAATGCCTTGGGTCTGAATGGCGTGCCAGGCGTGCCTTCGTTGACATCGGCTTGCAAGCCGTCCAGCGTGCCACTGGGCGCTACGTCGGCCAATATCCACGACGGCGTGGACCAGGCTACGGTGCCATTCCTGACCCGTTTCCCTTACCTCAACACCCCCAATGCCGGCTCTGCCAGCTATTGAACCCAACTCTGAAGAGGACAGCACCATGCAAACATCACTGACGAAAAAGCAATGGCTGAGCGCGCTGGGCGCCGTTGCCCTGTTGACAGCTTGCGGTGGGGGCGGCACCAGTGACTCTGGCACCGCACCGGTTGTGAGCTTAGTTAAGGGTACAGACTTGCCAACATCGGTTGAGCAAAGCACCAAGGGCTTGATTGATTTCGCCAAAACGCAACTGACTGCGACCAGCGAAAGCACCGAACCACTGGTAGTGGGCGACGCAAAGCTGGCTGTGGACGATACGGCAGAGCCTTCAGACGTTTAAAGCGCAACCCGTCCAGCTATTGGACGACACCAAAAGGCCATCGCCTGGCGCGGTGGCCTTTTCCATTTTTGCACTCCACGCCCATGTATTACCCATCCATCGCTCGCTCCGCCATGTTGGCCTGCCTGCTCGGCCTGGCACCTACGCTACAAGCGCATGAGTTTTGGTTCGTTCCAATTGCACCCCTGCAATCGGTGGGCGACACCGCAACACTGCGACTGGAAGTGGGAGAGTTCTTCAACGGAGAGCCTGCAGGCTTCTCCATACCCACGAGCAAAGCGCTGCGCCACTACAGCGCGCAGAAACCGGTCGAGGATCTGCGACCGTTCTTACCCCCGAAAGAACGTGAGGCCGAAGTGCAACTAGCACTGGACACCCCAGGCACGCACTTGCTGGCCTACGACAGCGCACCCCTGCGAATCACGCTCGAAGCCGGTCGGTTCCGTGCGTATTTACACGACGAAGGATTGGATTTTGTGATCACACAACGAGAAAAAGCCGGCACCTCCGACCAACCAGGGCGCGAACGCTACCGCCGCCACATCAAGACGTTGATCGCCGTAGGGCCCGAACCGAAAGCCGTTGAGAAGCCGGACCAGACCTATGCCAAGCATGCCAGTCAGCGCCTCGAGATAACACCCGTGCACAACCCGCTAGCGCTGGCGCCAGGCGAGCCATTGCCGGTCAAGATCGTATTTGACGACAAGCCATTGGCGGGCGCGTTGGTCAAAGCCTGGCACAAACGCGACGGCCAGCTACTGATGATTCGGGCCACAACATCGGCCCAGGGCGAAGTCACATTCAACCTGCCCTATGCAGGTGACTGGATGGTCAGCGTAGTGCACATGATCCCCGCCGTGCAGGGCGGTGAAGAAGGCGATGAAGAGGGTGTCGATTGGGACAGCTTCTGGGGCAATCTGTCGTTCCGATTGCCATCGCGATAGCTCCTGAATTTATAGCAATACATCCATATATCAGGAGGGCTAGCGGCAGATTTACCAACTGTCAAAATTTCCAACCGCAAGTCGCCCGGTTGTGCAAATTGTTGCGGTGGCGCCGTCGGTGCAATCTGGGCCAGCGCGCCGAACGAAATGCCAAGGGCGCGCAGCACCGAAAGCCATGCAATAGAGGTCCGAGACACCCGGTGAAAGCCTTCATCAAAAGAAGGCGTGTTGAGTGCGTGCATTCCTTCACGCAATGCAGCCCCCGCATAATGCCTGCATGAACATCTGGACCGACCCGCATGCCTGGCAATGGCTTGGCAGAGCCTTCACCAGCAACTTTGTGCGCGAGGGCCTGTACTACCTGCTCGCCGCCCTGCTGCTGTGGGCTGTGGTGCACAAGTGGCTGAGCGAGCGCCTGGCCCACCGGGTGATAGCGGGCTGGCCCAGCAAGGCCGATGTACGGCGCGAGATGGCCTACTCATTTACTACCTTGCTAATTTTCTCGGCCCAAGGTCTTGTCGTTTTTGCGTCCATTCTGCGTGGGGACATGGTCGTCTACTTCAAGCCTGGCCAATATGGCTACTGGTGGCTGGCGTTGAGCTTTCCGGCCATGCTGCTGTGGCACGACTTCTACTTCTACTGGACGCACCGCCTGCTGCACAGCCGCTGGCTGTTTCGCCGCGTGCATGGCGTGCACCACCGCTCGCGCAACCCGTCGCCGTGGGCGGCGTATGCCTTCCACCCGATCGAGGCGTTGGTCAACAGTCTGGTGACGCCGCTGGCGCTGCTGGTGGTACCGTTGCACGGCCTGGTGCTGCTAGCTTTCACCGTCCACCAGATCCTGCGCAACGCCCATGGTCATCTGGCCATAGAGACCATGCCCCGCGGCTTCGCCCGCCACTGGCTGGGTGGGCGGTTTACGACGACAACGCACCACCATCTGCACCATGAGACGGCGCAGGGGAATTACGGGTTGTGGTTTACGTGGTGGGATCGGTGGATGGGGACGGAGCGCGGGGATTATCACGCACGATTTGAAAAGGTGACTGCGGGGCGAAGCACTCCGTAAAACGAAACCGCATGCGCCCGCGCTACTTGCCAAGCAAGACCGCATTCAATGCCGTATTGACGTAGTAATTCCCACGCCCAAGTTTTTGCTTTTCTACAAAGCCACCTGCTGCCAAGGCATCTAAATATTTGATAGCCGTGGTGCGGGACACCTGAAGATCACGCTGTACAAACTCAATCTTGGTGTAAGGATGCGTGAACAGGTTGTTGATCAAATCCTGGCTGTAGAACTTGTAGCTGTCACGTATGCGGTGCTTGTAGTCAAACAGCGCTGTCTTTCGGTGCCGTGACGGTTAGCTTGCGGAAGCCCGCGTTGTTGCGCTCCAGCTCGCTTTGAATCTCGATGATGTGGTTGACCGTCAGCAGCCCGCTGGCGGGCAGCTGCTCGAACCCAACCCCTACAGTCGGCCATAGTGCTTCACATGTATAAAAATCGCGATTTTCTACACAGATACGTCGGGATATGTAGAGGAATTTGTGATTTTTATGTTGAACGCGTGACGAGTCATCGCGACCCAAGCGGACCAGCGCTGACGTTGGTGCAGGCACATCGGTGGTCATTGCTACTTCTTTAATAGCGCTTTGTGCCTATTCCACGAGGGCTAGCGGCCAGTTTATCATTCAGACATCGCAAAATAGGGCGACAACAAACCCTTTTGGGCATATATTGCCGCTCTCGCATTGCCACCGCTCCCCTCACGCCCGCAAAGCAATCCGCACCACCTCCCGCCCATAGCTGTAATGCAGCCCCGCAGGCAACGCAAACACGCGGTGCTCATGCGTCAGCCCGGTGTTGCGCACCAGCTTGCAATTGCCGCTACCGGCCTGCTTGGCGCTGAAGACGGCCAGCTCGCCGTTGGCCAACACTTCCACGCCAATGCCTTGCTCGTTAACAGCCACGTTCAACGCCAGCTCGTCGGTGGGCTCAGTAGCGGTAATCTCAAAGCCTTGTTGTGCGCTGCCTCTGCTGAGGGTCAAGCGGTAGGCTTGACCGTCCTTGCGGTTATAGGCTAGCGCCAGCACGCTATCAGGTGAGACCATGAAGGCGTCCACCAGCCGGTAGGCGGCCAGGCCGCTGGCCTTGTCTACGCGCACGCTGTCACCGGCGGGCAGCACCAGGAACGGGGTGCCCAGTGCGTCGAACACTGCCATGTTGGCGAACACCGTAGCGGCCTGGGCCAGGAAGGGCCAGCTGGCGCGCACCGACAGCACGGCCTGTGATCCCATTTGGTCCACGGCAATTTCGGTCAGGCCACGGTCGCTATTGGCGTTGACGGCAAAGAGCCGGTTGCCAAAGGTGACCAGGCGCTGGGCCAGGCACGGCAAGCGTCTGGCGTTTGCGGCCACGGGCGCAGGGTCGCGTTCGCCGTGAACGATGCTGCCGGTGATGCCGCTGCTCTGCGGCTGGGTGCTCAGCGTGGCCAGCAGCAGACCGCCCGCGCAGCGCACCAGCGCGGCCATGCCTTGGTGCAGCGCTTCCAGTTGCGCCGGCGTCAAGCTTGGCAGGTTTTGTTTGCGTTGCAGGTCGTATGCATGCAGATGACCCGCGCCGTTAGGCTCGCGCCACAGGGCCACGCCGCAGCTCAGCACTTCGACCACATCGCCGCTCAGGTGCACGACCACATCGTGGCTGACGGTCTGGCTCGT
>JBBQBG010000173.1:0-8336 GCA_038317285.1 Burkholderiales bacterium | reverse complement strand
GAAGTGACACGGATCGAATTGCGCGTCAAAAAAGCCGTCAGTAACTTCTCGGTCATGCGCAAGCCCAACAGGCTCAACGCCTCACCGACCGAGGTGACGGCGCGGGAGCGGGCGTAATAGGGGCTGTTGGCGGTACGGATCAGCGATGCCGACATGGCCACATCGCGCCCCGCGATATCGGCAACCGTTTGTGGATCGGGGTCTTCCTTGTCCATCTCGCGGCGCAGCGCGATCAATAGCTCAGGGCATGGCGGGATGGCGATATCGCGCAGCGGCCCTGAGGCCAATGCCCGGTCCAGTTCACGGTCTGTAGGGGTTGGGGTCGCAGGTGTGCTGCTTTGAGATGCTTTGGTCTGCATGCCAGTTCCGGTCAAAGAAAGTGCCAAAACCGATTATTGCCGCGTTCTACCCACACATTGCCGGCATAGCACGTAGTCTGCTTCTTATGCACCCACTGGCACCAAAAACTCGCGACTGATATGGGACCCCAGGTCGTTGACCCGGTCCAGGAACTGCGTCAGGTAAGCATGCAAACCGGTTGCCAGAATTTCGTCAATGCGACCATACTGCAACTCTGCACGCAGCTTGCCGGCGCGGCGCAGGGTTTCACTGGATGGGTCACTGGCCACCAATGCGAGATTGGTCACCACACCGTTCAGGCAGGCGTGCATGGAGCGTGGCATGTCGGGGCGCAAGATGAGCAGTTCACCCACCCGCTCGGGCTTGATGACATCGCGGTAAACCTTGCGGTAGACCTCAAAACCTGAGACGCTGCGCAAAATCGCGCTCCAGTGGTAGAAATCGTACTCTTGGTCTTTTTCCGTGGCCGTGCCGAAAAAATCACTCTGTAGCGCGTGAAACTTGACGTCAACCAGGCGCGCCGTGTTGTCGGCCCGCTCCAGAAAGGTACCCAGACGCATGAAGTGCAGGGCTTCGTCAATCAGCATGGTGCCCACGGTGACACCACGTGACAGGTGCGAGCGGAACTTGACCCATTCAAAAAACTGCGCGGGGTCGGCCTCAAACTCCCCCGCCTTGAGCATGCGCTTGACCTCCAGCCATGTCGTGTTTTGGGTTTCCCACACCTCGGTCGTCAACGCGCCGCGCACGGCACGCGCGTTCTCGCGCGCCGCCGCCAGGCAGGAAACGATGGAAGACGGATTACTCTCGTCCTTGACCATGAAATCCATGACGTCGCGGGCTTCAATTGCGCCGTAGCGTTCGGTGTAGGTGGGCAATAGCTCGCTGATGCTCAACAAGCCCTCCCAGCCCTCTTGCGCCACCGCATCGGATTGGGGTAGCAACGCGGTCTGGTAATTGACGTCCAGCATGCGTGCGGTGTTCTCGGCCCGCTCGGTGTAGCGGGACATCCAGAAAAGATGGTCTGCAGTGCGTGACAGCATAGTGGTTCTCCCTCGATTCAGGATTGGGATTCAGGATTGGGATTGGGATTGCGTTTGGGAATGCGTGGCCGTGCTGTTCGCGGCCTCCGTATGGGCTACCGTGGCGGCCGTAGCGGCAGCGCTTTCGTCGTCTTCCAGGATCCAGGTATCTTTTGTGCCACCGCCTTGTGACGAATTTACGACCAACGAACCCTCCTTGAGGGCCACGCGGGTCAGGCCGCCGGGCACCATTTGCACTGTCTTGCCACTGAGGACATACGGCCGCAGATCGATATGCCGCGGCGCGATGCCGCTCTCCACAAACGTGGGGCAGCTCGACAAACTGAGTGTGGGTTGGGCGATATAGCCACTGGGATTGGCCAGGACGGCCTTGCGGAAATCCTCAATCTCGGCCTTGGTGGAGGCCGGCCCCACCAACATGCCATAGCCTCCAGCGCCGTGCACCTCTTTCACCACCAGGTCTTTCAGGTTCGCCAGCGTGTAGGCCAGGTCGTCCTTGTTGCGGCACATATAGGTGGGCACGTTGTTCAGGATGGGTTTTTCGCCCAGGTAGAACTCAATCATTTTGGGCACATAGGGGTAAATCGACTTGTCGTCCGCCACACCGGTGCCCACCGCATTGCAGATCGTCACGTGGCCCGCGCGGTACGCGTCCAGCAAACCGGCGCAGCCCAATGTGGACGTGGGCCTGAACGCGGTGGGGTCCAGGAAATCATCGTCCACTCGCCGGTAGATCACGTCAACGCGCCGCGGGCCGCGCGTGGTGCGCATGTACACAAAACTATCCTTGACGAACAGGTCTTGCCCTTCGACCAACTCCACGCCCATTTGTTGCGCCAAGAAAGCGTGCTCAAAATAGGCGCTGTTGTACATGCCGGGCGTCAGCACCACCACCGTGGGCTCGGCCGTCGTGGCCGGGCTGCTGTCACGCAAGGTCTCCAGCAGCAGGTCGGGGTAATGGGTAATGGGTGCCACGCGGTGGGCATTGAATAATGCCGGGAACAACCGCATCATCATCTTGCGGTCTTCCAGCATATAGCTCACGCCGCTGGGCACGCGCAGGTTGTCCTCCAGCACGTAGTACTCGCCATTGCCTTGGGCATCAGGTGCGCGCACGATGTCGATGCCGGAGATATGCGAGTAGATCTGGTGTGGCACATCGACCCCGACCATTTCGGGGCGGAACTGGGCGTTGTTTTCTATCTGGTCGCGCGGCACCATGCCGGCCTTGATGATTTCCTGGTCATGGTAGACGTCGTGGATGAAGCGGTTCAAGGCGGTGACGCGTTGCACCAGGCCTTTTTCCATGGTGGCCCACTCATGGGCCGGAATGATGCGGGGGATCAAATCAAACGGGATCAAGCGCTCGGTGCCCGCGCCCGACTCGTCCTTTTCGCCATATACGGCGAAGGTAATGCCGACGCGCCGGAAGATCATCTCGGCCTCTTCGCGTCGCTTGGCCATCATGTCGCCAGGCTGGCGGGCCAGCCACTCGTCGTAGATTTTGTAGTGGTCCCGGACCTGCTCGCCCTTCGAAAAGAATTGGTAGGGCAAACTGGTGTACATCTCGTCGAACTTCTGCATAGAACGCTTTCCTGATACTTTGCGGGACAGCCCCAAGCGTAGCGCAGTGCTGTCCTCAACGGATTAAAGTCTTGCCTAACCTACCTGAGCGTAATGTAGCTTTGCCTTCATCCCAAGGATAGGATAGCAAGGATAGTGCCACCGCCCGCCAACACTATGGCACATAGTGGTGCCAGTAGCGCAAGCCCCCACCGGCCAGGCTTGAACCTTGCTGAGCTTGCCAGCACTGCCAGGGTTTACTTCCACAAAGGTAAATCCAACACCACCCTGCGCATCGCAGGAGGCTACTTGCGGGCGCGCTGAAGTTGCG
Source organism: Burkholderiales bacterium (assembly GCA_038317285.1). Taxonomy (GTDB): domain Bacteria; phylum Pseudomonadota; class Gammaproteobacteria; order Burkholderiales; family Burkholderiaceae_C; genus Allorhodoferax. The sequence goes on along the minus strand of JBBQBG010000173.1, from coordinate 5,039 downwards.
CGTTGAGCCGGTTAAATATTGGATGCAAGCAGGAAATGGGAACTTGCTTGGGGCGGTCGGCACAACCTTGCGTTGGGCCACTGTTTAAAAAAAAATGCCCGCCAATGGCGAGCCCGGTCCCTATCGCTCGCGCCCCACGAAAAACGGGAGCCCAGGCCCCCGTTCATGTACGTCGAAAAAAGTCTAGACTAGGCTTGTTTCGCTTTGCGACGCTTCACCATTGCACCCATCAGGCCAAGGCCAGCCAACATCAATGCATAGCTTTCTGGTTCTGGCACTGCACTGACGTTTCCAACGGATACGTTGTCTGCAACTTCGTAAGAACTATTCAGCGAAAAAACTTGCACACTATTGAAGAAACTAGTGGAAGTGAAACCGATGAACGAACCACCATTAGGCGCCACGAGGCCGGATGTGCTGCCGACCGACGTTGTTCCGTTAAAGAAAGTCAGTTGAAAGGTCGATGGGGTCGAATGTTGTGCGCCCCCGCCGAAGTTTTGAAAGAAATCAGCACCAAAGGCACGGAAGTTTCCACCCAAAGCAAACTGCAGGTAGTCAGATGGGGGGTAATTGGAGCCGATGGCTTCGGTTGGATTGCTGCTTTGGCCAACGCCTACGGAAAAGAGGTTGTTCGAAGGGCTGCTGACGGTCAGGCCATCAGCAAAAGAAATGGGGCCCGTGAAACCCGCAGTACCGCTGAGCGTCTGAAAATCTTGGGTGTACGAAATCGTCGTGGCCGCATTGAAAGCGGTCCGGTTGGTATAAGTCGCAGCTTGGGCGCTTACGCCGACAAAAGCAAGAACGGCAAGAATTAGATGGCTTTTCATGTCAAATCTTTCAGAGAGTAGATGAGTTTTCAATCACAGCGCGGCACGTTACGGTAATCAACTGAGATGGTCAATAGTCCAATCGGACTAGTCGGGTCGGACGCGCGTTGTGTTGTGTTGAACCGCTACGGTGTCAGGTCCATCGACACGGGATGCCGTGCGTGCGGCCCGGCGACGGGCCCGAAGGGGCCTGCGCTATCCAGCCTGCCACTGCAGCCCTAACAAATGAAATGCCGTTGGCACCTACGGCACGCGGTGGTGCCAATAGCGCAGCGATTGTTGGCGGTAGCAAGTCTCACTGGGAGGGGCTTCTGGCCGCCACGAAAGCCACGTAAATGCACCGCAGTGGGGCGAGTCGACGATCTGAACCTGGCGCGCCTCGTAGCGTGATAGCACCGGCCCGGCCGGGTGCCCAAAGCGGTTGCGATAGCCCGATTGCACGATGCCGATCCGTGGCGAAACTGCATCGAGAAAGGCAGCACTGCTCGACGTCTTGCTGCCGTGGTGCGGTACCAATAGCACATTGGCATGCAGATCGATCCCTTGCGCGACGAGCCGTGCTTCCTGTGGCTGTTCAATATCCCCCACCAGCAAAGCCGTCTGCACCCCGTTGGAAATACGCAGCACGCAGGACATGGCGTTGGACTTGGCCGGCGCGTTATAGTCCGCCGCCTGTGGGTGCAGCACATCAAATGCAACACCATCCCATTCCCAACGTTGCCCCGCCACACAGCGCTGCGCCGGGCGCAGGCTTTGCAGCGCGTTGTCGGCCTCGATGGAGCTGAGCAGCTCCGCCTGCGGCTGCATGGCCAGCACAGCGGGCGCACCGCCCACGTGGTCCATGTCCCGGTGGCTCAGAACCAATTTGTCCAGCCGCGTGTGCAGGGCCTGCAGCAGCGGCACCAGCACGCGGTGACCGGCGTCGCTCTCCAGACTGAAGCGCGGACCGGCGTCGTACAGCAGGGCATGGTTTGCGGTCCGCACCAGCACCGCGTTGCCCTGGCCGATGTCGGCGGCCAAAAGGTCAAACTGCCCTGACGGAGGCAGCGGTGCGCGCCACAGCAGCACGGGCAACAACAAAGGCACACCCAAGATGCGCAAACGCCACGACCAGGGCAACACCAGGAGCAATCCCCCCACCACACCGGCGGCACCTGCCCACAGCGGCGGCACCGCCACGGCAACCGTCGCCCACGACCAGGACGCCAACCACTGCAAATAGGCATACAGCCAGCCAATGGCCGCAGCCGCCAACTCCCACAGCACAGGCAGCAACACACCCAGCATCGCCAGCGGGGTGACGACCAGTGTGATCCACGGAATGGCGACTGCATTGGCGGCCAAGCCGACAACGGACACCTGGCCAAACAGCAGCAGCGTCAACGGCGTCAATGCAACAGTGATCACCCATTGCTCACGCAGACCGGAAAGCATATGGACTTTTAGGCCTCTAGCCCTCGTGGAATCGGCGTGACCCGCTCCTGAATCTGTAGCAAACAAGACACCCACGGCGACAAAGCTCAACCAGAACCCCGATTGCAATAGTGCCCACGGGTCGCTGACCACCACCACCGCGCAAGCCAGCATCCACACCAAAGGCCAAGGCCAGCGCGCGCCCGACAGCCGCAGCAGCGCCACGGTAGCGAGCATCAGGCAGGTCCGCTGGGCAGGCACGCCCCAGCCTGAGAACACCGCATAGGCTGTGGCCAGCAACACGCCACCGACCAAAGCTGCACTAGGTGCCGGCAGCGCGATGCATAGGCGACCCGAGCGCCGCCACAACCAGCCCACCAACCCTGCGGCACCCCAGGCGAACATGGTGATGTGCAGCCCAGATATAGAAACCAAGTGCGCCACGCCAGTCGCGCGGAAGACATCCCAGTCCACCCGGTCAATTGCCGCCTGGTCGCCCACCACCAGCGCCGCAATCATCCCCGCGAACTGGCGTTCTGGCACCTGCTTGTAAATGCGCTCGCGCACCACCTGGCGGGCCAGCACCACGGGGTGGCCCCAGGTCTGCTCCAGGCGTTGCGGCACGGTGTCTTTGGCGGTGGCGCGCACATAGCCAGTGGCCTGCACGCCCTGCTCCCACAACCAGAGTTCGTAATCAAAGCCAAAGGGGTTGCGACTGCCATGCGGGGCTTTGAGCCGTAGCGTCATTTCCCAGCGTTCTCCAGCACGCACGTCAGCCGGCAGGCGGTTCTGGCCGGACGCGGGCAACCCGACTTCGGCACCCTTGGGGCTGGCAACATCGGCCAACACTGAAGGCCCGGCCGAAAACGTGCCGCCGTACCAGCCTACATCCATCAGCGGCGGCAGTCGCAGCGGCTTACCGTCCAGCGATGCGGATGCCACCTCCAGACGAAAGCGCAGCCCCGATTCATTGCGCTGCGGCAGGCTTGCCACGACGCCCACCACCCGCACGTCGCGCCCTTCCAGCGTCGGATCCAGTGCCTGCTCTAAATAGGCTGCGGCGCGCAAGCCCGTCGCGCCGAAGCTGAGCAAGGCCAAGGCCAAGCCGGCAAACAGCAAGCGCAAGCCAATTGCTATATTTTCAATAGCTGCACATGCACATACCACGAGGGCTAGAAGCCCAATGGTCACATACGCGTACCAATCCATCAACTGCCCCTGCTGCAATTGCAGGGCCGCGCCCAGCACAACGCCCGCCAGCCCGGCAGGCAGCATCCGGGCATCGGCGCGGAAATGGAGTGAGAACTTGTGCACCGATCCATGCTACCCGGCAAAATTCTGGTGGCGCAGGAATTGCTTGGAAATTGCTTGCTACCATGCACACAACGGTGCGCAACTTTGCATTGACCCGACTCCTATGTCAAACCGAGACCCGATATGTCCATCCACGCTGCACTGAACCACGTCACCCACTACACCTATGACCGCCTGGTGACCCTGGGCCCGCAGGTTGTGCGCCTGCGCCCCGCTCCGCATTGCCGCAGCAAGATCATTTCTTATTCGCTGAAGGTGGAGCCGGCCGAGGGCCACTTCATGAACTGGCAGCAGGACCCGTTTGCCAACTACCAGGCGCGGCTGGTATTCCCCAACAAGACGCGTGAATTCAAGGTTTCGGTAGACCTGGTCGTCGAAATGGCGGTGTACAACCCGTTTGACTTCTTCCTGGAGCCGGAGGCTGAGGAGTTCCCGTTCCAATACCCGCCCCTGCTGCAAGAAGAGCTGCTGCCCTATTTGATGGCGGGCGAGCGCACGCCGCTGATGAACGACTACCTGGCCAAGATTGACTACACCAAGCGGCGTACGGTGATTTTTCTGGTCGACCTCAACACCATGGTGCACAACGCCGTCAGTTACACCATCCGCATGGAGCCCGGCGTGCAGACGCCGGACGAAACCCTCGAACTGGGGTCGGGTTCGTGCCGGGATTCGGCTTGGCTGATGGTGCAACTGCTGCGCCACTGCGGTCTGGCCGCGCGCTTTGTGTCGGGCTACCTGATCCAGCTCAAATCCGACGTGAAGGCGCTCGACGGCCCCAGCGGCACCGAGGTCGATTTCACCGACCTGCACGCGTGGTGCGAGGTCTATCTGCCCGGCGCGGGATGGATCGGTTTGGACGCCACCTCTGGCCTATTGGCGGGTGAAGGCCATATTCCGCTGGCCTGCACACCCAACCCATCGGGTGCCGCGCCGATCGAAGGCGGCGTGGACGAAAGCGAGGTGGAATTCAGCCACCACATGCAGGTGACGCGCATCTATGAATCGCCCCGCGTGACCAAGCCCTACACCGAAGAGCAGTGGGCCGATGTGATGGCCCTGGGTGACGCGGTGGACCGTGAGTTGGTGGCGGGCGACGTGCGCCTGACCATGGGCGGCGAGCCCACCTTTGTGGCCGTCAACGACCGCGATGCAGGCGAATGGAACACCGATGCACTGGGCCCCACCAAACGCGGGTTTGCGACCGCACTGGTGCACAAACTGCGCCATGAATATGGCCAGGGCGGCTTCCTGCATTTCGGCCAGGGCAAGTGGTACCCCGGCGAGCAACTGCCGCGCTGGGCACTCAATATCTACTGGCGCGCCGACGGCCAGCCGGTATGGGCCAACCCCGGTCTGTTCGTCGACGAGCGCGCTCCGACGCACTACACCAGTGCCGTGGCGCATGACTTCACGCAGGGCCTGGCACACCGTCTGGGGCTGAGCGGGCAACATATCCTGCCCGGTTATGAGGACAGCTGGTAT
>JBBQBG010000172.1:0-8355 GCA_038317285.1 Burkholderiales bacterium | reverse complement strand
CGGTGTGCGTGTCGAACATGCCGACACCATGCGCAGCTTTGCACAGGCGCAGTCGGGCAAGAAATACAACACACTCGGCGTCGTGCTGCAGGCGCCATTTACGCTGCAGCGCCAGTACTGTGAATTGCCGCTGGTGCCCAGCCTGGTGCGGGATGCCTGCATTCGCGGGCTGGCCGCCATACAGCTCGGCGTGGCGCGCAATGACCGCTTTTTCTGCTCGCAGTTCGTATTGGCGGCCTACCAGCAGGCCGGGTTGCAGCTCACAACCGCCGACCCTCTGCTGGTAAGCCCGGCCGACCTGCTGCACATGCGTGAGGGCGATGTGCCTTCGGTGCGCATTGCGCAGGCGCTGCACTATGTCGGGCATCTCAAATCCGGCCCGGTGGCTACTGAAGTCGAGTTGGCAAGCTCGGCGCCTATCTGAAGTCACGCACAACCCGGCACGGGCTACTTAAGGTACTTGACGCGGATTCTGTCAAAGGTGCCGTCCCGCTTAATCTCGGCCAGTGCTGCCCTGCATTTGTCCACTAATGCGTCAGACGTCTGCTTGCTGAAAGCCATATAAAGACCGGCTGACAAGGCCTCCAGCTTGAAGACCTTGACCACGCTGTGAGGGTCCAACCCTTCACGCTGGTACAGCGCCACCATCGCCAGTTCGTCGATGGGAAACATATCGATGCGTTGCAAGGTCAGCTTCTTGGCATTGGCGCTGTCGTCAATGACCAAGTCCAATGGTACCGCCGCCTTGTCTAGGTACTGGGCCCGCACATCGTCGCGCACCGCACCGATCTTGTACTGCTTGACGCCCTCGATGTTGCTAACCTTGATCTCGGTCCGGCTCTTGAGCCGGTACAGATAAACGTCATACGGCGCTATGACGTCCACCCACTTGAACAGTGACTCGCGTTTGTCATTGCGGCCTATGGAGTAGATCAGCACATTGGGCGCGTCCTGCGCCATCTGGTAGGCCCGGGCCCACGGGTAGATGCCCAGTTTGTAATCCAATTTGGTGCGTTTTAGGATTTCTTCGACCACCTCGGTTCCCATGCCAGAAATCTTGTTCTTGCGGGTGTCCTGAAAGTTGTAAGGCGGGTATTCTTCAGTGACCACGGTCACCGTCTGGCCCCAGGCAGAAGTGGCCAAGGTCGCCACCAACCATGCGGTGAGTTTCGTCCTGGCTAAGAAGTGCATGGCCCGCTCCCAATTGAGGTTTCATGCTACTCCTGCACCGTGCGTTTGTACAGAAAAGGCGTATCGACTTCCTGACTCTATGCCACCGAAATTGCGCCGACGGCTGGCAGAAAGCAATATTGACTGTCGTTGGAGCCCTCGTGGATTAAGCGTAGTGCACTACACTATTGATAGCAAATCCAAAAAAAATCAAACGACTGCGATGCAGCCTCAGGCACTGAACCTGGAAGCGGCCAGCCACAAAAGGCCGCACACCAACGCCAGCACCGATCCGACCAGTGCGGCCAGCGCCAGTAGCGCCGCCCTGACCTGCCATCGGCTGCGCCGCCGGGTCGCCTGTGGTTGATCGAGGTAGGCCTCGATCAGCCGTACGTTGCGGGTATTGGCTTTGAAGGCGAAGTCGAACAGGTCACCGGCCACCGGCACCAGGCCGACGCCCAGTTCCAGCGCGATGTTGCCCACCATGCGCATCAGCACACTGCCGCCCACCTTCATGCGCGCTGCCTCGATCACGATGTACGACGACAGCACTGCCCCCAGCAGATCGCCGACCCCGGGTACCAGCCCGATCAGCCCGTCCAGACCGATCCTGAAACCACCTGGCAGTCGGATGGCACTGTCCAGCAGCCAGGCCAGTCTGCGCAGGCGTCGAGCGGCCCCGGCGACACGGCGCACGTCGGCAGTGATCTCGGGGGCTAATAGCGGTTTAAGGGGACTACGAAGGGGGAAGGGCATCCGTGGTGACGCGGCAGTTGAATGGCCTATTTCGAATCGTTGACCTGTGCATCGCGGGACAACTCTTTTAAGCGGATTGCTTCGGCCTTAAGTGCTAACTCATTGGCGAAGAATACATCGGCATGTCCGCTCGCAATCCTGGCGGCACTTTCGAACTCGTTGGCCAACTGGCCGAGCGATTGTTGTTCGTAGGTCATGTCTTGCTTTCAATGATTCGTACTCGATCAAAACGAAGCTCAGGCCCGGATGGTTGACCAAGCCGGTGTTCATCCCCGCGGCACGGGCTTGTGCCCCTGGGCGGTCTGGATATCATCAAAAAATAACCAGGAGACAAATGATGCCCGCCTACACCACCCTGCGCATAGACAAAGACGCCAACCAACCCCGCGTGGCCCGCCTGCTGCTGAACCGGCCCGAGCGCCTGAACGCCATCAACGACGAGATGCCTCGTGAGATCCGCGCCGCGGTGGAGTGGGCCAATGCTGACGATGAGGTCCATGTGATCTTGGTGGAAGGTGCGGGCAAGGGCTTCTGCGGCGGCTACGACCTGACGCTGTTCGGCGAGGGCGAAATCGATCACCCCTGCCAGCAGGAGCGCGCGCCCTGGGATCCGATGGTTGACTACGCCTACATGAAGCGCAACACCGAAGATTTCATGAGCCTTTGGCGCAGCCCCAAGCCCACCATTGCCAAGGTGCACGGCGCAGCAGTGGCTGGGGGCAGCGACATCGCGCTGTGTTGCGATCTGCTGGTGATGGCCGACGACGCCCGCATTGGTTACATGCCCACCCGCGTCTGGGGCTGCCCTACCACCGCCATGTGGACCTACCGGCTAGGAGCCATGCGTGCCAAAGAAATGATGTTCACCGGTAACGTGATCAGCGGCCGCACAGCTGCCGACTGGGGGCTGGCCAACGAGGCGGTGCCATTGGACCGGCTGGAAGCCGTCACGATGGCCCTGGCCGAACGCATCGCCGGTGTGCCGCGTTCGCATCTTGCCATGCACAAGATGGTGGTCAACCAGGTCATGCTGACCATGGGACTGGAGCAAACGCAGATGATGGCCACGGTGTTCGACGGCATCACACGCCACAACCCCGAGGGCGTGTGGTTTCGCCGACAGGCGCAGGAGGCCGGATTCAAGGACGCAGTGCAGTGGCGCGACAGCGGCAAGCCAATCCCCGAGGCAGACGAAGCCCGTGCCTTGATCCGCGAAATGGAGCTGCGCAAAGCCGCGCCACCTGAGAAATGAATCAGCGTGTACGGTTCACCGGGCTAGCCCTTGGGCGGAACGCCCCGAATGTAAAACCGCGGCACTTGGCATAGCGGCTTCGCATTTGAATGAGCTTGCATGTCCCTGCGCTTTGGTGGACGCGGCATTGACTCCGTACAGGGGCCTTTCTCCGACCCACCAATGCGCGCTGCGCGAGAATCGGCGCTATCCGAAGCCATTCACCAAGGAAGCTTTACATCGATGATCCGACGCCTACTCGCAATGCTGATTTGCCTCTTTCTGCTGCAGCAAGGAGCGCTCGCAGCCAAGCCCACAGCGCAAAACTCTTTTGTCAAGGCTCTGCGCGAGACCCAGATCGGGGCTAACCCGGCGCAGGCTTACTTTTTGGTGCAGATGTTGCGGGACACCGGGGCGCCCGACGAAGATGTTGAGGCCCTCAGAAACGAACTGCTACACCGCTATGTGGAGCAACTTGGCGGATTGGCTGCAGTGCAGCCACCGAAAGATAACGTTACGGCCGCAATCGCAGTCGGCAAAAGCCGCTCCGGTGTTCTGGACGCTGAGTTTGTCGCCGCTTGGCAATTGGCCTTTGGTAAAGGGCTGGGAGTGCGTTGGTCTGATACAGACAGCCCTGCTCCCCACTTTTCGATCATCAATCGTTACATGCGGCCGGTAGCGCCTGGGTTGTGGGCTACTGAGTCCAGCGCGGGCCAAACCTACTTCATGCTGGCAATGCGTCTGGTCAACAAGTCCACCCTGCCGCTTCCCATCCATCGACCTGACATGGTTTGGGGCGGTGAGGTGGGCACTGGTCGAGGCGGTCTTTCTTTTTCTTGCGACTGGGATGAGGTGCCACCACCAGAAGGGAATAGCAAGGCAGATGAGGTCTTCATGCTGGAGCCGGGTGCTCAGACGCGACCCATGTACTGCGAGGCAGCCCCCGTAGGCACCTATTGGAAAGAGCGATTTCCTTCATTGATTGCGGCTGCACAAAAGGGTGGTGAACACCCGCAATTCCTTTCACACGAGTTCGATAGCCGCAATCGCTTAAACCATCTGGAATGGGCATTGGGGAGTGTGGCAACTCAGAGCGATGACTGGCGAAAACGCTACCAGGTATCGCAACAGGAGGTGGGCAGGCGCTGGAAGCCAGCTCCATCGGCATTGGATGCGCCCATAGTGCAGAAATGGACATTGAGCCCGAATGAAGGTTGGCCGGCCGCTAGGGAAAAACTGAAATGGTTCTTGGGCGGCACGCTGGTGTCCTTGGCATTGTTCGGCGTTGGGCGCGGACTGCTGCGTGCTGGGGTTCCCATAATAGGTGTCGGCGTTGGAACTTTGGCGAGCCTTGTAGCGCTGCTGGCGTTGGGTATGTCCCGCCTCGGGCTGACCGGGGGATCGGGTTACAACAGTCCCCTTTACACCGGGCTGGCGTTTTACGTGGCGGTGATTGGCCCCATGGGTTTCGGAATATGGGCGCTCTACGGGCTTCACAAATTGCTGGACGCCGAGGACCTCACTTGGTGGCAAACGGTAGAGCGGGGCTGGCGGCGTGCAGTGGACATTCACAGCCAAACATCGCGCGCCGAGTTTTGGGGTTTTTTCGCGCAGCTTGTCTGGTGGTGGGGGCTTTTCAACGTGTGTCTCAAGCCACTGCATCTTTGGCTGGGTGGCATTCTGCTGTACCCGCTACTAACGCTGGTTGTGCGCCGATTCCGCTCCATGACAGGTACTGAAATTGGCAGTGTGGCCGTCACCGTGGTTTGCTTGGTGTTGCTGGCAATGGCCTGAGGGCCCAGTATCGGACTGGACACGCATGTGCACTTTAATGCGGGGTTGATGGGGAGTGTCAGGCGTTGCCGGATGCCGAGTCGGGTCCGTTTCTCCGGGTCGAAAATGGCGAGGCAACCATTTCTCCGGTGCAAGCCATCGTTTGCGAGGGACGTTGGGGATGTAAACACAACGTTTTTGACCACACAGGGTCTGACGGAACATGCCAGTGGGACAGGCTGCTTTACAGCCTCAACGTGAAGTTGGGTGGCTCAGCAAAAAAATTTGAGTTCGTTCGCACCACTCACAAGTGCAAGGCCGTCGCTAAGCATAGACGCTATGGCACCACCCCCGACCCAGGCCATGGCTTTGCCACGCCAGGCCAGGTTGTGCTGACGCGCTACCAGTGCGAAGAGTATTCCCCACTCGACTAGCCGAAGGCCTCCGAAGGACGCAATGTAGCTGGCCGTTTCAGAGATGCCTAGTTGCTGAAGTCCACCGTACATGTAAAGGAGAGGAAGCCCAAAGACTACGCCCGCAAGCATGCGAATGGCAGCCCAGCTCAATGAAAAGCTCCAATCGCCGCTTACCGGAAGCCGAAAGAGTTTTAAGAGTACGTAGAACATTCCGCAATAAAGCAAGAACTTGCCTACGAAATAGATTGCGATCAAATTGCCGCCCAACGTGAAAATGACGGGCCACGACCATTTGCGGCGAAGCCGCCATCTGTCGGCGTGGGTCCGTGGAGGGTGTCATGTTAAATCGCGCTCGTTAAAGGCATGTACTGTGCGTCTAGGCGCAACACGTTGGGCTGCTGACCGGTCCACTTCGATATTGCATCTGCAACCAATCCGAGTAACTGCTCAAGCTCTGGGGTATCGAAAACCTTCGGGCCGAAGAGAAAGCGGGGGACGTTTGAAGTGATATGGATTCGGAATTCACCCGCATCGGGATTGTCGCTAAACACGTCAACCGCGAGACCTGAGTCGGTGTCTTTGAACCAGGCAAACCACCCCCAATCCTCCTGGTTGGACTCGATGTCTTCGTACTTCGCGCGAAGAACCGAAAGGAGTTGATCCATTACGACATCACCGCCAACACAGCACTCGTTGATGTATTGGTCACGATCATTGATCGGTACAACCTTGGTGAAAGTAAGCTCGTACGGCATAAGCAATTTAACGTGATATGGAAGTGAAGCCCGTCTTATGAACAACATCACTTGCTTCTGAATAAAGTCGCTAGATGGGCACTAAAGCGTTGATGCGGTTTGGGATTTTGAGTTTTCCGTATTCAAGGAACTCATTATAAAAAGTCGTGAAACCCGGCAGTGATGCGATGAGGTGACGAGGGTATTGACAAGTATCGATGAGCAACCCGAACGTCTGGAACCTGCCTGTTTCACAAAACACGGGCTGACTGCAGCACACCGCAAAAATTACACCCGGTGCGGCACCAGTGTCTTGCTAAACAAGGCATCTCCTGCGATGTCTTTCAACGTCACCGTCATCGCCTTGGTCTTGGCGTCAATATCCACTTGGCCAAAGAACTGCATACCGTTGGTGGGCGGGGCATTCACGACATTGGGCGCCTTTTGGTACATCACCTGCATGCCGAAGGTGGCGTCCACCTTGTTGGGGCCAAAGCCACCGGCGTTGAGCGGGCCAGACACAAATTCCCAGAACGGCGCGAAGTCGCTGAATTGGGCCTTGTTGGGATCAAAGAAGTGTGCGGCCGTGTAGTGCACGTCGGCGGTGAGCCACACCACGTTCTGAATGCCGGCTTTTTTGATGCCTTGCAGCAGGCGGGCGATTTCAATTTCGCGCCCCAGCGGTGCGCCGTCGTCGCCGTTGGCAATAGCCTCCCACTTGTCGCGGCCTTGGGCGTCTTTGCCATCGCCCACGTGCAGGCTGATCGGCATGTCGGCGGCAATCACTTTCCAGGTCGCCTTGGAGCGCTTGAGGCCGTCCAACAACCAGTCAATTTGCGGCCTGCCCATGAAGGCGCTTTCGTCGGTCTCGGTGGTTTGCAGGTTGTGGCTGTTGGGGCCACGGTAGCTGCGCATGTCCACCACAAACAGGTCCAAGAGCGGACCCTGTGGCAGGTGGCGGTAGACGCGTTGGTTCTCTATGTCGCCACCCGTGCGGCGCAACGGAGCATATTCCAGAAACGCCTTGCTGGCCCGTGCAGTCAGCAATGGAATATTCTTTTCGGTGTAGCGCTTGTCCTCGCCCAGGTCTTTGGAGTCGGACCAGTTGTTGCAGACCTCATGGTCGTCCCACTGCCAGATCTGGGGCACCTCAGCCCCCATGCGGCGCACGTTGGCGTCCATTAAGTTGTAGCGGTAGCGGCCGCGGAATTCGTTAAGGCTTTCGGCGACCTTGCTGACCTCTTCGGTGACGACGTTGTTCCACAGGGTGCCGTCGGCCAGCTTGACCTGGGCGGTGATGGGGCCATCGGCATAGATGGTGTCGCCACTGTGCAAGAAAAAGTCGGGTCGCACCTGGCGTATCTGTTCGTATATCTTCATGCCGCCCCAGGCTTCGTTGATGCCCCAGCCCTGGCCTGCAGTGTCACCACTCCACGCGAAGCGCACATTGCGCATGGGAGATTTGCTGTTCGCCGCTGCGGGCAGCCGCAGATGGCCGGGAAGTGCTTCGGACAGTACCCGCTCGTTGTGCAGGTCTTGCAGCACCACGCGGTAGAAAATCTCTTGCCCAGCGGGCAGGCCGGTCAGGTCCAGGCGGCCGGTGTAGTCGCTGTCCTCTAGCAGGTAGGGGCCGCGCACGCGGGTGGCGTTGGCCATGCTGGCGGTGGTAGACCAGTCCAGCCAGAGGCGCGCGGGGCGGTCGCTGCGGGTCCAAATGATGGCGCTGTCCGATTGTGGGTCTCCGCTTTGGATACCGTGCGCCATTTGCGGGCGCATGGCGTCCGAAGTGATGAACGGCGTTGCTGCCAGTGCGCTGCTGCTCAGCAGGGTGGTGGTGGTGGCGTTGAGAAAATCGCGACGGTCCATGGAAGCTCTCCTGGGGTGAATGCAAAACCGGATTCTTCAAAACCAAGATGTCAGCCGCATGACGCCAAACGGTTGCCGCTACGAAACCGTGGTAGCTGCCCCTAGGCTGGCATGGTGCCGCCTGTTGCTTGCTGCGTTATATATAGCAATTGCTGTTTTTATAGCAATGAATGACAATCTTGCGCATGAAGACCTTTGATGACATCGCCATCCGCAGGCCGGCCCTGGCAGACTCCTACATTGCCTTGCTCAAAGCCCAGCCCGGCAGGCCCATCGCGCTGTTTGCCCCCCGGCGAGTAGGAAAGACGTATTTCCTGGATGGCGACCTGGCGCCCGCCGCTGAAAAAGCGGGCTTGCTGCCGGTCTATGCTGACCTCTGGCTCAAGCGGGCTTCGCCGCTGGACGCCAT
>JBBQBG010000171.1:0-8365 GCA_038317285.1 Burkholderiales bacterium | reverse complement strand
CGCACAGGACACGCGTGTTGAACCGCCCGTAGCGACCCATCCACCAGCGTGACACCCCCAGTGCGCCTGCCAGCATGCCCAGGGCCAATGCGGCTTCGCACAACCCCAGCCACAGTGCTGAGAGATTGAGCGACAGCACTTTTAGCGGCACCAGCATGGTAAACGCCGGAAAGAAAAACAGCCAGGTTACAAAATTGGAAGCCATCCATCCGCGCTCGATCGGAACCAGCCAATTGGCCTTCAACCCGGCGTGGATGTCGCTCCACCAACCGGTCGCAACAGTGGACTTGGGCAACGGGTTGCCGCGGGGCAGGCGCATGGCAAACGCCGTGGCCAGAAGCAGCAGCGCTGCGTAGAGCCATAGCGTTGCTTCGGTTCCGGCTATCGCCAAGGCCATGCCGCCCAATGCCGGACCGGCCAACCGTCCCAGGGATTGTGCAGTTTGCTGCCAACTGACCGCGCGAGTCAGATCAGACGTCGGGACAATCTCCGCCACGAAGCTGGTGTTGGCCGGCTGCACGATTGCCATCGCCATCACGGGCACTACCTGCAGCACCAACAGAGCGTTCAGTTGGTACCCATGCGAGCCTGTCCACCACGCCAAAACTGCCGCAGAAGCCGCAAAGGCCGCCAACGCGACCGTAATCAACCAGCGCTTGGAATAGCGGTCACCCAGTGGCGACAGCAGCGGCATCGCAACTATCGCCATCATGGCCGACGTGGCACCGTAACGCGCCAGATCCGATGCGCCGCCGCTTTGTGCGATCAGCCACGGAATGGTCACGTGGCCGACCATGACTGCAAGCAACAGCAGTGAATCACTGAGCAGCAGCGAGCCGAAGGGTGAACGGAGTAGGGGTGGGAGACGCATGGGGAGGCGTGAGGTTAGCACCGTTTGGCGGCACTTTGCCTGTCTGATGCGCGCCGTCTCTGACCGTCCGATCTAGCGCACTCGTGTCAAGCGCGCCTGATCGACCCGCGCCATCAAACTCTCAGCCACTGCATTCTTGGCAAATGGATTCAGCGTGAATCCGGTTGCTGGCGAGAAGGCGATTTCAGCGCCAAACTTCCCCGGTCGGACTAGACGCAGCGTAATGCGCGGCGGGTTGGTGTGGGTGGATGCGCTCACATTCATGATGTTGGACAGCAAGAGTTTTTCTTCTTGTCCCCGCTTGATGACCAAGAGGTAGTCACCACAGTCGTAGACTGTGTCCATAAGATCCCAAACCAGTTTCTTCATAAGGAAAAAACCGAAGAGGGCCATGGCGCAGGGCATGATAAGTGACATAGGGTCCGCCTTGAAAGCGCCACGCACGAAGGCTTGATAGATAAAAAATCCCAGAAAACCAAACAAAATTATTGGGAAAACCCTCTTGTTGAAGAACTGCGATTTGGACGAAATTTGTTTCATGGCCGTGCCTGTTGTGAAGGTAGTGCTTTGAATGGACGGACAGGACTCATTGCGCGGACTGCGCTCCCAGCCTGCTCGTCCAATCCGCAATACCCTTGGCCATGGACACAAACTCGCTGGGCATCATGATGATCGTGGTGGTGTTTTGTTCTGCACCCACCTCGGTAATCATCTGCATGCGCCGCAGCTCCAGGCCGGCGGGGTTTTCCATGATCAGCTTGGCGGCCTCGCGCAGCTTCATGGCAGCTTCCAGTTCGGCTTCGGCCTTGATGATGCGGGCCCGCTTTTCGCGCAGCGCTTCGGCTTCTTGCGCCATGGCGCGCTGCATGGATTCTGGGATTTCCACATTGCGCATTTCGACCCGCGTCACCTTGACACCCCAGGGTTCGGTGGCCGTATCGATCACCTTGCGCATGTCGGTGCCCAGCCGCTCCTGTTCCTTGAGCACGTCGTCCAAGGTGTGACGCCCAATCACGTTGCGCATGGAGGTCAACGCCACTTGGACCACGGACCCACCCACATCGACCACCTCGATAACCGAACGCTCAGGGTCGGTCACGGAGTACCAAATGACTACCGTCACCTTGACCGGGACGTTGTCCTTGGTGATAGTTTCTTGTTTGTCGACCGAAGTGGTGATGGTGCGAATATCTACCATCCTCTGCCATTCGATCAGCGGAATGATCCAGTACAGGCCCGGCCCCCGCTCGCCCAGCAAGCGCCCAAGCCGGAACACCACGGCACGCTGGTATTGGTTGGCAATGCGAAAGCCAGCAACAATGAAAACGACGACCAGCATCGCAACGGGAATGAGAAGGGGATACATATATACATCGCTGTAGTGAAGACAACAGCATGTTTTACCCTTGCGCGTTAGGAAAGCATAAGCGTCAGATTTGCAGTAATTTCTCTACTCGGGCCCGTCCGTCTGGGCTGGCCATGAACACCAAGGCGGCGCCCGCCTCTATGGGGTGATCGTCCGATGGATTGAAGATCCATTGGCCCTTGGCGTGGGTTGCCATCAGCAGGTAGTCCTTGGACTTGGGCATCAGTTTAGCCAGCGCCGTGCTGATAAAACCCGCCGGCACGATGACTTCCTCCACCCGCAGGCCATCGTCGGTGTGCAGCATCTGATCCATGAAATTGACCACGTGAGGGCGCACCATGGCGGAGGCAATGCGCATGCCACCGGTAAAGTCGGGCGACACGATTTCATCGGCACCGGCGCGCTTGGCTTTGTTGGCATTGCGGATGTCATGCAGGCGCACCACCACGCGGGCCTTGGGATTGAGCAACTTGACCGATAGCGCCACCATCAGGTTGTGGCTGTCGTCGCCGGTCACCGCAAACACACCAGCGGCATGGGCCAGCCCGGCGCGCTGCAAAGCGGAATCATCGGCTGCATCTTCGTGCAGATGGTACGAGCCTGGGTGGTGCTCCAGCCATGCGTCCAGCGTTTCCCGGTCATTTTCAATGACCACAAAGGTGCGACGCGTCTTGACCAGTTCATGCGCCACGTTGGACCCTACGCGGCCCATGCCGCATACGATGTAGTGGCCCTTGAGGGCGGCAATGTGCTTTTCCATGCGTTTCTTCCTCAGGTCGGCGTTGAGATCAGCGTCAATCAAAAGTGCTACCAGCTTGGAAAACAGGTAGCTCAATGTCGCAATGCCTATCGTTGCGATGAATACGGTAAACAGGCGACCCATGGGGTGGTGGGTCAAGTCCACGGTTTCACCATAGCCAATAGTGGCGATGGTGATGAAGGTCATGTAGAAGCTGTCGATCCACGTGGCGACGGGGCGGCCCACGTAGTGGTAGCCAAGCGTTCCGCCGATGGTGATCAGAATCAACAGCACGCCACCATACAGCAGGCCTTTGAAGTGCCTGCTGTGTTGGATCTTGCTGAACCCGCTGCGCTCTGTGATCATGCTGAGTCAAATTGTAGTGGTCAGCTTGAGCGCTTTGGCTGCCGCACACATGCCGTACAGTTGAGAGCCCCAAAGAGCCATGGAAGCGATGCTGTTGTGAGAAAAATGGAATGCCCATGCGGCAGTGGACTGGAACTGGCCGAGTGCTGCGGCCAGTGGCACAAGGGTCTGCAGGCTGGCCTACACGCCCCCACCGCCGAGGCGTTAATGCGCTCGCGTTATAGCGCGTATGTGCTGGGCTTGATCGACTACTTAGTGTCCACCTGGCACCCGTCTACCGGGCCGGGCGACCTGGAGCTGCAGCCGATCAAGTGGTTGGGGCTGGAGGTGCTGCAGGCTGAGCAAACGGGAGATGTGGGCGTTGTGGAATTTGTGGCACGCTGCAAGGTCAATGGCCGCGCCGAGCGCATGCACGAGCTCAGCCGTTTTGTGCGTGAGGCCGGACGCTGGTTTTACATTGACGGACAATCTCCGGCCGATAACCCATAGAGCCTGACATGCCCGATCTTTCACTTGTTATCCAGGAATCCGCCGAGCAAGCGGTGCAACTGATTGTGTTGTGCCACGCCGCCGGAGACGATGCCGCGTCGCTGATACCCTTGGGCGAACGCCTTTGCGAGACCTTTCCCCAGGCTGCCATCGTGTCGCTGCAAGCCGATACCCCTGCTGCTACGCCCAAAGGCTTTGAGTGGTTTTCCACTGCCGGTGTAGACGAGGCCAACCGCCCGTTGCGTGTGGCCCAAGCCTTGCCAGCCTTGCAATCTGCGGTGCGTGATTGGCAGGCGCGCAGCGGTGTGGCACCAGCAGCCACTGCGTTGATTGGCCTGGGCCAGGGCGGTGAGATGGTGCTTGAGGCCAGCAAGCTGCAACCGATGCTGGCTAGCCGTGTGGTGGCAATGGGCGGGCGGTTCACCACCTTGCCAGAAAACCCCACAGCCGTCACTACCACCCATTTTTTACATGGCAGGCAAGATCTGCTGACGCACTACCGCCACAGCGTGGAAGCAGCCCACCATTTGCGCGACATGGGTTGTGACATCACGGCTGAAGTGGTGCCGTTTATCGGCCATGAATTGCACCCGGACCTGATCGAGCTGGCCGTTACTAAGCTCAGCACCCATATCGCACAGCATTTGTGGACCGCGGCGCAGGAGGCTGCGCCACCGTCATCGACCCACTGACTGCGTTTCTGGCGCTCAGGGATAAGCGCGACACAGCACTACCATTCCAACGCAAAGACCACTTCGCCATTGACCGCATACAGTTTGCAGGGCGTTGGCGAGTATTTGTTGCAGTACAGCAGTGAACGTTCAGCCGGGTCCGACGGCATGCCGGCTTCGGCTGGTTTGGTCCCCACACTCTCTGCGTAGTAGCCCGCGGGGGAAATGGAGAAGGCCTTGGGGCCGGGTTTGTCCAGCCAGGCCTTGTATGCAGCCCGCCCTTTGTCGGACAGATAGGGGGCCAGATCGAACTCTGTCACCTTGGCAAAGCCGGTTGGGGTTAGATTGACAGGCTGGGCGGGCGGCGTATCTGCCGTGCCTGTGGCATCTTGGGCTGGTGCTTTGGGTGCATTGCTACCCCGTTCAAACAAAGCCTGCATCCGCTCGGCATAGTCGGTGCCTTCAACAACCTTGCCATTTATCGCGTACAGTTTGCAGTTCTGCTTGTAGTTGCGCTTGCAGTTATAGAGTGCCCGCATGGTGACGTCGATGGGCGCAGCCGGGTCGCTGGGTTTCATGCCGATGCCCCACCCCCATTTAATGGTGCCTCCAACCACAAATGCCTTGGGGCCGTTTTTAGTCAGCCAAAGCTTGTAGTCATCTTGGCCTGCCTTCGGAAGGTCAGGTACGGCGGTTTCGTCATCCGTGCTGAGGTTGTCACGGTAATCGGTCAACGCGTCTGTCGGGCGCGGCAAGGCGGCAAGACCAAATACCTTGGCGGCAAATTGGTCAGCACATTCGAACTGCGCCTGTTGGAAATAAAACCGCAGCAACGATGCGTCTCGGGTAGCCAATTGTTCGATATTGGGTCGACGTGTTTCGCCATGCACGTTTTGGCAAACGGATTCGGCGATGACGCGTTTGCTTTCAACATCTATTACGCGCAGCTTGCCTGCGTAGGGGATGCGGTAGTGACTCCAGTCCGTAGGAAAGTGAACCACGCCCCAGGAAACCGTGCTGACCTCCACCAACCACTGTGCGGTTGGTACCGTGGCAATAGCCGATTCCACTGCATGGTCAGTGGCAACTCCAAAATCGGCTAGTAGGGGCGTGCCTTGGCGGACTTTCAACGCACCGGTCAAGGCGTGGGCAATGCCTACGGCTGGGTCGGCAAAACCTGTCTCAAGCTGACTGACAAGTTTGCTTCGGGTATTGGCGAAGTTGGCACTCACGGCTCCATTGAGTAGACCGACAAATAGCGCCCCGCCCAGAACGCCGAGCCCTGAAACATTGATGGGCATTGTCGCGCCGGTTTGACCAGCCGTCAGTAGTCCAATCTTGGGCGGTGCGTGGGTGACGACGCCAAGATTTTTGCCGGCGTAGCTCGCCAGCACAGGGGACTCAATCGGCGTCGTCTGCGCATGCGCTTGAGACGCCAGCCACACCAATGTCGCAATGGATATTGCCTTTTGCATGCGTCGTCCGCGCTCCTAGCTTAGGTGCTTGCCAATAATCCCAGCTAACTCAAACATCGTCACCTGCGACTTGCCGAAAACTGGCAGCAACTTGGCATCCGCATTGATGGAGCGCTTGTCTTTGCTGTCTTGCAGACCATTGGCCTTGATGTAATCCCACAAGGCCTTGACCACGGCGGGCCGGGCAATCGGGTCGGCGCCGATCACTGCTGCCAGTTCCGCGCTGGGCAGCTTACCGCTGGCGGCCGTGGTTTTGCGCGGCGCCTTGGGTTTGGCGACTTTGGCGGCCGCAGAGCCTGCCGTTTTGCTGCCTGCAGCCTTGGTGCCTACGGTTTTCTTGGCGCTAGCCCTCGCCGGTGTTGCTTTACCCGCTACTGATTTAGTAGCATTCGTGGTTTTGGCGGCAGTCTTGCGCGGTGGGAACTTGCTCGGTGCAAACTCAAAGTTCACCTTGCCCGCTTCGGCGTCCCAAGCCAGCATGGCCTTGAAGGCGCGGCGCGTACGCATCGACACAAACTTGTCCAAGAGGTCGGTCTTGCCGGTCTCCAGCAGCTTGTGCATTTGCGTGCGTTCGATCGGCTGCTGCAAAATGATCTGCCCGGTCTTGAAGTCGCAGGTCGGTGTGGGCTGGGCCAGCGTCGGCACCGATTTTTCGCAGACGTAATTCTTGCCGTGCTCGAACACGGAGCCACCGCACTTGGGGCATTTACCCAGCGATTCCTGGGCTGAGAAGTCAATGATCTCGCCGCTTTCTTCGCCCTTCTTGTCGTCGCCGAAATCGAATTCCAGTTTGTAGTTCTTCGTCTCCTCGTCAAACTTGATGACCATCTCGGCCACAAACGGCCAACCGGCTTTGGAGCGGAAGCCATCCAGCGGGCCAATGTGTTTGTCGCGCAGGAATTGCTCCACTTCTGCCGGCTCAAATGTGCGCCCGGCCGGGGATTTGCCGAACGAAAAGCCACAGCCTTCATCTGCGCCGCCCAGTGCAGGTGCCACGTCGGTCGGTCGGCCGACGCATGTATATCTGCGGTAGTTTTCTTTAACGATGCCGCCGCAGTTGGGGCAAGGCGCGGCCAGCGTAGCGTAGTCGCCGGGGATGGTGTCGCGGTCGTATTCCTTGGCCTTTTTGACCATGCGCTCGGTCATGGACGCAATCTCGGCCATGAAGTTCTCGCGGCTCATCTTGCCCTGCTCCATCTGCGCGAGCTTGTATTCCCATTCGCCGGTCAGTTCGGCCTTGGTCAGCTCCTGTACATCCAGGCCGCGCAAGAGCGTCATCAGCTGAAAGGCCTTGGCCGTTGGGATCAGTTCGCGGCCTTCGCGCAGCATGTACTTTTCGGCGATCAAGCCTTCGATGATGGACGAGCGGGTCGCTGGCGTACCAAGGCCTTTTTCGCCCATGGCTTCGCGCAGCTCGTCGTCATCGACGGTTTTGCCAGCGTTTTCCATGGCGCCCAGCAACGTGGCTTCTGAATAGCGTGCTGGCGGCTTGGTCTTGAGGCCCTTGGGGTCGACCGGGTCGCCCGTGACCTTTTCATTGGGCTGCACCGGTACCAGGTTTTGGCCCTTGTCGCCCTCTTTGGCGTCTTCCACTTCGGCGGCAGCCTCTTTGCCGTAGATAGCTAGCCAACCGGGCTTGACCAGCACCTTGCCTTCGGTTTTGAAAGCGTGCTGTGCAGCAGTCGTGATGCGTGTCGTCACCTGGTATTCAGCGCTGGGGAAGAAGATGGCCATGAAGCGGCGCACCACCAGGTCATAGATCTTCTGCTCGGCTTCACTCAGACCACTGGGGGCTTGCAGCGTGGGGATGATGGCAAAGTGATCTGAGACCTTGGCGTTGTCGAACACACGCTTGGTGGGCTTCACATAGCCGCCCTTGACGGCTTGGGCCGCAAACGGTGCCAGGTGTTTCATGCCGCTGTCGGCAAGCATGGCAAGCGTGTCCTTGACCACTGGCACATAGTCTTCGGGCAGGTTGCGCGAATCGGTACGCGGGTAGGTCAGCGCCTTGTGGCGCTCGTACAGGCTTTGGGCGATGGACAGCGTGGTCTTGGCCGAGAAGCCGAACTTGCCATTGGCCTCGCGCTGCAGGCTGGTCAGGTCAAACAGCAGGGGCGAGGCTTGCGTGGTGGGCTTGCTCTCTTCGGTGACGGTAGCCTGCTGGCCGCGCACGGCGTCGGCAATGGCCTGCGCTTCGCGTTGGTTCCAGACGCGGTCGGCCTTTTTCTCGGCGTCGTCGGCATCCTTCTTATGCGCGGGGTTGAACCACTTGGCGGCGTAGTCACCGGCCAGGGCGCCGAAGGTGGCGTGGATTTCCCAGTAGTCGCGGCTGATGAACTTGCGGATCTGTTCTTCGCGCTCCACCACCACGGACAGGGTTGGTGTCTG